>NZ_JAUMXC010000087.1 GCF_030529325.1 Porphyromonas sp. | reverse complement strand
AAGAGTACCTCACTCACCTCCGTGTGATCCAAAACATCGGTATGGCAAGCATCGTGCCTATCATGTATGAGGGTCGTGAGATCGTGCCCATCCAGTTCCTCAAGGCTGTCCTTCCCGATCCGGGCGAACTCGGAGAAAACTACACCGGTCAGACTTCTATCGGTTGTCGTATCCGTGGTATCAAGGATGGCAAAGAACGTACTTACTATATCTACAACAACTGTAGTCACGAAGCTGCATACAAGGAAACAGGTGCTCAGGGTGTGAGCTACACCACGGGTGTGCCTGCTACGATCGGTGCGATGATGTTCTTCAAGGGACTTTGGCGCAAACCGGGTGTATTCAACGTGGAGGAGTTCGATCCGGATCCATTCATGGAGCAACTCAACAAGCAGGGTCTCCCTTGGCACGAACAGTTTGATATCGACCTTGAGCTATGATAAAGGTTGGAGACAAGATACCTGCCGTACTCGGTAAGGATCAGGATGGCAACGAGATCACTGCCGAAAGCCTCAAGGGGCAGAAGGTCATCCTTTACTTTTATCCCAAGGACAATACTTCGGGCTGTACAGCACAGGCTTGCAGCCTCCGTGACGGTATCGCAAACCTCAAGGTGGCAGGCTACCTCGTCATCGGTGTGAGCAAAGACTCGGCGAAGTCCCATATCAAGTTCAGAGAGCAGCACAGTCTGCCCTTCGCCCTCATTGCAGATACCGATACCGAACTCAATCAGGCTTTCGGTGTCTGGGTGGAGAAGAGCATGTACGGTCGCAAGTACATGGGGACTCAGCGTACGACCTTCGTCATCGACGAAGAGGGTACGGTGCGTGCCATCGTCTCAGGCAAGGATGTGGACACTAAGGAGCATGCGGCTCAGTTGTTGAAGCTCATCGGAGACTTGGGTAAGTAATCAGTTTTGAATAAGTACACATATTTATATGGCACAAGATAAAGAAAAAGCAGTGGGTACAGACGCAGCGGACAAGATGAAAGCTCTTGAAGCCGCGATGCAAAAGATAGAGAAGACCTACGGCAAAGGCTCGATCATGAACATGGCAAGCCAGACCGTCGAGGACATTGAGGTGATCCATACCGGCTCCCTTACTCTTGATATTGCATTGGGAGTGGGAGGTTATCCACGAGGTCGTATAGTGGAGATCTACGGGCCGGAGTCTTCGGGTAAGACGACTCTGGCGATACATGCCATCGCAGAGGCACAGAAGGGTGGCGGTCTCGCTGCCATCATCGACGCCGAGCACGCTTTTGACCGTTTCTATGCCGAGAAGCTCGGTGTGGATCTTTCGAAGCTCTGGATCTCTCAGCCGGACAACGGTGAGCAGGCTCTCGAAATTGCGGAACAACTCATACGCTCTTCGGCAGTGGACCTAGTAGTCATAGACTCTGTCGCTGCCCTCACTCCAAAAGGTGAGATAGACGGTGAGATGGGTGACAATAAGGTGGGGCTTCAGGCGCGTCTCATGTCTCAAGCTCTACGTAAGCTCACGGGTTATATCAACAAGAGTAACACCACATGTATCTTCATCAACCAGTTGCGTGAGAAGATCGGTGGTTACGGCAATCCCGAGACCACTACCGGAGGTAACGCCCTCAAGTACTATGCTTCGGTGCGTATAGAGATCCGTAAGAGTACGCAGATCAAGGATGGCGAAGAGGTATTCGGACACCTTACGAAGGTCAAGGTAGCCAAGAACAAGGTAGCACCTCCGTTCAAGAGAGCAGAGTTTGACATCATGTTTGGTGAAGGCATCTCCAAGGTTGGGGAGATCGTAGACCTCGGCTCCGACCTTGGCATCATCCGTAAAAGTGGCTCTTGGTACAACTACGAGGATACTCGTTTGGGGCAAGGTCGTGAGGCTGCTAAGGAGACTCTAAAAACGAACGTAGATCTTGCAGAACTCATCGAAAGCAAGATCCATGAAGCGATAAAGGAGAGTTCCGAAAGTAACAAGTGATCAAGCTTATATATAAGTAAAACATTTTATTAATTAGGTAAGGCAAGTATGTTATAGAACACAATAAAAGTATTGCTCAGATAATTAGAAAATGAGATCTTTGTGATGTCAAAAAACATAACCTAATCAATCTTTCTTACCTAATATCCTAATATTTTGTGGAACATATGACAAGGACTGTGCGTGATGTATAGTCCTTGTTTAACCTTTGGTTTATTTCACAAGATGTTAGCGAAGAGTTGTAATTTATAGAAGGGACTCAGACGGATGTCTGAGTCCCTTCATTTTTTGTGCTTTTAAAATACTTTGAAAATGGGTCTTGGGATATTTCGTTGTCGTTGTGATTTTCTTGATGTGAGGTGTTAGGTAACTTGGTAGTGTCCCAAAAAGTGTTTAAGGTTAGTTGTTCCTTTTATTCCCGGGGTAACCCCGGGGATAAAAAACTTTGAGTTTTTCGGGTTATTGCTCATTCTATTTGATACTCCGGTCTTGGAAATAGGGTAACCTTTGTGTAAGTCCTTTCGGTCATATCTCGGGCTACAGATCCGAGGAGAAAGAGCACGGCATCAGCCGAGGGAAGAGCCCCACGCATGCGCAACGTGCGCTTATAACTACGATTGAGACGCTCCACCCGATTCGTCGAGTAAATCATACGACGAACCCCTTCCGGGAACCTCAGGTAGGTGAAGTAGTCTGTATTGCGAGGTGCCGATAAGGAGAGCAGACTCCTGTAGCTTTTCCCCCGACGTTCTGCAGATGTACACAATTTCTCAAATGCTTTGATGGGAGTAAGACTTGTGACCGAGATAGGAAACAAGTCTTCCAATTTCTGCCTCATCCGATCCTTGTCCTTCTTGGATACGGCATTAAGTGCATGACGCTTGAAATGAACGACACATAGCTGATGGGCAGACTGAGGGAAAGCGGAGCCGATAGCTCGTTCGATCCCTTGTAAAGCATCCGAGATGATCAGATCTATACGTTCCACTCCGCGTGTTTTGAG
>NZ_JAUMXC010000086.1 GCF_030529325.1 Porphyromonas sp. | reverse complement strand
CAAGGAGAGAAAGGCGAGAAGGGAGACAAGGGCGACAACGGTAACGATGGTAGCGATGGTAACGACGGTAACGACGGAGCTAACGGTAAGAGCGCTTACGAGCTTTGGAAAGAAGAAGTAATCAATAACTGCGGTAAGGCTACTCAAGTTATGGACCCACACAACCCAAGTCAGCCATGGGATTGTAACAAGACATCATTCAATGACTTCATGGATTACCTCAGAGGTAAAGATGCTGAAGAGAAAGTCATACCAGGAACTATTGTCAAGGGAAAGTTCAATGTCTTGGCTCAATACTACAATGCAGCTCTTAAGGAATATGTCGATCCAAAGGATGGTTCTGTAATCTTTGTTGTCCTTGACAAAGAAGGTGCAAAAGCTCCTGCGGGTTCAAAAGTTAAGGGTCTACCGGGTATTTCTAACCAAACTTTCACTGTAGGCGACGATGGAGAAATCAGAGTAACTCGTGATCAACTTCCCGACAAACTTCCGGAAGCTCAAAGAATAGGATCTGCCGCTGAGGTCACGATCGGCGGGATAACAGAGACTTCTGCCAAGAACACTATTGTTCCCAACAGGGTCAACACCCGTCTCTCTGCCAACCTCATTTACCTGCGTCAGCCCACAGCGCAAAATCTCGGCGGTGGCAGCTATCCTATGGGACACTTTACTGTGATCGCCTACAAGTACGAGAGAGAGGTCGATGGCACATGGGTCGCATATCCTGATGTGTATCCAAAACCTGTGCTTTCAACCGCGTTTGTCAAGAACAAAGATGTAACTGTGGATGAAAGTAATATCACAGACAATGCGGAGTCAAACAAGTGGGGCATTACTCAGTCATACGCAGACTACAATATGGCAAAAAATGTGTGCTTGATCATCCGACCTGTTGTATTGCACGACACAGAGAAAAGAGGGTCTTTACCCAACCCTCCTATCGGAGACTATGGAAAACGCTTCAATCACAATAAGGAATTTGAATGGAAACAAGAGGATATGTACTTTACTGTAAGAGGTAAGGAATACTTCTATGGTCAGCAGCCAATCCTTCCGAATGCCGTTCACGTTCCGGAGATCTATCCGATGGTTCCATTCAAGGATAATACTAAGATTGAAATAATACAGGGCGTCACAAAAGTTTGGGGAGAATTGGACATGGAGTCTTTACCTGAAACATATATCAACTATGAAGCTCCAACCGGACACATTTGGAAGGCAAAGAAGGAAACTGCTGCTGAGATGAAGGCCCGATTCCAAAACAAGATCATCTCTCAGATCTTTGTTCACGGCACAAAGGATAACCAAGTGACTAACCTATACAACAAAATTCCTTGGTCTAAGGGACATGCTAAGTTTAGTATCCACTCTATCTATCCGGGCTTTGTCTTAACCACAATGATGTATATAGATGACGATATAAAGGGAAAGACTACCCAAGCAGCAGAAAGTGCTTATATTTTAGGCTCGGCTTTTGCCCCATATCGTGCAGTGCCATATTATATCTTGAAAGAAAATGCAGGAAATTACTTCTTGAAGTATATCTTCAACGCTAATCCAGATAAACCTCTGCCAAAGGAGAATTTACCAGCAGACTGGACAAACTAAGCACTTACGAAACGAATAGATTTAGATTATGACTATTAAAAATATTATATACAGTTTTTCTGTATTGGCTCTCAGCTTGTGCACGACTACCGTCGTTGCACAAGAGGATCAGCCAGCGAAGAAGGCTTGGGAAATCGGGGTAGGTGGATCATTGATCAACTGGAACAGAGTTTCTATCACCGGATCAGAATTTACCAAGGACATGTACCACTACAACATGGATGTGAAGCATGTCATGCCGGGTGCAAACCTTTATATTGCAAGAGAGTTGAACCGTTGGTTTTATCTTGATGTTCAAGGGACTATGGGTATTGTCCGCAACGCTGATAAAGAGTCAGGCAAGTACGGTTTCCTCTGGATGGTGGGTCCCGGTCTGCAATTGCGCCTCGGATCACTCTTCAACTCCAAGTATGTAGAGCCTTATCTACGTGCAGGTATCAACTATATGAGCAAGGACTTCAGCTCTTTGACTCAAGGCAACTTCACCGATGACAAGACCGGAACTGCCAAGTGGCAATCCGATGACACATGGAGCAGAGGCAGAGTGAGCCAAGAAAAGAATGCCTATTTCCCACTTTCTCTTGGTGTAGGCTTCAACACATGGCTCAACAACCACGTAGGTATCGGTCTCCAAGGGGACTATATCATCTCTCTCCGTAAGGACGAACCACAGTTTGCACAAGCTACGATGAGAGTGATGTTCCGTATCGGAGGCGAAGACAAGCGTCCTCGTCCACAGGTAAAGTATGTAGAGGTAGAAAAACTTGTTGATCGCATCGTCGAAAAACCGGTTGAAAAGATCGTCGAAAAGACTATCACCAAGTATGCAATCCTCGATCGTATCACATTCGAGTTCAACAAATCCACTCTTACTTCTGAAAACAACTTCATCCTTGATCAGATCGCTGAGATGATGACTACAGACAGCTCTCTACGTCTCCTCATCACAGGATACACTGATGCTGTAGGTAACTCAACATACAACAAGGATCTATCACTCAGAAGAGCAAAGACGGTCTATGACGAACTCATCGCTCGTGGTGTCAATCCGGCCAACCTCAAGTACAGAGGTGCAGGTAAGGCTACACACGTGGCAGCTCCTCACGAAGGCAACGACGTTCGCAAGGGCGACCGTAAGGTCTCTATCGAAAAGATTTCAGACGACATCTACTGGAACAGACTATAATCCCTGCTCCTTTAGGAAAGGATACTCAAAAGGTCGGAGTGTGATTTATCACGCTCTGACCTTTTTTATTGCAAAGAGTTGAGGGAGCAAAAGTAATTTCTCCCCTACAGGCCAAGCGCCTCAAGCCAAACTGTCGTTAATCAGAATATCTATGAACATTTTGTGTGGTCGATACTGTCCTAAAAAAGTGTGTAAGCCCCATTAGTCCTTAACTTTGAGGTAA
>NZ_JAUMXC010000030.1 GCF_030529325.1 Porphyromonas sp. | reverse complement strand
GACTGTAACTCAGCTGGCTTACGCCTTCGGTGGTTCGAATCCATCACTGCCCACCTTTTACTCTTCAGAGAGACAACCTTCCTATAAGAGTGTTCTGTCGCGGGTCGTTACTGCGATTTATCTTTTTTTCATCGAATCAATAAAATTACAATTACTTTCACCAGAGGGTGTTCTTAATCAACCTTGTGGTATGTATGTGGGGGCATTTTTTGTCTTAAACTAGTGAGTGGAAATATATTCACTTAACAACCTAGTGATCAATAGAGTACATTAAATTCACTTACATCTATACCGAAAGACTTAAGTGTATAAAGGATTTGCTTATCCAAAAGCAGTACCTATAAGTAATATATTAAAAGCCAAAACTCAATCTATGGCACAAACATACAATATCTTGGAACTTAATGCGATGTCGCAAGATGAACTCGTGAAAATAGCAAAAGATCTTGGCATCAAGTCTCCCGAGAAACAACAATCCAACCAGCTTGTTTATAGCATTCTTGATGAACAGGCAGTCCTGATCGCAAACAAAATCAAAGAAAAGACTCCAGAAAAGAAAACAAAAGCAAAAGGTTCCGAAAAGACTGCCAAGCCCTCGAAAGAAGAGAAAAAGGAGGAGCAAGCAGACGCAAAAGAGGGAACAAAAACTCCTATAGGGCCGAATATCTCTGCAGAGAAAAAAGTCTCTGACAACAAGCCGGAGCAAAATGATCCTACCGAGGCTAAGAAAAAGAGAGGGCGTCCTAAAAAACAAAATGAGACATCTGAGCCAAAGAATTCTTTGGAAAAGGCTGAGGCATCGCCAAAAGAGGGTAATATCCCAAGTGAAGAAACACCTAAGGGGCACTTAGCTCAAAAGCCTAAGCAGGAAAAGCCCCTGGCATTTACACACAAGGATATAATACCTGATGTCAATAGTTTTACTCCGGCAAACGTAAAGACAGAGGACAAGGCTCCGGAGACCTCATCCTCCGAAGAAAAAAAACAGCAGGAAACTAAACAGGACGAAAAACGTCCTCTCGTATTTGTAAATAAGAATGCAAGCAGTTCATCTGTCTTGGATCAGATGATGGATATCATTACACCGGTACCACAAAATGATCAAAGAAATAATCAGATAAAACAACAGCGCCCTCAGCAGAACAAAGAAGTAAAACAAGCCCCTGCTCACCAGCAAAACCAACAGGTAAAACCAACAAAAGAGACAACCCAGGCTCAAAACAATAAACCTCAAAATATTCAAAACACTCAAAATCAAGAAAAATACTACGATTTTGGGGATGCGTTGACCATGGTGGGAGTGCTTGAGGTCATGCCGGATGGTTACGGATTTATCCGATCAAGTGACTACAACTATCTTACCTCCCCTGATGATGTATACGTTTCACAAGCTCAAATAAAAAACCTTGGACTGAAGACAGGAGATTATATTGAAGCCATCATCAGAGCACCGAAGGAGAAGGAAAAATATTTCCCAATGTATAAAGTACTCAAACTCAATGGTTGCGAACCGGAACGCGTGAGAGACAGAGTACCGTTTGATCATTTGACTCCACTATTCCCAACCGAAAAGTTCAAGCTTGAAGCCCCTTCATGTACGAAGGTATTTGATAAGATTGGTGTACGTATTGTAGACCTTTTCTCTCCGATCGGCAAGGGACAAAGAGGTCTCATCGTAGCTCAACCTAAAACCGGTAAGACAATGCTCCTTAAGGACATTGCAAATGCGATAGCGCACAATCATCCGGAAGTTTATATGATCATCCTTCTTATCGATGAACGCCCCGAAGAAGTAACAGATATGGCAAGTAGTGTAAATGCAGAAGTTATTGCTTCGACATTTGATGAGCCTGCCGAACAACACGTAAAGATTGCAGACATCGTACTCAACAAAGCCAAAAGACTTGTGGAGTGTGGACATGATGTTGTCATCCTACTCGACTCTATCACCCGTCTTGCTCGGGCTTACAATACCGTACAGCCGGCATCTGGCAAGGTACTTTCGGGTGGAGTGGATGCCAATGCTCTACAAAAGCCAAAAAGATTTTTCGGAGCTGCCCGCAATATAGAGAACGGAGGAAGTCTCACCATCCTTGCAACAGCACTCATAGACACCGGCTCAAAAATGGATGAAGTTATCTTTGAAGAGTTCAAAGGTACCGGAAATATGGAACTTCAACTTGACCGTAAACTGGCTAACAAAAGGATCTATCCTGCTGTTGACATCATGGCTTCCAGCACTCGTCGCGATGATCTCCTTCAGGACAGCAATACGCTTAACCGTATGTGGATATTGCGTCGCACACTTGGAGAAATGAACTCTATCGAGGCTATGGAAGAGGTTAAGAAGCGTATGGAAACAACGGTAGACAATGTTGAGTTCCTCTTTACGATGAACGACTAATATCTCATATGATGAGTAAACATGAGACTCATAAAAGTAGTGGTCACATCCAAATCTTATGGATGCTGGCCATTATTTTTTTGTTAACCCAAACGATTAAAGCTCAGAATCCACCCATAAACTATGAGGATTTGATGGTACAGTATGGATTGGTGGATATACAAGCTGTTGATCCTACTATCATGGTAGACCTAAAGTATGCCTCGGAGGACAACTTTATGGGGAAGGACATGTACGGTTCTCTTCGAAAAGCTTATGCTCTGCCACACATAGCAGAAAAACTTAAAAAGGCCAACGCAATATTACGACTTAATTCAAAAGACAGCCTATGCCTTGTCATATACGATGCAGCAAGGCCAAAGAGCGTACAAGAGTATATGTACTCTATTGTACAAGGCACACCTCAAAGTGTTTATGTAGCCAAACCGACGAAAGGAGGACGCCACAATTTTGGTGTAGCTGTAGACTTATCGATATGGAATAAATCTTCTGAGAAAGAAATAGATATGGGAACTCCTTTTGACTTTTTTGGAGAGTCAGCTCACTTGGGACAAGAGGAAAAACTATTGCAAAAAGGCCTAATCTCAAAGGAGTCCATAAAAAATCGGAGGTTACTCATAGACCTGATGAAAAAAGTAGGGTTACGTCCTTATCACAGGGAATGGTGGCATTATGAAGAGCCGATGCCCATCTCTGAAGTCCGCCGCAGATTTAAACTCCTTGACTTCTGAAGCACATCAAAAAAGAAAGGAACCTTCACAATAAACAATTCTTACCCTGAAGGAATCCTTACCTTGCCGGTATAAGCTAGGCTACTTTTCAAGCTCATTTTAAGTATCCAAGACAAAAATGAAAGCTACTTTAGTGAGACCGGAGCATCACTAATCAGTGATAATTTTCTATCTTTATGCAGTTCTTGACATACGAGGAACCAACCAAATCCACTTAGTAAAACAGATCAAAATGGAGACTTTGCTGATAACAGGGGCTGAGGGTATGATTGCCAATCACTTTGCCACACTTTACGATGGGAAGTATAACATACGCTTCTTGAGCCGCCGCCCTGTCGGGCCCAATGTCTATCATTGGGATCCGGATTTAGGATTTATAGATCCTGTAGCATTGGAGGGTGTGGATCATGTACTACATCTTGCAGGTGCGAGTATCTTTGGACATAGATGGACAGCTCGTTATCGCAATGAAATAATCTCAAGCAGAGCAGACTCCATCACTCTGCTCGCTTCAGCTCTGATGACACAAAACATACGTCTCAAAACCTTCGTCTCCGCATCTGCCACAGGTTACTATGGTCTGGAAAACTCTGAAGATATCAAGTATGAGACATCAAAACCCGGCAAAGGTTTTATCCCTAAGGTCTGTCAGGCTTGGGAGGAGGAGGCCGAATTTCTTCATGTCGAGAATCTTGCAGAGCGAGTTGTTATTTTAAGACTTGGCCTGGTTTTTAGCCACTACTTCGGTGCTCTTCCATTCATGGCCATGGGGTGCCGCTATGGAATAGCATCTGTGCTCGGCAGTGGCAAGCAGTATGTACCTTGGATACACGTCAATGACCTTTGTCGAATGTTCCATTTCGTCATCCAAAATCCTTTTGCCAAAGGTGTGTACAATGCCGTGGCTCCGGATTTGGTAACATACAGAGATGTCGTATCAACCTTGGCATACCTTTATACGGGAAAATCTTGTGCACTATGGGTCCCTAGCCCATTCATCCGCCTGATGTACGGAGATGCAAGTAATCTGATATTAAATGGGAATAAAGTCTCAAGCCAAAAGATCCAAGACGAAGGATTTGAGTTTTTACATCCGGAACTTGAAGAAGCCTTGAGCAGCATATACGAGCTATGATTAAAGGGAAACTATACCTGATCCCGATTTCCTTAGGCATCTCGCCAACAGACCGCTATCAACCGCTCTACAATCTACAAGTGCTGTCAGGACTCAAAGTCTTTATCGTTGAAAATGCAAAGACTGCCAGACAGTACATTAAATCTGTGCTGCCGGAAAGTAAAATATCTGAGTTGACAATATATGAGATAGATAAACACAATGGTTATGTCTATCCGGCCGAAGTCATGCAGGTATTGTTGTCGGGAACAGATATCGGCCTGATGTCTGAGGCCGGATGCCCTGCCGTGGCAGATCCCGGAAGCTTAATAGTCAGAGAGGCCCACCAAAAGGGAATACAGGTAGTACCACTTATAGGCCCATCATCAATACTTCTTTCACTGATGGCCTCCGGATTCAGTGGCCAGAGATTTACGTTTCTTGGTTATCTACCTATAGATGAAAAAAAGCGCAAGTCACAGTTTACCGACATGATCCACAGAGTAAGGGAGCATGGAGAAACACAGATCTTCATAGAGACTCCATATCGCAATGATAAAATGATAGCCGAACTCTGCAAAACTCTACCTGACTCCATACATCTGTGTGTCGCAATAGACCTGACAACAGAGAATGAGGAAATACACTCTCACTCTATAAAAGAGTGGAAAAAAATCTTCTCACAAATATCTCTACACAAGCGTCCTGCGATCTTCTTGATCGGATAATATAGATATGGGTTATCTGCATAGATTTATAGCAAGCAAATTCTTGTACAGAGAAGAAGATGGCACGAGGATAAAGAAGATACTCCCTACTGTCCGGATTTCGGCTATAGGGATAGCATTGGGAGTAAGTCTAATCCTACTATCGGTATTTATTGTACAAGGATTTAAACTAGAAATAAGGGAAAAGATTAATGGTTTTGTGGGCAATATCAAGATTTTTCATCCTGAAAATGCGCATAACCAATACACGATACCCCTTGAGACTCCAAAAGATCTATTAGAAAAGATACGTGGAGAAATAGAAGCAAGTGATCATAGCGGCATTGCCTACACATTTGCAGACCAAATGGGTGTTTTCAAAACAGACTCCGCCTATAGAGGTGTAGTTATTCATGGAGTAGACAGCTTATACAACAAAGAGTTTTTCAGTAAATACCTGATACGAGGTGAATGTCCCTCATTTGACGATATAGATAAGGGTTCTCTCCTGATCTCATCATACTTATCCCAATACCTCAACATTGACGTGGACAGTACGACTTTGGCTTATTTTTTTGACGAAGGAAAAGTAAAAGTCCGGAAGTTTGTAGTCAAGGGAATCTTCCGAACAGGATTCAAAGACTATGACGAACACTTGGCCATAGGCAATATCAAAGATATACGGAGTGTATTGGGATGGAGTACAGCCCAATCCGGTGGAATAGAAATAAAGTTATCAGATGATCGTAATACAGAGGAAATATACCATAAGTTGTACGATATCCTTGCACAGCGAGTCAGTGATGGACAAGGAAGATACACCATGCTGACAGCTCAAGAAATGAACCCTGTGATGTATGGCTGGGTAGATCTTCTTGACACCAATGTGAGGCTAATCCTGATCTTAATGATCGCTGTGGCAAGCATGACAATAATCACAGGGGTAATCGTCATCATTTTAGAAAAAGTCCAGGCAATATCAACACTAAAAGCCCTTGGGCAATCTAACCAATCTTTGCGTAAAATCTTTCACCACATGGCCGTCCGAATACTACTCAAAGGTTTGTTGTGGGGTAATAGCATCGCTCTGATTATAGCAGGACTTCAAAGTTACTTTAAGATCTTCAGGCTGGATGCAAGCCAGTACTATATTGAGTATGTCCCAATACACATATCTGTATGGGCTATCCTCCTCACAAATGCATTGACAATCGTTGCACTGTACCTTGTCATCTTTATTCCGACAACTATTATCTCAAATATACGTCCGGCAGAGGGAGTACGCTTTGATTAGTACTTGAGGGAAGCAACATCCGTCATTCAACCATGAAGTGCTCTTTGTCTGTAATAATTTCGTCCATTCGGATGTCATGAGAATCCATGGGGACATGGGGAAATATTTGAAACGAGGCAACGAATGCAATTTTTGCCTTGATATAGCGGCTATACCTTGAAAAATACTTGTCATAGAAGCCCTTGCCTCGCCCGACTCTACCACCATCAGTATCAAATGCAATGCCGGGCACAACCATAACCTCAGGTACATCAGCATCCGCCTCAGGATTATTAGGTTCCATGATCCCATATTCAGAAATGATATCAATACGCACCGGATCGTAAGGATAAAATTGCATCTCTTCGCCCTCAACTCTCGGGATAAGCACCTTCAAGTGCCCTTCTGCCATCAATGAAGATATGATAAAGGACGTATCAAGCTCGTCCCACATAGAGAGAAAAACACCAATTTTAGTTCCAGAAGGAACCTCAGAGAGCCTTAACAACATCTTCGATGCAGCAAGCTCCGAAAGCCCTCTTCTCTCCTCCTGCGTCAACGACTTATAACTCTGTTTGACCCTCCGTCTTAATTCTTTTTTATCTTCGGTGAGCTGCATAGTTTATTAGTTCTCAAACTCGATCAACTCAATCCCAGTTCTCGTCTACCGCCACAATTTCAGAGGGTACTACAACAGTAGGTTCAACATACTTATCCAAATCCATAGGAGAGTAGATCTTTTGATTGAAAAGAGCCTCGGCCTTTTGGATCATAGGATCATTGTATGCACGTACTTTTGCAGCAAGATCCTGACCATATGTATACGAAATAATCATTCGATACAATATATCTGCAATGAGTTCCTGAGACTTATATATCTGATAATTACGGACCCTTACACCTTGGGTATTTGCATAACTAGCAAACTGCCATACGAGGCCTTGATTCTTCAAGAAATTATAGCATGCCATACCATCCCCAAAACTCATAAGTAACTCTCGATGCTTATCGGAATATAGAAAGGCAAATTTTGGAAGTAAAGATTTATTCGCGATTTCCGAAAAATACGATGTATACCCTGTAGTATCTCTAGGAACAAATACATCAGGAATAATCCCCCCTCCCCCATACACTATACGGCCGGCAGCAGTATGATAGATAAGCCCCTGATGCTTAATACTATCTTCATGAAAAAGCTCACCTCCCATCAAGCGTTCATACCAGTCTGAAAGATACCTATCATCATTGCCAAGTTTGTACTCTCTCTGAATGCTACGGCCGGAAGGAGTGTAGTATCTTGAAATGGTGAGATGTAATGAAGAACCATCGTTGTAATCAAATGTGCGTTGGACAAGCCCCTTACCAAAGGAGCGACGCCCGATGATAATTCCTCTATCATTATCTTGTATTGCTCCACTTATGATTTCCGAGGCTGAAGCACTTTCTTCATCTATCAAAATATACAGAGGCATATCTTTTATAGATCCCCGCCCATCGCTATAGACATCACTACGAGGCTCGGCTTTACCTTCGGTATAAATAATCAGTTGATTAGCCTCTAGGAAACTATTGCTAAGGAGTAAAGCTCCATGCATAAGTCCTCCAGGATTCCCTCTTAGATCCAAAACAAGTCCCTTGATCCCTTCTTGCTTTAATTGAGTAAAGGCTCTGATGAATTCATTGTAAGTATTCATCGAAAAACGAGAAAAAGCAATACAGCCCAAGGAATCATTGATCATATAAGTTGCATCCATCTGACGGATAGCAACCTCACCACGCTTTACTTTTATTGTTCTGTTGGAGTTATCTTTGGGTCTGAAAATCTCAAGAGAGACAAGGCTCTGGTTCGGACCTTTAAGAAGACTACGAATAGAGTCATCTTCAATCTTTTGTCCGGCTATGGTTATCGAATCAACAGCGATTATACGATCTCCAGCCTGAATCCCCACAATATCAGAAGGCCCATTAGGTATTGTATTGATTACAATGACTGTGTCTTTCATGTTATTGAAAGTAATACCAATACCAAAGAAGTGTCCCTCAAGAGACTCTTTCTCCTCTGATCTCTGTTGAGCTGTTAGGTAAAAAGAATGGGGATCGAGGTGATCAAAAACTGCAGGAACAAGCTTGTCCACAATGGAGTCTATCGAGACACTATCGACATAGTACTTGTCTATCAGATTCAGAGTAGCCTCAAGTTTTCTCAAAGAGGCATGACTCCCCCCTCTAATATTCAAACTGTATCTACCCAACAGGTATCCCACGGTACTAAAAAGTAATAAGGAAACTACATAAAGAGCGTAGCGAACTTTCTTTGATTTCATTTAGAGATACAATTTTAAGTAGTCTTTGTTTAGATATATGGTTACTCGTCAAGAGGTATACACTCTACATTGATGTTGGCCCTACGCAACAAATCACAACCATCCGTGAGTCTATATTCCTTACTATAGACTACCCTCTTGATCCCGGCTTGGATGATAAGTTTGGAGCACTCTATACACGGTGCATTGGTCACATAGATCGTTGCACCCGTACTGTTGTTCGATGAAGCAGCAACCTTTGTTATAGCATTAGCCTCAGCATGAAGCACATAGGGTTTTGTAACATTATTTTCATCTTCACAGATATTTTCAAAACCGGATGGAGTGCCATTATAGCCATCAGAGATAATCATATTATCCTTGATAATCAGAGCTCCAACTTTCAAGCGTTCACAATAAGAATTCTCAGCCCAAATATTGGCCATTCGGAGGTATCTCTTATCAAGTTCAAGCTGCTTTTCTTCTGGCGATTTACGTGATGTTTCCATGGGACAAACTACTTTGTATTCCTTGTTGTATTACATTCTTTCCGGTACTTCTATACCCAATAAGGACATAGCAGTCTTGATAACCTTGGCCGTAGCTGACGAGAGCGTCAAACGAAGAGCTCTCTTCGCAATATCAGGCTCATTGAGGATGGAGCGATCATGATAAAACTGATTATACTCCTTCACCAACTCATACGTATAATTAGCGATAAGAGCGGGGCTCAGGTCTGCTCCTGCAGCAGCAACAACTGCCGGGAATTCATTTATACGACGGATAAGCATCAATTCCTTTTCCGATAGCACAGGTAACTCTGCACCGGTAAGAGCAGAAAGATCCCTTGCCCCCTCAACTTCCGCACGACGCTGTATGCTGCGGATACGAGCATAGGTATATTGAATAAAAGGACCGGTATTACCATTGAAGTCGATGGACTCTTCAGGATTGAAAAGCAAACTGCGTTTGGGATCGACCTTCAGTAAAAAGTATTTCAATGCACCAAGGCTCACGATCCTTGCGACCTCACGGCTTTCCCCTTCGCTCATATCCGTACCCTTACCCGCATTCTTAGAGATTAGATAAGCCTGCTCGGCCATATCATCCATAAGGTTATCTGCATCGACAACTTTTCCCTCTCTACTTTTGAGTTTGCCTTCAGGAAGTTCTACCATCCCGTAGGAGAAGTGTTTAAGCGTCTTACCAAACTCAAAACCAAGTTTATCCAACAGCTTTGAAAGAACTTCAAAGTGATAGTTTTGCTCATTGCCTACAACATATATCATTTGGTCAATGGTATAGTCTTGATAACGCATCTTTGCTGTACCGACATCCTGTGTCATATAGACTGAGGTACCATCAGATCGGAGCAAAACCTTTCGGTCATAACCATCGTTTGTAAGATCAGCCCACACCGAACCATCAGGATCTTGAACAAACAACCCCTCACGAAGCCCCCTTAAGACCTCTTCCTTACCGACAAGATAGGTATCGCTTTCATAGTAGATCTTATCAAAGTCGACCCCCATTCGCTTGTAAGTCTCACCAAAACCTTCGTAGACCCACTCGTTCATCATCTTCCACATCTCGATGACCTCGGGCTTACCCTCTTCCCAGTCTTTGAGCATCTGGCGAGTCTCAGCCATGATTGCAGACTGTGCTTCAGCCTCTTCTTTAGTCATCCCGCCATCGATGAGAGGCTTTGTCTCTTCAGCAAATTTGGTATTCCACAAGACATAGAAGTTACCTACGAGGTGGTCACCCTTGATGCCTGTTGATTGAGGAGTGGCATTGTCCCCCCATTTCTTCCAAGCCAACATAGACTTACAGATGTGGATTCCTCTATCGTTGACGATATTGGTCTTGACGACCCTCTTGCCATTGGCCTTCAAAATCTGTGCTACGCTATAACCCAAGAAATTATTACGGACATGTCCCAAGTGCAAAGGTTTGTTTGTATTGGGCGAAGAATATTCGACCATATAAAGGGGTGCATCACCACTGACAGGCGTGATGCCATAATTCTCATCTGTGGCAGCCGACCTTAACAAGTCAATAAACACATGCTGAGATAACACAAGATTAAGGAATCCCTTGACAACATTAAATCGGCTGATAAGATCGGTCTGAGCAAGAAGGGCTTCGCCGACCTCAGCTGCCGTCATCTCCGGACTTTTCTTAGAAGCCTTGAGATAAGGGAAGACAACGAGTGTATAGTGTCCCTCAAACTCCTTTTTTGTTGTTTGGATTGTAACCGTTTCCGGTGCCACCTCTATGCCGTAGAGGCTGTTTAGTACCTTTGTTATCGCAGATTGCAACCTTGTTTCTATGTTGTATTGACTCATCGTGTATAGCTTACTTTAGGAGGTTTGTTTTTGTATCAGGAAAGACAACTTTGGGCTCAAAAGTCTTAGCCTTTTCTCTGTCCATGATAGCGTATGAGATGATAATGATGACATCTCCTTTAAGGAACTTACGAGCTGCAGCTCCATTAAGACAAATAGTCCCCGAACCTCTCGTGCCAGGTATCGTGTACGTCTCGATACGTTCACCATTATTGTTATTTACGATCTGAACCTTTTCGCCCGGTAGTATATCGGCTGCATCCATAAGGTCTTGATCAATGGTGATGCTACCGATGTAGTCGAGGTTGGCATCTGTGACATGAACCCTGTGGATCTTAGATTTCAAAACTTGAATAAGCATATTGTAGTTTATGGTTGAATATTCTGTAAAAGTTTTTTAGAGAGATGCAACATATTTCAGTTAAGAGAGCTTCCACTCCGCGCCATTCTTCGTGTCTTTGATCTCAAAACCAAGCTTAGCCAACTCGTCTCTGATCTTGTCAGAGGTTGCCCAGTCCTTTCTTGACTTCGCATCTTGGCGAATCTCCAACAAAAGCTGCATAGCACCGGCAAAAGCCTTCTCGTGCGCAGCATTCACAGCAGCACCTGCCTGTTGCATACCGAGGATGTCAAAGAGGAAAGTGTCAAACAAACCCTTAAGAGCCTCTATTTGTTCGGCCGAAAGCGTATATTCCCCCGCCTTCACAGCATTGATACGACGCGTGGCATCAAAGAGTTGAGCTATGACCATCGGGCTATTGAGGTCATCATTTAGAGCAGCATAACATTCCGCCTCATAATCAGAGAGCTGCTCACCCGCCTCACCTGCTGTGAGTGTCTGAAGGGCCGCGTATGCATCCAAAAGCCTTTCCAAGCCCTTTGCCGAAGCCTGTAATGCCTCATTGCTGAAGTCTACTGTAGAGCGATAATGCGCTTGGAGCATGAAGAAGCGTATTGTCATCGGACTATAAGCCTGCTCAAGAAGCTGGTGGGAGCCATTGAAAAACTCTTCAAGAGTTATGAAGTTTCCAAGACTCTTACCCATTTTTTGTCCATTGATTGTAACCATATTATTGTGCATCCAATAGTCCACAATCTCCCTGCCGTGTGAAGCCACTGCCTGAGCTATCTCACATTCGTGGTGTGGGAATATGAGGTCCATTCCACCGCCGTGGATATCGAAGCCATCACCAAGATACTTGTATCCCATCGCTGTACACTCACAGTGCCAGCCCGGAAAGCCAATACCCCAAGGTGAAGGCCATCTCATGATGTGCTCAGGCTTTGCATTTTTCCAAAGAGCGAAGTCCGCAAAGTTGCGCTTCTCTGATTGTCCATCGAGCTCCCTCGTCGTCGCCAACATCTCATCCACATTTCGTCCGGAGAGGATACCATACTTGTGATCGTTGTTGTACTTTTCAACATCAAAGTACACTGACCCTTCACTCTCGTAAGCATAACCTTTGTCGAGGATTTGCTTGACCAATTCGATCTGCTCAATGATGTGTCCACTCGCCATTGGTTCGATAGAAGGAGGAAGTACATTGAGGCGATCCATGTCTCTGTGGTAGCGAGTCAAGTAATATTGTACTACTTCCATGGGCTCGATTTGTTCGAGACGCGCCTTCTTTACAATTTTATCCTCACCCTCATCAGCATCATGTTCGAGGTGTCCCACATCGGTGATATTTCTGACATAACGCACCTTATAACCCAAGTGCTGAAGGTACCTGAACAACAAGTCAAATGTCACAGCAGGACGAGCATGACCCAGATGAGCATCCCCATAGACTGTAGGTCCACAGACATACATTCCCACATGGAGGGGATGCTTTGGGGTAAATAATTCTTTGGTACGTTTACGAGTGTTATAAATATTGAAATTAGCTCTCAAAAGCTCTTTTTTCTGATCCTTCATAGACTTTTGTGAATTATGCGCCACAAAGATACAGTTTTCTCTCAATATATCACTGATTTACCCCCTACTGATTAAGTAAAAAGAGACCTTTCACGGACTCGTGAAAGGTCTCTTATGTATCAGATTACAAGTGCTGTATCACTTGTTAATTTCTTCAAAACGAGCTGTAAAGAAGCGAAGTTGTTTTGGCTCATATACGAAGCGTAACCCCTTGATGCTTTCTTTGTGCTTGAATAGTTTGATAACAGCATCAGCCACAACATCCATGTGTTTGTATGTATATACACGACGAGGAATGGTAAGGCGTACTGTTTCCAACTGTGGACGGTGGTTTTCGCCCGTTACTTTATCACGACCGGCAGATACGATACCACGCTCCATAGAGCGGACACCTGACTCAAGATAAAGGTTTGCGGCGAGAGACTGAGCCGGGAACTCGTCTTGTGTCAAGTGTGGACAGAAGCGACGAGCATCCAAGAAGACAGCATGACCACCGATAGGCTGTACCACGGGCACACCTGCTTCGATAAGTTTCTGACCGAGATAGCGCACTTGGAGCACACGGTGACGGATGTACTCGTACTGGAGAGACTCCTTGAGACCGATAGCCATAGCCTCCATATCACGACCCGCAAGACCACCATAAGATGGCATACCTTCGAATACCACGACAAGCTCTTTCGCTGACTGGAACATCTCTTCATCGTTAAGGCAAAGGAATCCACCGATATTGACAAGACAGTCCTTCTTTCCACTCATTGTACAACCATCAGCATAGCTGAACATCTCGTGGACAATCTCCTTGATGGTCTTGTCTGCATAACCCGGCTCCTGCTCTTTGATGAAGTAAGCATTTTCGACACAACGAGTAGCGTCGTAGAAGACCTTGATACCATATTTATTGGTAAGCTCGCGTACCTGACGCATGTTCTCCATCGACACGGGTTGTCCACCTGCGAGATTCACAGTCACAGCAAGACAAATATAAGCGATATTTTCAGCACCATATTCATCGATAGCCTTTTGAAGCTTATTGAGACAAATGTTCCCCTTGAATGGGATATCGAGAGTAGCATCGTGAGCTTCATCACGGATAATATCCCCAAAGATACCGCCATTAGCCTCTTGGTGATAACGAGTTGTGGTGAAGTACATATTTCCGAGGACATGCTGACCCGGCTTGATCGCGATACGGCTGAGGAGGTTCTCAGCGCCACGACCTTGATGCGTAGGGACGACATACTTGAAACCAAATATTTCTTCTACTGTTTCACGAAGGTGGTGGAAGTTTTTGCTGCCTGCATAAGCCTCATCACCAATCATCATACCGCTCCATTGCTTGTCACTCATGGCATTTGTACCTGAGTCTGTAAGCAAGTCAATATACACATCTTCAGAATTGATCAAAAATGTGTTGTAACCGGCCTCTTTGACAACCTTTTCACGTTCTTCGCGAGTATTCATCTTTACGGTCTCGACTGACTTGATGCGGTAGGGTTCCGCCGGAAACATGTTTAGATCCATAGCTGTAAATTTTAGAAGTATTAAATTGTTAGTGTAGTATTAGGTTCTCAGAGCTATCAAAATTACTCCGACTACAAATATAAACTTTTTTCAGAAATAATCTAATTAGATTGACGCTTATACTGAATCTATCATACTAAACATCTTTTTATAATTGTGTTTATTTTGTCAAACTTCCATAATTATCTAAATTAGGAGCAACTATTTCTTTTTCCAAGTTTTCACAACGAGTAAAATCTGATATATTGTCGGGCTAATGACAGGTAGCAGAGCAGTCTAACTCTTGTCAGTACCTCTTATATCATAATATCAAAGCACAATGACCAAAGTGATTTATAGACTTGCTATCTGCACGTACTTGCTTTTGCTCCCAGCCATGTCATTATCTCAGGAAATGAGAAAATCTCATTTAACAGGAAAAGTTGTAGACGAAGAAGATAGTCCACTATCCTTTTGTACAGTCGTACTATGGTGACTACCTGACTCAACTTTATATACAGCGACCAACACCGATGCAGAGGGACGATTTGTGCTAAAAGATGTACCCAAAGCCTCATATCATCTTCGAATTAGCAGTTTAGCCTTTGAAGAGTTTAACACCAAGCTGACTTCTCTTAGTACTGACACAGTTCTCAGAACGATAAAACTTCGAAAAAAAGACATTCTCCTCAACGAAGTGTCTGTGACAGCAAATAGAAAACTGATCAAAGTCCAAATTGATAAACTCATTTATTCTGTCCAAGCCGACCCCATGGCCAAGAGTTCATCCCTATATCAATTGTTCAGACGGCTTCCACTATTGACAAATAGAGATGGGAACTTTCTCATCAAAGGGAGGATATCACCAACACTTCTCATCAACGGAGTACCATCAACTGCACTGAACTCGAATCCTAAAGAAGTTCTTCAAAGCATACCGGCCGGTACCATCAAAGAGATCCAGATCATAGCGAACCCGGGAGTGCAGTATGACGGAGAATTCTCAGGAGGTATTATCAATATTGTCACCAAACAAACATTTGAAATGCCTATGACCGGAAGTATCAGCCTCACCGGCAGTAGCCGCAGATCTTATAGTACAGAGGCATCTTTAGCACTACAACTCAATAAAGTAACACTGCAAGCAACATATACACATTCGGGACAAGACAAGTACAAAGAGATCTGGACCAATGATCGCACTTTCCTCAACGACAAACACTCACACAGACTACTGCAAGACAAAGAAAGGATCTATGACAAGAACAACTATGATATGCTCATGGTCGCATCTTCATGGACACCCAATGATAAAAACCTACTGAATATCACTATCAACTACTTCAAGTTACACACTCATGGAAGTGGTCTACAAGCCAACACCTTATATAATGTCAACAAAGAGAAAACTTCGGCATTTGACATCATGGAAACAAGTGATACCAAATACAACAACATAGATATATCAGCCAATTACCAACGTAAATTGGGAACATCAGGAACTCTATTACTGATGTATAAGTTCACCGATATGCCGAAAGACGTTGATGATCACTTCATCGTCTCAAAAAAGGAAAATTATAATAGACATAGTCAACGTATTTGGAAATCCACTCACAATATCGAACACACCCTACAATGTGATTATTCACAAAAAATTATGGATCCGCATACCCTCAACACAGGCATGAAGTACATTGTGAGATTGAACTCCAATGACTCCAAACTCTATACCCAAGAACAAAAAGAGTCAGGATGGCAATACAACAACGATGCAAGTGATCTATTTGCACACAAACAAAGCATCATAGCAGCTTATGGAGAGTATTCTTATGCCATAAACTCATGGAAAGTCACAGCCGGATTGAGAAACGAACTGACCCTAGAGCGAATATATTATGATCTGATGCCAAACAAAAACTTCAGCACCCATTTCAACGACTTATTAGGGGCCTTAACCATATCTTATACCCTACCCCAAGAAAACATTCTCAACCTTTACTACAGAAGCCATATCTCACGACCAAGTATTCACTATCTCAATCCCAAAGGTACAGTCCAAGACCCCACATACGTATACTTCGGCAACCCTGACATCCGGGCAGAGCGACACCATAAAGCAGGCATCGAATACACTTTAAACAGTTCAAAGGTATTTTTGACCCTTTCGACCGACTACTCCATGTGCGACAACTCGATCGAGGCTGATTACCATCTACATCAAGACGGCATACTGTATCGAACATTCGCCAACAGCGGAGGATATCACAGCATAAATACAGCGGCATACATCTCGTATATGCCCAACGCCATTCTCTCCCTCTCCTTCAACGGTAATCTGAACTACACTTATATTAAAGGAAACTTGGGAGGTCTCAAAACATCCAATAAAGGCTATACAGGAGGACTTTACTCCGATTTCAACATCAATCTCCCTATGGCGTATTACCTCACTCTTTATGGAGCATATAATTTTCCAACCATCATGCTTTCAGGGACAGGATTTAACTTTTACAACTGTGGAGCTTCTCTGACAAAGAGCTTCTTTGATGATCGTCTCAATCTTAGTGCCTCCGTCACAGATTTTCTTTGGGATACTAAAAAATACAAAAGAGAGCTCCGAACAAAAGATCTTACCATCCTATCGGGATACCAAAACTACGGCATTATAGCGGAACTATCCGTAAGATTTATGTTCAACAACAAGAAGATCAACCCTAAAAAGACAAGCAAGAAAATAACGAATAACGACGTTATTCAATTTCAATAAATATGGGTATAAACAGAGCGGAGGCATTACTTGATGCCTCCGCTCTGTTATTGTACAATGAGAGTAATTATCTACTCTCTCAAGGGTTAGATTACATACAGAATGACCCTAAGAGGCGCAGAGGCTCTTTCTTGAACTTGAGTTTCTTAGTTCTCATGCCTTTGTTTTCGATCATGTTCCCGGTGGTAACGTTCTTTTGTCCGGTCAGATAGTTGACACTGGTCATCTCTCCTTGTCCGGTCATGCGGTTGAACCACCCGCTTTCTTCACCAATGAGATAAAAGTCGCCCGACTGAAATCTATATCTATATGTAGTACCACCGGTATCGGCAGTCCCTGCACTTGACCAAAAGGTAACACGGATGTCCATCACACCTTTGGGAGTGATAGAAATATGAACCTCAGTATCCGTATACTCATCTTCACGGCCGGGGATAGCCTTATCCCAAGCCTTAAACTGCTTATACACCCCGGAAGGAGATCCAAAGTACACTGTGAGAACTTTGGGATTGAAGTTGTACTGATAGCCATCATCCCTCGTCCTAATATTGGCAGGATCATTGGATAAAACCACCAAGACAAGATCCTCAATCCCATCCTTGTTGAGGTCCCCTTTCTCGTGTTGCTCTTCCCAACCTTCAGGGACAATTTCCTCGATAGTACGTCCCTCCTTTGCGAGTTGAGGTTTCTTGTCAGACTGAGCCACAACCGGACCTGGGTTTAAGATTGATAGAAGCCCTATTACAAGGAGAGATAGTAATGTTTTTCTTTTCATAGTTCTTGAGAGTATTTATTAGGTTGTAAAATCATATCATTGAAAAATCTTCAAAAAACTATGCACAAAGGACCGGAAGAAGGAAAATATCCACCAAGGCCATCGACAGATAAGTTATGAAGACCAAATCATCACAACAAAAGGCAACAGTCTTCATCTTTTTTAAGATATCCCTCCCCTCAATACATCCATAGTACACAAAGGGTCTTGACGAGCAAGTCAAGTGTTCACAAAGTTAAAAAGAAACAACTTATACCGACATCTTTTTGCCAAGAAATCAACCAAGGACATAGGCTTCGGGGAGTCATCCGATCAGAGGTTCAAAAAATGTTGAAGAACGTGACAAAACAAGTTGTCTAACTTGATGACGAAGGTTGTCTAACTTGACGCAACAAGTTAGACAACCTTTTTTGTCCCTCTTGACGAGAGTTTTTTCATTTTTACGCCTCCGAAAAAAGTCCCTAAGTCTGATATTTTACGAATTGCGCACAAATTATTAACTTTGTGCATATAGATAAAAACAGACGGAAGGTATTCCTCACCCACGGGAAAGGGGTAGTTCCACAAAATCACTTTAATACAGAATCATAGTTATGGAAATTGTAAAGATTGTCGGCCGTGAGATCCTTGACTCAAGAGGAAATCCAACCATCGAAGTAGATATTCATCTTGCTTGTGGCGTCATCGGTAGAGCAGCTGTCCCATCAGGAGCTTCAACAGGTGAAAACGAAGCGCTTGAACTTCGTGATGGCGACAAAGGTCGTTACCTCGGTAAAGGAGTCCTAAAGGCTGTCGAAAATATCAATAACATCATCGCTCCCGAACTCATCGGAATGAGCGTACTCGATCAACGCCTTATCGACAAGAAGATGCTTGAACTCGATGGTACCAAGACAAAGAGTAAACTCGGAGCTAACGCCATGCTTGGTGTGTCTCTTGCTGCTGCAAAGGCAGGTGCAGAGTACCTCGGCATACCTCTATACAGATATATCGGCGGAACAAATACATTTGTACTCCCAGTTCCGATGATGAACATCATCAACGGAGGTTCGCACTCTGATGCGCCTATCGCATTCCAAGAGTTCATGATCCGCCCTGTGGGTGCAGCCTCGTTCCGTGAAGGTCTTCGCATGGGTGCAGAGGTGTTCCACGCACTCAAGAAGGTACTCCACGAGCGTGGTCTCAGCACCGCCGTGGGAGACGAAGGTGGTTTTGCTCCGGCGCTCAAGGCTACAGAGGATGCACTCGACTCTATCCTCGAGGCTATCCGCAAGGCAGGCTATGAACCTAAGAAGGATGTGACTATCGCTCTTGACTGTGCATCGTCGGAGTTCTACAAGGATGGTGTGTACGACTACTCCAAGTTTGAAGGAGTAAGCGGTGCCAAGCGTTCACGCGAAGAACAGGTGGCTTACCTCAAGGAACTTGTCAACAAGTATCCTATCGACTCTATTGAGGATGGAATGGACGAAGGCGACTGGGAAGGCTGGAAGATGCTCACAGATGCTATCGGTGATCAGTGCCAACTCGTAGGTGATGACCTCTTTGTGACCAATGTCGAGTTCCTCAAGAAGGGTATCGAACAGGGTTGTGGTAACTCAATCCTCATCAAGGTGAACCAAATCGGAACGCTTTCTGAGACTCTTGATGCAATCGAAATGGCACACCGCCACGGCTACACATCGGTAACTTCGCACCGTTCGGGTGAGACCGAAGATGCAACAATCGCGGACATTGCAGTGGCAACGAACTCAGGACAGATCAAGACCGGTTCACTCAGCCGCTCAGATCGTATGGCTAAGTACAACCAACTTCTACGTATCGAAGAAGAACTCGGGTCTCTCGCTCAATACGGCTACAAGAGAGTTAAGTAAAAGAAGACTTCGTAAGACATAAATTCACGATGTAACGGGGAGACGCCTTCAATTTTTCGATTGAGACGTTTCCTCGTTACATTCGTGTGAGCGGATTTTCTCCTATTGGGATGTAACCACAACTCACATATATTAGGTATTTAAGACACGAAATAACGGGCAGGCAGTACCATTTATCATTTTTTTTGACTTACTTTGCGAATGTTGAAGTGAAGGGAAATAGATATTCAGTATAGGGAAAACTGTATCCTTATTCTCCTCTGCCAACACCCATAGACCCTAAATAACACATAAAAACTGGACAGCAACATGAATATAGAAAACGAAAAATTATTTGCTGTATTCCCTCCGGTCTCGACTCAGGAATGGATGGACAAGATCAATGCCGACCTGAAAGGAGCCCCATTTGACAAGAAACTTGTCTGGCGGACGACTGAAGGGTTCAACGTCAATCCATTCTACCGAAGAGAGAATATCGCAGATCTGAAGTCTAAAGACACCCTGCCCGGTGAATTCCCCTACATAAGAGGTATCAAAGCGAGCAATGAATGGTACGTGAGACAAGATTTCTCAATCAATGACCTCACAGAGGCTAATACCGGGATAAAGAAGTCATTGACCTCCGGAGTAACATCTTTGGGACTTCATCTTAAACATGCTCATGTATCTAAAGAAGCTCTACTGACTCTCCTCGAAGGGGTAGATGTCACTGCGGTCGAACTCAATTTCTACTCTTGTCGATCGGTAGTGGTTAAACTCGCAGGTGTAGTCGTAGAGGCGTTGTCAGAAAAGACCAAAAATCTCGACAAGTGTGTGGGATCAGTGGGTTTTGAAGTCTTCAAAAAGCAAATGCTAAAGGGAGTAGCGACAGATGAATGGATCAAGATATCTCAAGACCTCATCACTGCAACAGCACCTCTCAAGCAATATACTTGTATCAATATCAAGGGCGTGGACATGGCCAATGCAGGTGCTTATATCTTCCAAGAACTTGGGTATAGCCTTGCTGCAGGTGCAGATGTACTTGTTACCCTTGTGGAGAAATGTGGTCTACCTGTCGATGAGGTGGCTCAGAAAATAAGATTTGACCTTGGTATCGGCTCCAACTACTTCATGGAGATCGCGAAGTTCAGAGCTGCTCGCTGGCTATGGGCTCTCATCGCAAAGAATAATGGAGCTTCCGACGAAGCATCAAGACTCATCATCAATGCTGAGACCAACAAGTGGAACAAAACCGTATATGATGCTTATGTCAATCTCCTTCGGACTCAGACCGAAGCTATGTCCGCCGCTATAGCCGGAGTACACTCGTTGAACGTCCTTCCTTTTGATATCGTCTATAAAGATGCCGACGAATTCTCAGAACGCATCGCTCGCAACCAACAACTTCTCCTCAAGGAAGAGTCTCACTTTGATAAAGTTGTAGACCCATCGGGCGGCTCATACTATATTGAGCATCTCACCGATGCCATCGCTCAGCAGGCCTGGAAACTCTTCCTTGAAGTGGAAGATAACGGTGGTTTTGCAGCAATGGCAGACAAAGGAGCAATCCAAGAAGCGGTCAACAAATCCAACACTGAAAGACATAAAGCTGTGGCAACAAGAAGAGAAGCTCTCCTTGGTACCAATATCTTCCCGAACTTCAATGAGACAGCAAGCGACCGACTTGCAACATCGGATGGAAGACATTCTTGTGGTTGCGAAAAGATGGCAAGTGTCACCCCACTCGATCTTAGCCGTGGGGCTTCAGACTTTGAAGCTTTGCGACTCTCCACCGAAGCAGCTGATAAGCGTCCGAAAGTATTTATGCTGACGATCGGTAACTTGGCTATGAGATTGGCTAGATCACAGTTCTCATCCAACTTCTTTGCTTGTGCCGGGTATCAGGTGATCGACAATCTCGGCTTCAAAACAGTTCAGGAAGGAGTAGAAGCTGCGATAGCAGCTAACGCTGACATCATAGTGTTGTGCTCTTCAGATGATGAGTATGCCGAATTTGGCCCACAAGCTTTCGATACTATTGCAGGAAGGCTACCTCTCGTAATTGCGGGTGCACCTGCTTGTATGGAAGAGCTTCAAGCCAAAGGTATCGAGCACTTTATCCATGTGAAAGTTAATGTCCTTGAAACATTGACTAAGTTCCAACAACTTCTCAATATCAAGGGTTGACTTATTTACTAACCATCAGATTATTTTCACATGAGACCAACATATAAGAATATCAACATCAACGATGGGAAGTGGGGACAACCCACCTTGGCTGATTTCGTTGCAAAGAATAATATTGACTACAACTGGGAGACTCCCGAACAAATCAAGGTAAAGTCTGTCTATACTGAGGAGGACCTCAAGGGGATGGAGCACTTGGACTACGTGTCAGGATTACCTCCTTATCTCAGAGGGCCATATAGCGGAATGTACGCTATGCGCCCTTGGACAATCCGTCAGTATGCAGGTTTTTCAACCGCAGAAGAGTCCAACGCCTTTTATCGCCGTAACCTTGCTTCGGGTCAGAAGGGTCTTTCGGTGGCCTTTGACTTGGCGACGCACAGAGGATACGATGCCGATCACGAACGTGTTGTGGGTGACGTCGGTAAGGCCGGAGTATCGATCTGTTCGATCGAAAACATGAAAGTCCTCTTCGACGGTATTCCTCTCAACAAGATGTCTGTCTCCATGACGATGAACGGTGCTGTGCTTCCTGTCCTTGCATTCTATATCAATGCAGGGTTGGAGCAAGGTGCACAGTTGGAAGAGATGGCTGGTACAATCCAAAATGACATCCTCAAGGAGTTCATGGTGCGTAATACCTACATCTATCCACCTGAGTTCAGCATGCGTATCATCGCAGACATTTTCGAGTATACTTCTCAAAACATGCCGAAGTTCAACTCTATCTCCATCTCCGGTTACCATATGCAAGAAGCCGGAGCGACCTGTGATATCGAGATGGCATACACCCTTTCAGACGGTCTGGAGTATCTGCGTGCAGGTATCAAGGCAGGTATAGAAGTGGACAAGTTTGCACCACGTCTATCGTTCTTCTGGGCTATCGGTATGAATCACTTCATGGAGATAGCGAAGATGAGAGCCGCACGTATGCTCTGGGCAAAGATCGTACAGAGTTTCGATGCAAAGAATCCTAAGTCTCTCGCTCTCCGTACCCATTCACAGACATCAGGCTGGTCACTCACAGAGCAAGATCCATTCAACAATGTCGGTCGTACATGTATCGAGGCGATGGCTGCAGCCCTTGGACACACCCAGTCTCTGCACACAAATGCCCTTGACGAAGCTATCGCACTTCCTACGGATTTCTCGGCTCGTATCGCACGTAACACTCAGATCTACATTCAAGAAGAGACTCTCGTATGTAAGGAGATCGATCCATGGGCCGGTTCCTACTATGTCGAAGCTCTTACGCACGAGATCGCTCACAAGGCTTGGGCACACATCCAAGAAATCGAGAGTATGGGTGGTATGGCCAAAGCTATCGAAACCGGTCTTCCAAAACTACGTATCGAAGAAGCCGCGGCGCGTACGCAAGCTCGTATAGACTCAAATACTCAGACGATTGTGGGTGTCAATAAGTACCGCCTTGAAAAAGAAGCTCCTATCGACATCCTTGAGATAGACAATACTGCCGTACGTGAAGAGCAGATCAAACTCCTACAACAACTTAGAGCCAACCGTGATGAAGCGGCTGTGAAGGAAGCTCTTGCAGCCATCACAGAAAGTGTACGTACAGGTAAGGGTAACCTCCTTGACCTTGCTGTAAAAGCAGCTAAGGTGAGGGCTTCACTCGGAGAGATTTCCGATGCTTGCGAGGAGGTTGTCGGGCGATATAAAGCCGTAATCAGAACTATTTCAGGCGTGTATTCTCAAGAGACAAAACAAGATGCCGATTTCATCCAAGCATGTAAGTTAGTCGAAGAATTTGCAAAGAAAGAAGGTCGTCAACCTCGTATCATGATCGCAAAGATGGGGCAAGATGGGCACGATCGTGGTGCAAAGGTTGTAGCTACCGGTTATGCAGACTGTGGCTTTGACGTCGATATGGGGCCACTCTTCCAGACTCCCGCCGAAGCTGCCCGCCAAGCAGTAGAAAACGACGTCCATATCATGGGTGTCTCCTCTCTTGCAGCAGGTCACAAGACCCTTGTACCTCAAGTGATCGAAGAGCTCAAAAAGCTCGGTCGTCCCGACATAGTGGTGATCGCCGGAGGTGTCATCCCTGCCCAAGACTACGACTTCCTATATAAATCAGGAGTAGCAGCCATCTTCGGACCCGGTACCTCAGTAGCAAAAGCTGCAGTAGAACTAATGAAAATCCTACTTGAGCAAGAATAAATCTTAAGCTCAAATAGTAGTTTGCGCGAGAGCCTCAAAGTCTTACTCCTTTGAGGCTCTCTTTTTTAGTTTATTCCAATCTATTGCTGTCCGCTAAACTTTAGAAGAGGGCAAAATAGGGCTTTCAATCCTAGTAAATAGGTTGTATTCCGTCTGATTTTGTTTCAGTACCCCCCCACCTTTATACAGCACTGTTTTTTTCGGACAGCCGACCTTGAGGAAGGATGAAAACCGTATAATCGTACACATTCCCTTCTTCAGTCTACTATTCAAAAACCTCTGGCGCAAACACAGGACTGTATAACGTCCTTTTCACGCAGATTTTAGCGGGCAGCTGATGTTTTTACTGAATGACAGGTGTTTAGGAATTTATTTTGGAGGAAGAGAGCTTACATCCGAATATTACCTGAGCTTGAATGGGGCTACGAGTGAATGCAAAAGTTTTATCGGACAGCAATGATTCCAATCAAATCGGAGGAGCCCATGTAACAATTCCTTCCATCACGCACCTTCAAACATCAATTGCAGTGTACGATACAAACCACACCTTATCCTGAGATCAATCCACAAAACTAATATGGAAAAACATAAGATCCCGCATGTGCGAACAATAAGTAGTCGCCCCTTGAAAAGATATTTAATCTCTGTTATTCAGGGGAATATACATTGATATTCTTTATCAAATCTGCAGGTTTTGTTATCTTCGAGGTAGGAAACTTGCAGATTTAGCAAAGAGTTTTGCAAACTAATAAACTGAATATCAGTGTTTAAGATACTGTCCTAAAAAAGTGTGTAAGCCCCATTAGTCCTTAACTTTGAGATAAGA
>NZ_JAUMXC010000029.1 GCF_030529325.1 Porphyromonas sp. | reverse complement strand
CCGATACTACGAGCATGATGAAGCTCTGTGACAACACTCTGCCTATCCCCTCATATTGTCCTGCTCCATAGCGACGAGCGACGATGATCTGCGTCCCTGTCCCGAGACTGTACCCCAGGGTATAGATACAGAAATAGACCAACCCCGCCATCGCTGCACCTCCGAGCTGTACTTCGCCCAGATGTGCCATGAAAGCCGTGTCGGTGATACCTATTATATTTTGAGCCATGAGGGATATGAAGACAGGTCCGGAAATCCGGAGGATCTGCTTCATACCAAACGATCCTGTGAGTTGTATATCAGACATAAAACGATAGTGCATACACTCCGAGGACACAGGGGCAACACCCTCACCGGTCTCGGAGGCCGAATAGACGGGAGTGCGGTACTCGCATCCCGTGTCACAAAGATAGTTATAATAATCCCCACCCATCATCCCCTTGTGCATGGACGCAATGTGACAATATTTTCGCACCGGGACAGCCGACTCAAATTCTCCTCAAAATCAAACACTTCTCAGGGGCAAAAAAAGTTGTCTAACCTGTTGCGTCAAGTTAGACAACTTAATTCATCAAGTTAGACTCCTGAATTTCGACAGACGTACATCTTCTCCCGTTCACCTGTCATGAAGAAAGATCGAGAACATCGCAGTTAAGTGGGTTTGATACAGATTATATCGAACTCAGATGTAATTAAGGTGGAATTTCTGCAAAAAAGGTTATTTTTGTACAGTTAATATTTTAACCGTATCATGCACGAAGAAGTAAACCCAAGAGAACAGCATATAGGACTGATGTCCAACTATAAACGTGACCCGATGGGGGACAAGTTGACAGAGGGCAAACGCATGGCCATCGTCATGACCCATTTCGGCACCACGCACAGTGACACGAGGGCAAAGACCATCGATGTCATCAACACCAAGGCGCAGGCTCTCCATGAGGGCATTACGCTGAGAGATGCCTACACTTCACGCATCATCCTCAAAAGACTGAGAGACAGAGGAGAAGCAAAACTCAACCTGCCCGAAACTCTCCGACAGCTTCACAGCGAAGGCTACACTCACATCGTGGTGCAGCCTACGGTATTGATAGATGGGTTGGAGATGGAGTCGATCCGAAAGGATGTGCAGGCAGCGCGTGGAGACTTCGAGGAGATAAGAGTGGGCGCTCCGCTCTTTTATCACCCCATAGACTACTACCGTACCATAGAGGCCCTCACTGCGGACTATGACAAGGACACGGCTTACGTATGGGTCGGACATGGGACCTACCACCCATCTACTGCCCAATATACAATGATCACGTATATCCTGCGCGAACTTGGGCTCAACAACGTGTTTGTCGGCACCATCGAGGGCTTCCCGACTCAACAACAAGCCATGGCAGAAGTCGAGGCGTCGGGATACAAAAAAGTAAGACTCATACCGTTTATGTTTGTAGCGGGAGAGCACGCTAAAAACGACATCGCAGAGGATTGGCGTGAAGACTTTGAGCAGGCAGGATATGAAGTCTCTGTCTCGCTCCAAGGTCTGGGTGAACACCCGGGAGTCCAGCAGCTCTATCTCCAAAAACTTGACGATACCATCACCTACAGTGAATGGGATATCATGTCAAAGAAGAAGATATACACCTTGACGGGAGAAAAAATGGATTGAATGATAAAAACAGAATATTATGATTGATTTTTCAAATACTCAAACAGCATTTGAGGGCAAATCGGATGCTGACCTAAAGAGTGCCGAACTCCTCTTCCGTGCAATGGCATCCAACACTCTCGTCAAGACGGGCAAACTATTTTCCAACGTCGCAGCGAGCATACACTTCCCCATCGGTTGGGCTTTGCGCCCTACGATATACAAGCACTTTGTGGGTGGAGAGAGTCTGCAGGATACTCATCACACACTCGAAAAGCTCGGTACCGGAGGGGTATCGGCAGTGCTTGACTATTCGGCGGAAGGTGGTAGTTCGGAGAAGGACATCAACGCGACATACGAAGAGACACTGCGCTCTCTACACTTCGCCAAGGGTAATCCTCATGTGAGCCACGGGGTATTCAAACCAAGTGGTGTAGGACCCGTGTCCGTCCTCGAAAAACTGACTCAGGGAAAAGCTCTAACGGCAGAAGAGGAAAAAAGAGCTGAGGCTTTCAGAAAAAGATTTATGGAACTCTGCCGTCTGGCTCATGAACATGGTACCCGTATCCTCATCGATGCAGAGCACTATGCTTATCAAGGGATCGTGGATGAACTGTCGATAGAAGCGATGTCGCTCTTCAACAAAGAGAGAGCCATAGTCTTTGCGACACTCCAGATGTACCGTCATGATCGTTTGGCTCTGCTCGAACGCATAGATGCAAGGGCTCGCGAAGAGGGATTCATCCCGGGTATCAAGTTTGTGCGTGGGGCATACATGGAAGAAGAACGCATGTTGGCACAGAAGAATGGCTATCCGGATCCGATATGTAAGGACAAACAGGCGACGGATGACAACTACAATGCAGGTGTGAGATTTGTCCTTGAGCGCATCGATCACTTTGAACTCTTTGTGGGAACACACAACGAAAAAAGCCTCCAACTTGCAACAAAACTCGCCGAAGATCTTGGTATCCGCCCTGATGACAAGAGGGTATTCTTTGCCCAGCTCTATGGCATGAGCGACAACCTCAGCTTCAACCTCGCGAAGGCAGGATACAACGTAACAAAGTATCTACCTTATGCTCCTGTGGATAAGGTGTTGCCATACCTCATCCGTCGTGCAGAGGAAAATACAGCGATAAAAGGTCAGACAACAAGAGAATTGCAGCTCATCCGTACCGAAAGGGAAAGAAGACGTAACGCAAGGAAATAATAATCGACCGAAATCGACCGACATGTGTGGGGTGTAACTTATATTTGCACCCTCCGGCTACATTTAAGGAGTTACTAACACCATTAACATACAGTAAAGATATGAGACAAAAAATATTGCTTATCCTATCTCTCCTCGTGCTGTCCGCGCCGTCAGCATCGGCCATGCACATCATGGAGGGTTACCTATCACCGACATGGTGCATAGTTTGGTATGCGTTGAGTCTGCCTTTCATCATCCTCAGCTTCAGAGCTATCGGAAAAATAGTAAAGGGGAATCCTCGCGAAAAGATCACATTAGCATTGTCGGGAGCGTTTATGTTTATCCTCTCGGCACTCAAGTTGCCTTCAGTGACAGGTAGTAGCAGCCACCTTACCGGCACCACGCTTGGAGCGCTCACAGTGGGTCCGCACTCCGTGCCTCTGTTGGGACTTATAGTATTGCTTTTCCAATCGCTGCTCCTCGCTCATGGGGGGCTTACGACGCTCGGGGCCAACGTATTTTCCATGGCTATCGTGGGTCCATGGGTAGCTTACTATGTCTTCAAGCTCCTCAAGGGTATGAAGGCCGGCAACTCCGTGGCAATCTTCGTTGCTGCATTCTTGGGCTCAATGAGTACTTATGTGACAACGAGTTTCCAGTTGGCATTGGCTTATCCTGATGCCAATACGGGAGTGTTCGGTTCGGCAATGCAATTCCTATCTGTCTTTGCAGTGACTCAAGTGCCGCTGTCTATCATCGAAGGTATCATCACGGCAATCATCATCCGTCTGCTCATAGATGTGAAAGCCCCTTTAGTATCCGCCAAATAAAAGATATCAACATGAACAAAACAACAAACAAGATAATACTCATCGTCATACTCCTGCTCTGTCTCGCTGCGCCTGTGGCAAGTGCTTGGATAGATTTCGGAGGCGGAACCGATGATGCAGCATGTGAAGTCATCCACAATATCACAGGTGTCGAGGGTCAAGCCATAGAGATGGGAGCAATAGGACACGAACCCACCGATGCAAGCGAACCATGGCTCTTTGTCCTTCAGGTACTCATCGGGATATCTGTATTCGTAGGAGGATACATCCTGCTGAAGAAGCACGCTGATGACAAGTCAGGACAGAGAAAAAAAAACTGACATTCTCCATAAGAGGACTTCAACAGCCCCAAGCCCACTCTACAAGGAGATGGACTTAGGGCTGTTGCGACTGTCGTACCCTCTGATATTTCTCATTGCAGCACTACTACTCAAGAGCATTGCTCTGCAAGTGCTTATCCTCATTCCTCTACTGATCATCCTGAGCGTCTCTACGCCGAAGCAAAACCGCCGAAAGTTGGCACGCCGTATAGCTCTGACGCTTATTTTTATCTCACTTGGCACGATACCGATACTCCTTACATCGGTAAAAGTCGAAGAGCACGCTTTTATGAGAATAGGCAGTTGGGGGATCACGGAAGTTTCTCTACAACTCTTCGCCCTCGTCTCACTCAGGTGCGTCAATGGTTTTATGTCTATCCTGCTCATCACAACCACAGCGCCGATATACAGCATCATGCACAAGCTTAGGAACCTGAGAGTACCACCCCTATTCATCGAGTTGTCCGAACTCATATACAGATACATCAACAGATTACAGGAAACAGCGTTGAACATCTACACTGCGCAACGTAGCAGACTGGGATATGTCGGATGGAGCAACCGTTTTGAAGATGCAGGAATGCTGTTCGCTCAAACTTTTATCCTCGCTCACAATGATGCTGAGAAAGTCTACAAAGGCTTACTGTCCCGAGGATATGATGAAGGCAACACAGGCAATGAAGAGCTTTTAACCAAGAGTGACAGCGAAGTGATTCTATCTCTACAAAATATCACTTTCGGTTACGAAAAATCCTTACCGATACTTCGCAACATATCCATAGACATCCACAGGTGTGAGCGCATCGTCGTCATGGGAGAAAATGGAGCGGGTAAGTCAACCTTGTTTCAGATCTTCAATGGCATCAATATACCCCAAGAGGGAACAATAAGTGCCTTCGGAAAGACAATAAAGGGAGCCAATAAACATCTCAGACAACTTGTTGGCGTGGTCTTTCAAAACCCTAATCATCAGCTCTTCACCCCATCGGTGGGAGATGAGATTGCGTTCGGATTGAAAAACCTTGGGTTCAAAGGAGAAGCTCTTCAAAATCGCGTCGATGAGGTGCTCAGGGAGTTTGAGATCGAAACACTCATCAAATACCCTCCTCACCTACTCAGCGAAGGACAAAAGAAATGGGTAGCCATTGCCTCCGTCGTTGCGATGAGTCCCGAGATCATCATTCTTGATGAGCCTACGGCGGGGTTGGACAGATATTATACCGAAAAGATACGATCCCTCCTCAACTGTCTGCACGAGGACGGAAAGACGATCATCTTGTCTACCCATGACATGGAATTTGCTTATGCCTGGGCTGATAGAAGCATTATCTTGAACAAGGGAAAAGTCATTGCGGATGCAGAGACAAGTAAAGTGTTTGAGGACACAACAGCTCTATATGAAGCTAATCTCCGCCCCCCACGACTGACTCCGGCAGCACATCCTACCCAACGCAAAAGATCGATCGAAGTGTGCCCTATTTTCCTATCCTCACCTCGACACAGAGCTCTGATAGTGGGAGGAGGACAAGGAGCATATCGCAAAGCCCTCACCCTCTCCCAACATGATATTCCTTTCGATACCATCAGTCCGACACTTTGTGAAGACTTCCAAGCTCTCATCCGATCGAAAGGACACAAGCATCTCAGCAGGATATTCATTCCGGGCGACACGTGGCGCTACACCCTTGTTGTTGCGGCAACAGGCGTCGATACGATTGACTCACAGATTTGCGACGAATGCTCGGAGCGAAACATCCTTGTGAATAATCTTTCTGACAAAAACAAAAGCACATTCTCTCTCGGAGCTTCATCATCCACCACATCCACAACCTTTGCGATCCAAACCAAATATGGTCTGCCGGAGATCGGTCAGGCTCTGAGAGACAAGTGCGAGACTTATCTTGACAAGAGCCTTGACAAGACGCGCCTGGAAGCTCTCAGCAAACTCAGACGGAATATCCGTAATGCTCAAAAAGAAGGGAATGACGAACTATATCTCACCCTCAAAGAGCGATATGAAGCAGAGAAAAAAGAGATAATCGATCAGCTATGACATCTGATACTCAGACTACGTACGATATACCCGAAGGGACCCTCGTCTCCCTCGTAGGAGCCGGTCCCGGCGATCCTACCCTCCTCACCCTCAAAGCAATCCAATGCCTCCGACAAGCGGATGCCATCTTCTACGATGCCCTTGTCAACCCCATCATCCTCAGCCACTGTCGCCAAGGTATCGAACGCATCCCTGTAGGCAAGAGGTGCGGTCGTCACTCACACGAACAAGGAGACATCAACTCCCTCCTCGTCGATAGAGCGCTCCGTGGCGGACGTATAGTCAGGCTCAAGGGCGGAGATCCCTTTGTCTTCGGTCGCGGAGGTGAGGAGTTGCAGGCTCTGACAGCCGGAGGCATACCGTTTGAAGTTGTTCCGGGGATCACCGCCGGCAATTCGGTCACTACCTACTCGGGCATCCCCGTCACCCACAGGGGTATGAGTCGAAGCGTCACATTTATCACCGCTTCGACCAAGGAATACAAGCACGAAGCAACGTCTTGGAAAAGTCTTGTAGACCTCAAAGGCACCATAGTCTTCTACATGGGAGCCACGATAATTCCCCTCATCTGTGAGCGACTCATCGCTGCAGGGCTTGACCCGAATACTCCTGCCTGCGTGATCACAGAAGGCACACTCCCCTCCCAGCGCAGATTGGTGGCCGGAGTCGGCGACTTCACTCCTGACTTCACAGACTACTCCACCCTCGTGCCCGGTCTTTTTGTCGTGGGAGAAGTTGTATCCTTTACAGACGAATTTTCCTTTTTTGCCCCCACTCCACTTTCACAAGTCAAGATCCTGGCCATCAGCGTAGACACCGAACGTTCGGCACTGCATGATCTCTTAGGAGACAAAGTCGCCTACATCCACTCTCTACCTACCTCTACCCATGAGAGAGACAGATATACTCCGGCACTTGAGGCCAAACTCTCTCAGATAACCCCTGGCGCATGGGTCGCATTTACCACCACCGCATCGGTAGACTACCTCGTGGAGATGCTCATCGAAAGCGGCAGGGACATCCGAAGCCTCTCCGAATGTAAGATCGCGGCCATAGGTAAGACCACGACAAACCGTCTGAGAAGTTATGGCATAGTACCCGACTTTGTCCCTACCCGCAGAGATCGCCAAGGCCTTATTGACGGCCTCGTGGCGCATATCGGAGATCAACCTGCGACCATCGTTTTTCCTCATGGTGCGTATGACAGTGAGACTCCGCCACCGGCCTTCCCCTCATCACCTCAGCTCTCTGTCATCGACATCCCCCTTTACCACAGTGTCAAGGTGAGCTACACCAAGGACGACGTCACATTTTTCAAAGAGATCGGATTCACTCACATTGTCTTCAGCAGCAGCAAAGCTGTGGACAATTTTGCCGAACTCATGGAGAAGTACGGTCTCCACTCGATCCCCACACATGCCAAAGTCATCACATACGGTCCGAGTACGACCGAACGCCTGAAGGCATACGGCATCGAGACCTACTGCACACTCTCCAAATCGACACCTCAGGACATCGCTCAAGCCGTAATAGACTCGCTGTAAGAGGCATCAATCGGGAGCAAACGAAACCCTTAAAAAGGAGAGTCCGCTATTTTAGAATGGCGGACTCTCCTTTTTTGTATGAGATGCAGCCTATTTTGACCAACGTTCAGGCACAAGGTATAGAACCCTCCAAATTCAGGTGCCTACCTTGATGAATCAAGTTGTCTAACTTGAGATGTCAAGTTAGACAACCTTTTTCGACACCCGTTAAAGACTTCCAAATCGACTTCGGCACCGAACCGAGTGTGCATGAAAAGAAAAGGTCGATGACCGGGAGACACATCCCGATCACCGACCTTCGTCATATCAGACCGGTCAATGCTTAGAAGTCAAAGCTCAAAGTACACATCATCGTGTCGATGCCTGTGCTCTCTGTTGCTTTCTTGTAAGCAAAGTCCGCCTTGAGTCCTGCATAACTAATCCCTACACCCGCAGTATAGTGGCTCATGCCCTTCTGTGCAAAGTCATATCCGCCTCGTAGAGAAAAGATCCCTGCCAAAGCATACTCTACCCCTGCACCTGCTGTCAGCAAAGTGGCATCACCGGGCAAAAAGTAGTAGCGAGAACCGAGAGCAAGAGTGAACTTGTGGATATCTCTCAACTTACGGCTGACGTCTCCACCAATAGCAAAAGAGCTTGGCATCGAATAAGTACTCTTGGACGAATAAGCAAGCGGCGCCCCAAGGTCTGCCACTCTGACCCCGATATTGACGCGATATGGATTTTCGGGATCACTGCCGAATGCTGTACGGTAGTTGGCTCCGAGACCAAAAGTTGCCCCGAAAGCAGACTTGACGACATGAGCCTGTGTCAATGTTCCCATAGCATAGAATGCCAACTTATCATTGAGACGGAAGGCATACCCCAAGTCATAAGTCATATCGACAGGCTTGATGGTCTTTTTTATTTCTCCAAAACGATCTGCCCTCTTGATGCTCAGACCTCCGAGATATCGATAACCTACATAGACTGCGTGACGCTGAGCAAACTTCATACCTACGCTGGCATTGCCATAGATGAGGCGCCCCGCATCTCCACTCTTGGGATAAAGTTCCCCATTCGCAGAGACGGTGAGCCAATTGTCATGGTACAAAAAAGATGCAGGGTTGACGTAAAGGTAGTTGGACTGAGCCTCACCGAGAGATACATTACCCATGGCTGCCGAGCGGGCATCAGGATTGATCTCAAGGATAGGCAGTGGGCGTGTCTGAGCTTGGGCTCCAAGCCCTAAAAGAAGCGCCGCAGCGAAAGAAAATATGTGTGTAATTCTCATAAGTCAGTAGGCATTATTGTTTTACAATCGTTTTGGTGAATGTTCCCTTGGTCGAAGTGATGGTGAGGTTGTACGCACCGGGAGCAAACTTCTTGATGTCGATCGTAGCGACACCCTCATCGTTAGGCTTGACTTCACGTCTGAAGACTTCTTCGCCTCTCATCGTCGTGATGACAAATGTGGCAGTCTTGACTTCATCGTTGAGCCAAGCATTGAGGTCGGTTCTGGCAGGTATAGGATAGACCGAATACACAGGCAGACTCTTGTCGGCAACGACGAGTACCTGAAATTTTGTATCCACGACATTGTCTATACCATCCTTTGCTGTGACGGAGATGATGGACTCTCCCGGTTTATGAGGATTGATGATCAACTTACTTCCATCGATCACGGCAGAAGCTATGGATGTATCCACACCGGAAGCCGAGTAAGTCAAAGTGGTTTCCTTGTCACCCTCAAAGACTTTGGTCAGATCCACCTCTACAGCACCTTGAGCAACGCCCATGACTTTGTTGGATATCGGCATGAGGAGTTTAGGAGGAGTGATCTTGTAGATCTCAAATGCGATGACGACTTCGGTCTTGCCTCCGAGCTGATCGACAAAGACCAATGAGAATTGGTGCTTACCCTCAGGCAAAGTCGGATAGATGGAGACAAGAACCTTTTCATCAGATTTTTTTTGTTGGACGGTCACACCCTTCATATATGCGGGCTTCTCCATCTTCCAAGAATGCCCATCGGGGTCAGCGACAGTAAGCTCAAACTTGAAGGTCTGCCCAAGAGATGCATTGACTCTGATAGGCCCCTGTGGCATACCTGTCACCTGAGGAGGGATATTGGGCCTTGTCTTGAGATCAAAAATAGCAGGAGCAGACTTCAACCCCCAGCGGTCTATGGCAACAAGAGCAAAGTAGTAAGAAGTCTCAGGACTGAGATCCTTGATACTGAAGCTCATTTCCTCACCTGCATTGTGACCTGCAATAGAGATATATTCATAGGTACCCATACCTATAGGAGTACCTTTTTCCCGGTAGTTTGAAGCTGTCAATGGTTGTTTGGACATGAACAATTGCAACCTGCTAGGCTTCTTGTCGTCCTCATCTGTAGGGATAGTCCAGAAGAGATTTATCTCAGTGATCTCAGTCTTTGAAGAACGCTCCATGTCAACCACGGGAGTGTTTGGAGCTTTGTTGAGGTTTTTGTTGACCAATGCTCCATGAGCATCGATATACCCGACTCCCAATCGTCCCTCAAATCCGGGATTTTTCTCATTGATATCGACATCAAGAAAAGCAGACTTCAGTTGCTTGACAAGATCTGCATTGGTGTAGCCTTTTCCTCCAAAATGCGATACCATGAGTGCAGCCACACCTGAAACGTGTGGACAAGCCATCGACGTCCCCTGCATATAGCCATATTTTGCACCTCTTGTGTCCGGGACCTTCGGAGAAAGTGTACTGAGGACTCCCGCAGTTGTACCATATCTGTCTTGGTCTCCTCCCGGAGCCATGATCGTAACCCAAGTCCCTCTATTGGTATAGCTTGCTCTGGTAAAATTAGGGGACATTGCAGAGACTGAGATTACCTTTGAATAAGCAGCCGGGATAGCAACAAAGTCCAAGTTTTGATTTCCCGCAGCGAAGATGACTACCCCCCCCTTCATGGGAGAGTCAGCACGCTGGTTGCCGTTCTCGTCGCACCCTGCGTATTTGATAAAGTAATCGATCGCATCTCTCAAGGATTTTGGAGTAGTCCCTGCTGTGGGATGAGGGTACCCCCATGAGTTTTGGGAGATGACAGCACCGTTATCTGCCCCATATTTAAGCGCAGCCTCAGCATTACCTTTTTCATGCTCCTTCCTAAATATTTGGCAACTCAACAGTTTTACCCCCGTTCCCTCAGTTCCATTACCACCTGCGATACCACAGACTCCCAGGCCGTTATTGTTGCGAGCACTCACAGTACCTGCAACGTGTGTACCGTGGCTGTAGTCATCCGGCTCTATTGTGGGGGAGTTTGTCACAAAATTGTAACCATATATATCATCGACAAAGCCATTATTGTCATCATCCACATCTTTTGCACCATTAAGCTCGGCAGTATTGATACTTAGATTTTCCTTTAGATCTTCGTGATCTATATCTATACCTCCATCGACAATGGCTACCGTAACTTTTGCACTGCCACTCTCTACACGCCAAGCAGGGAAGAGATTGATGTCTGCACCTTTTTCAGCGAACGAAGCCGCACCCGAATTCCTATAATGCCATTGCTTACGGAGCATAGGGTCATTGAAGGACTCAGGATCCATTTCTCCCCTGAGAGACATCATCCCCGTCATGGTGACGGGAGCCGGCTTTGCCTGTGGAAAGGCAATCTTGAGGATAGGTTCAGCAAAATCGACTTCAGGTAGTTCGCTCATCATCTGACAAGCCTCTTCGGAAGGAGTACTCTCATCAAAAGTAACAGTGAACCAACGATGAAGGCCGGCTTCTCTGGTACGCTTCTCATACTTACCTGCCGGTGGGAACAGTCTCTCTACCCGAGTTGCCTTGAGGGTAATGAGGGTAGCTTGCATCGGAGTTGGGAGACTGTTCATCTGCATGCTGCCCTGTTCACTGATACTGATTTTATCAAAGGAGTCCTCAGACATATAGATATTGATCCGTCCTTTGACATGGATAGGTTGCTGATATAGATCCCCAATATTGCTACGTTTCTCTGTCATGGAGGGCTTGTCTCTGTCTGTATTGAGTAGACGATCCTCTTTACAAGACACAAATATCACACCAAGTGTGAGCCCGAAGGCCAGAAATTTTTTCATAGATATTTTATATCGTTTTAAGTTGTTTTTTGGGAAAAGAGGACACCCCCACAAGTGGAATTGTGGACCACAGGTGGGGGTGTATGAGCAGATTGTGATAGGATAAAAAAAATTTACTTCTTCACATCCTTTATTTTTTTATTTGAAATAGCTCCATCTTTCGCTCTTTGCGTTGACCTTCTTGTCAAAGTTCTTTAGATTTTCGGATTCTTCACCTTCACCTGGGAAGAAGTTCATCTGTAGACATGCATTGCCATCGTTGAAGCCGGTGAAGAAACCTGCACGTGTAGCCAAAATAAACTTCTTTGCACTGTTGGAGAAGATGTAGAAACCATTTTGGATTCTTAGGAACTTCCAACCTTCCTTTTCAAGAAGAGCCTTGAATTCGTTTGTGATGACAAACTTACCGGATACTTCCGTGTCTTCCCAGAATCCGAGTGTCACTTCACTGTAAAGTCTTACCAATTCATCCAAAGTTCCAAGTTTATCAGCAGGCGTACCATTCTCCCAATTGAAGAAGTAACCGGCAAGGATGTATGGTTTCTTTGATTCAGCCTGCTCAAACAATCCGAGAGTAACTTTACCCTTGTGAGCTCCGGAATTAACCAATGAGTGCTGACCTTCTTTCGCTCCCTCTTTCAACTCTTCTGCCTTGATCTGTTCAAACTTCCATTCCGGGGAACCAAAGTAGTGCTCTGGGAATTTCGGGAACTGATCGAATGTCTTGTATGGCTTGTCCTGATCAGCATATTGTTCAAATTCGATAAGAACAGACTGATCCTTCACGTAATTGATCTTGATATCGAAAGGCTCAGTCCTGTGTCTACCTGCAATGTAGAGATTTTCCTGAGTAGTCATTTCGAAACCATTCTCCTTATAAAACTCAATGATCTGATTTCTCTCAGCCATTGCAGTCTTGTAATCAGTGCTCTGAACAGTAATTTTCACCAAGCTATTAGTCTTAACGTTGATAGTGTACTTTGTCTCTGTAAATAGCTCGGACCTGTTCATAAAGAGATAATCCTCCTCGAAGATACCCCATCCAGGAATAGCACCGCTAAATCTCTTTAAGACACTCTTTCTTGCAACCTCATAAGAAACGATGTCATAACCTTTAGGTTTCTTCTTGAGGTAAGGCATCACATATCTCATATTTGGCATAGCAGCCTGCTTGATGGGGACTTCGATGGCCTTAGACTTATTTGTTGCTCTGAGCACAGCTTGTCTTTCCTCTGTGGTTGTGTTTTCCTTCACAGTGATGTAAGCCATCTTTGCAGTCTTGTGTACCGTCATTGTAACCCAATCTTCTGCAGGCTCCAACTCGATATTCCACAAGTCATTGTTGCTGGAGATATCCACAGTGTATGTACCACCTTCCATAGGAACATTGATAGCGTCAGGAGTGAGGTTCAACACGATATCAGCAGGATTCTGAGTAACCTTCACCTTTTGAGGAGTCGCTGCTCCTGCATTTACGATGATGTAGGTAGTTCTAGGTTCTGAGATCTCGTTCTTTTTTACTTTGACAGTCAAGTTGGTTCCGGAAGGAACAAGTTCGATCCAAGAGCCTTCCTGAGGAGAAGTGGCCACCCAAGACTCTTGATTGGTTGTGATTTTAACGGTCTCTGAGCCTTCACCATTCTGGAAGGTCAACTCGCCGGGAGCGACAGTCAATGTTGCAGGATCGGGATCATCAGCCTTGGGAGTACAAGAAGCCAGCCCTAAAAACAGCACTGCGAAAACGCACCATAGTTTGAATGTTGTTGTTTTCATAGAAATAGGATTTTTTACTCTAACTCTTACCGTACGTTACAATCCGGCGCCTTTGATTGTTAAATACCAACACGGCAAGCGTTAATTTCACATTGTTGGTTTTACTTGAATTTTAAACTCTTTTCTTCATGTCTTTTTGAGAGATTGACAGCAATTGATTTCTCTCAGTGTTTTGCGTTGTCCCAAATGTATGTTATTTTTATTGAACTAACAAGGGTTTTCAGACGAAATTAATATTTTTTTTGAGATATACGATCATTTCTTTATCAAATAAGCCATTTTCACCATCAAATTGTATATACAAAATTTGTGTCAAGATCTCCAATTAACAGAGAAAATGGGGATAAAATGCCTCTATCAACAAGACTGAAGAAGTGAGCTGAGCAGACTCCTCCGGACAGTCTCCTTAACTCATTAAGACAGGTGTCTCAATTTTAAAGATTAACAAAGATCCGAACAAAAAAGAGAGAAAGCCCGGCATGAAACTCCCGATCAGGCAGAAGCCTCTTTTTGTGAAAAAAGAGGTCTGTTGGGGCGGAGACATCAGTTGAACAGAAAACACAAAAAGACAGTGCGTGCAGATGTTGGTCAGTAATGAAGATACGGTATCTACCGACGCCTTACAGGCACTGATATTCAGATTTTTATTGGAGAAATCCTCTGACTCTTCAGCTTTTATCTCCTTTTATAACCTATGAAACGAGCTTATCAAAATGAGTATCCAAACGAGAGGTAGGGCATATAAGGGACAAAGATAAACTCCCCTTCCTCATGCAGGAATAATGGAGAAAAACCGACCCTAAACATAAAACCACCTTTGACCGGCTGATAACGATAACCAAAAGTCGTAGTGCCCAGTATATTGAAATAATTCTTCTGATCTGTTATTCCTCCTAAGCTCGAGCTCGGATCTGAGTACCCATAAAAGAGTGTAGCTCCGATCCCCATCTCAAAATACTTACCTCGGCTACCTAGCAAATAATTGAGTTGCACGGGCAGAGTAAACACTCGCTCTTCCGAAAAGGATAGAAATGAGGCTCCGACACGTGCCCCCAAACCATTGAGCTGATGAGCAAAGCGTGACTCAAAGTTGAAGCTCAAAAAACTTACACCCGCACCACCGGCTTCAACAAAGAACGCCTTAGGTACGACATCTGTCTTCTCTACAAACTTCAGATGTCTCTCACCCTCTGTACGGACAACCGTCATTGTATCGACATGTTGCCACTCGGGCTTGTACTCCTGAGCCTTTGCCGTAAAGAACGACATGACAATAAGGATGATAGAAACAAAAGATCTTTTCATAGCACTTTACTTTTTCAATTTGAGCCCCAACTTCCGCAAAGGTATAAAAAGCCCGAATAAAACAAAATACATTCTGTAACAAAACTTAAATAAAAAGAGACAAACCGTATCATAATTTCTTCTTACGATACGGTTTGTCTCCTTTTGTTCCGGGGATTTTAGGATTATCCCTATTTCTATGTCATCATGTAGCTTCTTATCAGAATGAATATCCCAACGAGATGTAAGGCATGTAAGGCATGAAGAAGAACTTGCCCTCCTCGGTAAAGGTAAAAAATGGAGCAAACCCGGCTCTGAACATGAAGCCTCCCTTGACAGGCTGATAACGATAACCAAAGGTTGTGGTACCGATTATCTTGGTATAAGAGTCACCTTTATCACCTCCAAACCAATCTGAATATCCATGGAAAAGCGTAGCTCCTCCCCCTATCTCAAAGTACTTACCTCTACTACCCATCAAATAATTGAGCTGTACAGGGATCGTAAGTATACCTGCATCTCCAAAGCCAATAAAGGAAACACCGGCACGCATCCCCAATCCGTTGAGCTGACGAGCAAAGCGAGACTCAAAGTTGAAGCTCAAAGGGCTCATACCCGCACCTCCGGCCTCAATGAAAAAAGACTTAGGCACGACATTCGTCTTCTCTACAAATACCAAACGCCTCTCTCCTTGAGTACGGACAACTGTCATAGTATCAACATGTTGCCACTCAGGCTTGTACTCCTGAGCTTTTGCCATAAAGAATGACATGACAACAAGTACGAGGGAAATAATAATTCTTTTCATAATGCTGTATTTTTCTAATTAAAAAACTTCAATGCCACAAAGATATTAAAAGAAATCAAAATTGAAAATAAATGAACGGCTGTACGTCTGCGCTCTTGACCTGGAATATGATAAATATCACAATAGCAATATAGAGAGACTTGAGGATGAGAGGTGAGCGAGTGATACCGTTCTCAAGCCCCGAAAGTGCGCGACGGGGCAACATATGAGCGGCATATCCGAAGAGCATGATACCAAAAACCATTGAATAACCGGAGATCACTTCCCACATCAGTTCAGGATGGAACTCCGTCACGATACGTGAGAGTATCTCTTGGACTTGTGCCATATCGTTTGCCCTGAAAAAGATCCACGAGAAGCAAACGATGTGGAATGTAAATATCATCGAAAGCACTCTCCAATGTGGCTTCATCTCACGGCCCTCAGTTTTAAGGTTCGGGAATATCTGCATCATCAACTTGTGCACCGCAAGCGCAAGCCCATGAATACCGCCCCAAAGGATAAAACGCAGAGCGGCACCGTGCCAGAGTCCCCCAAGAAGCATCGTGATGAGGAGGTTGAGATAAGTGCGCCACTTACCCTTGCGATTACCGCCGAGAGGGATATAGAGGTAGTCTTTGAGCCATGTAGAGAGGGAGATATGCCACCTGCGCCAAAACTCGGTTATAGTAGCGGATCGATAGGGATAATCGAAGTTGATATTGAACTTGAAACCGAGGAAAAGAGCTATACCGATTGCCATATCGGAATATCCCGAAAAGTCGCAATAGATCTGAAGAGCATAACCATAGACGCCCATGAGGACTTCAAACCCTGTATACAACTGGGGTGCATCGAAGATACGATCCACAAAATTGAGGCTGATGTAGTCAGATATGAGAGCCTTCTTGATAAGTCCGGTAAGGATCAGGAAGACCCCTCGACCGAGATCAGACGAGGTGACAACGGGAGTACGATGTATCTGAGGGATGAAGTCAAGGGCTCGAACGATAGGACCTGCAACGAGCTGGGGAAAGAAGGATACATAAAACAAGTAGTCAATCCATCTGTTGAGAGGAGTGATGCGCCCCCTATACACATCTATGATATAACTCATCGTCTGGAAAGTATAGAAAGAGATACCCACGGGCAAAAAGATAGGGAGGACTTTCCACTCCGGTGCCATAAAAGGCTCGTAACCCGTCCAATTACCTATGAGATGCAAGAGATTGACTCCAAGATCTCCGAGGAAGTTGAAGTACTTGAAGTACGACAAAATTCCCAGATTGACCACCATACTGAGGAACAACCACAACTTCCTTCTGCCTTGTGTCGTGCTGTGCGACATAAACCTTGCGATGATGAAATCGCTCGTCGCGGCAAAAACAAGCAAAAGGAGATACATCCCACTGCTCTTATAGTAGAAAAAGAGGGAGAAGGCGACGACATAAAGAATCCTCAGATGTGTGGCATGTCTCAACAATCCGTAGATCGAGAAGAATGCGATAAACAAAAGGAAGAACAATCCGGAAGAAAAAATCATCGGAGACTCCGGATTGTAACGGATAAGCTCCGGGATACGTGAGAGATCTATATTTTGAAAAAAGGACAGGATATTATCCATTGTATGTTATATTGATGTGTGTCAGTGTTGTAAATAAGAGAGTATTGTCTTGATCTGAGTTTTTACTCGAGAGCCTTCATAAGCTCGTCCGCCACCAAGTTTCCGAGATACTGATATCCGGCAACAGAGTAATGGATCCCATCACGAGAGATATAGTCGGAAGACTTCATGAGACGGCTCCCCTTGTCAAATCCACCCATGAGTTCGTACAAGTCTATGAGCCCGACATTTTCCGAGTCAGCCACCTCATGGAGGACGGTGTGCACACGCTCTATCGTAGGCACAGGATTGCCGGTCTTATTGTAAGCGACAGGAGGAGTCGTGAAGACAAAAACAGTATTGGGGAGTTCCTTTTTCAAAGCCTTGAGGAGATTGGTCACATCTTTTCGGAAGATTTCCGCATCACACTTGCCTATGGCTTCGTTGGTCCCCAAAGAGATGATCATAAACTGAGGCTTGAGCAACTTCAGATTCTGCACAAAGTGAGGTCTGTTGTAGACTCTGAACATCGCGCCATTGAGTCCTATATCATGATAGCGCACGCCACTTGTATTCTTGTTATGCAGGCTGAATCCCGCATACTCCATTGACTTCGAGGTAGGTCGAGAACCTTGCAACTGGACCTTGCTCACAGGAGAAAGGAAGTCTATGGTATCCATGACATACTGGGTACCATAACCATATCCTACGCGAGTAACCCCCTTGGAGCCTACGACGGACAAAACGGGCGAACGCGCACTCCTACACACAAGGATACGATCAAACGATCCCGAACGCACAGAGACATGAAAGACGGGAGCGGCCTTTTGCGTCTGTATGAGTACGACTCCGCCTGGTCCGACGAGGTTGGCAGGATTGACATAACTTATCGTCTCGGACTTCCACCCTTTACCTGTCGAAGTGATCGAGTAGTCAAACGGCTGATTGGTACGAGCCATCTTGAAAGGCGTCAGCCATCCCCGACCTGCATCTCCATACTTGGCTTGCAGACGATCTCGTATGCTCTGCGTCATATAGCCTGCCTGTGTGTGGCTGTCTCCGAGATGGACTATCTCCACCACTCCTACCCCTGACAACAGACGAGCCTTGATGGGTTGAAGTATGCTCCTGAGATCTGAGGCTTTTCGAGACAAGGTATCCGTCGACATACGGGGAGCCTGTGCCAATGCAGTGACACAAGACCATACACTTCCGACTATCGCGACCACGAGAAGCCTCTTCATCGATCTACTATAGCAATGCTTCATAATACTTATCTTCAAAATCAAATGCTTTGAGCATTTCCTCGGCAAGACGACGTCCACCCTTGAAACTCATATGGGTATAGTCTTTGGCTGCCCAACCTTTGGAAACAAAACCATTTATACCACCAAGACTCTGCATAGCCGCATACGTATCCCAGAAGACCACTCCGGTCTCCTGTGCCACGCGACGTTGCTCAGCGATGAAGTCGGGGATGCTCGGCATCGTCACAAACTGCCCTGACACCCTCACCCCTCTGTCAGAGATCCCCATGATGAGGATGGACGCTTGCGGGAATAGTTCCTGCAGTCGGCGCACGACCTTAATCATCGTATTACCGTAGGAGCGATAGTTCTTCTGTTTGGCACTTGCCACGTTGAGACCGTACTGAAGGATGATGAGATGATAAGGTCGATCTGCATTGAGCGAAGATCCCATATCGGCATCAAGACTACCGAGAGGGATACCACTATTGCCACGAAGCGAATAGTTGTCAAGCACCACCCCTTGATCTGTTTCCAGAGACATACCGAAGAACGTTGCAGCTTCGGCATCGCTCTGTACACTGAATCCCACCTTGTCCGATGAGATCGGGAAGGTGTACTCACCTATGGGATCGGCCGCCGGCAAAGTAATGTTCATCGTACTATCTCCGGCAGTGTATCTCACATTGAGTTCATCTTTAGCAGCATAGTAGAGACGAGTGACACTGTTTCCGGCCACCGGCGACTCATCCAATGTGTACTCGACCGATGCCTGCCCCTGTGCCCTGAACAAACGCCCGGATAGAGGCAGCGGAGACTTCGACTTGTTCAGGATGGTTGTTTCCTTCCACCCCTTACTCCTTTGCTTCACCCCCTGGCGATAACCACTGACTTGCGAATACATCGGCATCCAACCGACACCTCCACCTCCATAGCGCTGTTGGAGCAGACGACGCACATCCAGCGTAAATATATCCCCTTCGATAAATGAGTCCCCGAGTGCCGCTATATATATGGGCTTATCCATCTGTCCACGACGACGGAGCGCCTCAAAGATGGACTTAAGCCCGGTATGCCCCGGCGAAAAATCCTCAAAAAGGACGTTTTCCGCCACTACTGCGGTATCGACCTTGGCACGCTCTGCGACAAGGATGCTGTATATGGAGTCTCGTTTTCTTACATTTCTGATAGAGTCTGCCTTGATACGTGCAGAGGCATCCTCCACCCTTTTGGGAGCCTCGTCCTCTTCGATGTCTCCCTCACCATCCGCGACCAACATGTCCCCATCTTGGGGTGTCTCCACTCTCAGTTCGGAAAGGATATCCGATGACTTCAGCGGAATACCTGCGACTTCGGCAGGCAGGAAGTACATTCCTATGGTCATGAGCAATACCAGCACGAGCATCACCCAGAGATAAAACATTTTACTTGATTGTTTATCGCTCATCTTATATGTATGTCATTTAAGCCAGATCTTGATCTCATCTAAAGCCTCCAAGGCTCTTGGATCGAGAGGAACAAAGATAAGAAGAAGTCACGAATTACTCCCTCATTTCATGAAGTTTAAAACTCTTCGCCACGCATCCGGACGTTACATGAATTTACGTAACGAGTTGCTAATTTTTCCTACGCCATCGGCCCTCTATCCAAGGGCAAGAAGAGCTATGCATCCCCCAAGTCTGCACAGCTCTTCTCGATGTCGTTTCCTGATCAGGACTCTACTACGCTTTACGCTTCCCTTTCTTGGACTCTGTCTCATCGGGCCCCATGGACTCAAGATTGATGTGCAGAGCTTCGATAGAAATGAGTATCTCCTTGAGACACAAGGCAAGTGAAAGAGCAAGGGAGATCATCCCAAGAGCAAAGATCACTTCGCCTGCCACCTGCCACGTGATATAGATGCAAAACATCGCCACCACACACAGAAGGAGACTGCCCACACCAAGCACCTGCATCGCGCGGATGAGACGCAGACGACGATAGAGATTGGCTATCTGTCCACGTGTACGTGCAGGATTGTCTGCGCTCTGTTGCCGGAGCGTACGCACGAGCTGTGCGTATGACAAGAACCTATTGGTATACGACAACAAGATAAGTGTGATCGCTGAAAAAAGGAGCGAAGGCGTCGTCAATGATAGTGGTTGCATAGCCCTGATATGTCGTTAATTACTTATACATCTTACCGAGAGATCCACGGTGTACCTTTTCCCACTTGAGGGCATCCACAGGACGCTCCGGAGCATCACCGTTGACGTAGCCGAATCCAAGGATGCATACGACCTCGAGGTCTTCGGGCAGATTGAGCACGCGACGCACATAAGCATCCGAAGGCTCTCCATCGGGGCGTTGTCGTCCCTCGACCTCAGCCCAGCATGAGCCGAGTCCCATCTCCCATGCTTGGAGCTGCATGTATCCCGCAGCGAGCGAAGCATCTGCCATCCACAGATGACAAGCATCGGGCGATGCCAATAGTACGATAGCAACAGGCACATCAGCGAGGAAAGCACTCCCCTTCTCTCTCAACGCTCCGAGAGCCTCGAGTGTCTCACGATCATCAATGATGAGGAACTGCGTCGTGTGTCTGTTCATCGACGAAGGAGCACGCAGACCCGCCTCTATGATGAGAGCCAACTGTTCCTCACTCAAGGGCTTATCCTTGTGGTATATACGTATGCTGCGACGAGTACGTATGGCATCTATAAGTCTCAATTCGTTCATTATTTATCAAATTTCATTGTGCAATACTCGGCACAAAGATACAAATTTCCGCTCACAGTTCCCCACCATGACACAAGTTGGGCATACGAACCCTCTCCACCTCACACCGCGCTGATTATCAAAACACAGCAACAGGAAAAAGATCTACCAGAAAGTGGAACGTTTTTTTACACCCGGAAAGGCAACTCGGGACAAGTACAGCCGGAGGACGGCACGCCGGATGAAAAAAACACTCAACCTCGATCATTACTCGGATATCGAAAAGACCTCTCCCGTCAGGATAGAGTCCGCGGGAGAAGCCCAGAAGCGATCGACATCCGTGGTGATGCGTCCCTGACGATTGGCACGCATACTCAACTTATAGCCATTATCGGGCAAGAGATAAATATACCTTGATCGGTCACTTGCAGGACTTTCCACTCCATAAGTGGTGGACTCTATACTGCTGAAATAGTAGAGATTTTTGGCCCAATAGAAAGTCAGATAGTCTCCCGGAGTATCGCCTTCGTTGAGAGGGAGTATGTGTATGGGCTTGTCAGCTATGATGCACTCACGCATCTCTTGTAGAGACAGCACATTGCCCTCTTCGTCCGTGACATAGGTTTTGGTGTCGGAATCTATCATCGCCCATTTATTCGTCTCGGGCAACCATACGATATTGACGACATGGCAGTCACTGTCGGTGGTATCGGCAGGCATACAGGTGACGACACGGTTGATGATCCCCTCGGCGAGGAGGAGCTCGTGAAGCAAGATCGAGTGCATGCGGCAGTTGTATCCACCGGGATTATTTTTACTCCACTCCCACAAGCCTATGGCTGTGCGACTGTCAGGCCAGGGGTTGGGATTGTCGTGCTTCACAAGAGCCGAAAGTCGAGCAAGGGTGAGGGTCTTGGTCCATGTATCTGCATCAGCTTGAAAAAGTGTATCGAAGCGGAAATACCCTTTGATCTCCATACTCTTTTCGATAGGTGCGGCATACTCGAAATCAAAAGCCACACTGTCGGCCTTATAGTCTTGGGCTTTACGGAGAAGGGCAACCTTCTCGCTGCCTTGAAGTTTTTCGAGATAACTCCGAAGCTCATTCCGAAACACGTAGCGCGCAAGAATAATAACAAGGACAAGCAGTGCCGCAATGGTGACGACCGTCACACTTGCGATCTTCAGAAACTTTTTCATGATTATGCTTTCATTTTTAGATCTACGACAAATATCGGATTTTCCTCAATAATTATCAACCCTCTGCAATCCCAAAACGACACCAAAGATGAAAAAGAAGAGAAAAGGATTTAGGATCAGACCGAGAGGTACATGGTTCCTTAAATCGGACATCCTGAATTATTGTCACATATCAACGTTGTCAGTTGATGAGATTTGGATAACTTTGTACGAGTATCTCGACGAAGATGTATTGATATTCATTCACACTATATTATAGCCTAACACCTATGAAGTTTTTTATCGACACAGCAAATCTTGAGCACATCAAGACCGCGCAGGCTCTCGGCATCCTTGACGGCGTGACTACCAACCCCTCCCTCATGGCAAAGGAAGGTATCACAGGCAACGAAGCAGTCAAAGCTCACTACAAAGCCATCTGTAATATCGTAGATGGTGACGTAAGTGCAGAAGTCATCTCTACAACCTATGACGAGATGATAGCCGAAGCTCATGTCCTCGCTGCTCTTGACCCAAAAATCGTGGTCAAAGTCCCTATCACAGAAGAGGGTCTGAAAGTCATCAAAACCCTTACTTCTGAGGGTATTCGTACCAACTGTACGCTCATATTCTCTCCGGGACAAGCTCTTCTCGCTGCCAAGGCCGGTGCGACATACGTATCTCCATTCCTTGGTCGTCTCGATGACATCTGCCAAGATGGTCTCAATCTCATCGAAGAGATCCGTGAGATATTTGACAACTATGACTTCACCACAGAAATCCTCGCAGCGTCTATCCGTTCGCCACTACACATCACTTACTGTGCTAAGCTCGGAGCGGACGTCGTCACTTCACCGCTTGACTCTATCTTGAGACTACTCAAGCATCCATTGACAGACAATGGACTTGCACAGTTCATCAAAGACTCTGCCAACTTGAAGTAAGACACGAGGAGTCCCCAAATAAGAAAACGGTCGTACCAAAAGGATTCACCTTTGGCACGACCGTTTTTATATTATCTCTGTCAAAACAACTCAAGCCTCAAGACTCTCTCCAAAGAACCAAAGAGGTCACAAACTCCTCTGATGTCCACATCACGATAAAAAAGAGACTGCCCTCAAAGGATCATATCTCCTTGAAGGGCAGTCTTCGATATCTTATCTTGCGAAACGATCAGATTCTGAGTGACACACCGAGCTTGAGTGTAGTGTAGCCATAACCCAACTCCAACAAACCTGCAACGTTTGGAGTAAAGAAGTATCTTGTACCGAGGAAAAGACCGTATGCAACACCGCTTCCTGCGATAGTGTTAAGAGGGCTATCATTGAGGTAGCTGACCTTTACAAAATTGTATCCCAAAGACAAACCTGCATATGTATCCAACTTTGGAACGAAGTTGTAGTGAACAGCTGCGTGACCTGCCAAAGCAAAGGCGCTTGTCTTGTAGTATGTGCCCTTGCTCGCATAGAATGATGTTCCGGCACCGACAGAAAGAAAACTCTTGTTGTCAAAAAGATTGTCTACAGCAACGTAGTCAAACTTTGCACCCAATACAGGAAGAGAAATTGAGTTGTATACTCCGAAGTCAGGAAGACCTATAGAGAGATCGATAAACTTGTCACCCTTTGAAAATGATTGTGCATTAGCAATGACGATACTTGAAATCATCATGACTGCAAGTAGAAAAAACTTCTTCATAGATAATTTAATAACGAGATTTGAAATAATTGTTATTACTTAAAAATTCACTCTCAAAATGCTCAACATAGAACATTTCGTGCAAAGATATACGAATTTATCCAATTATCGAACAATTTGGTTTCGGGAGAGCTGATTCAACAAAAAAATCCTCGGCAAAGTCTGCACAAAAAACTTTACCGAGGACAGTATTCAATCTTTTTATTTCCTAAGTTCCTTGAAGTCTATAACCAACCCTTCGTTGGCCGCTATGACTCTGGGGAATATGGTGAGACACTCCTGCCTCAACCGCTCCATATCCTGAAGGCCGATGTACCTGCCCGAGTAGTGACCGATCATGAGAGAGCCGACCTCTGCAAGCTCTGCAATACGAGCAGCCTGATGTGTCGTGGAGTGTTTTGTCTCCTTGGCGCGCTCGACATGAGAGGCCTCGAATGTAGTCTCATGATACAAGAGATCTACCCCTCGGATATATGGGACTATGGCCTCGCAGTAAGCCGTGTCGGAGCAGTAGGCATAGCTGAACGAGGGTCTCGGCGGTTTTGTGAGTCGCTCGTTGGGAACGACTGTCCCATCAGGTTGGACAAAGTCCTCCCCCTGCTTGATACGTCCAAAGTACGCGACAGGCACACCGTAAAAGTCTGCCGATGCTCTGTCGAGATGACGCTGGAGAGGTGTTTCCTTGAACAGATAGCCGACCGTGGGGACACGATGATCAAGACGAAATGCCGAAACCACTACCGACTTATCTGCATATATCTCTTGGCATCCATCGGGAGATATCTCGTGTACGATGATACGCTCGGCATCTTCTCTACAGAAAAGCTCTATGATGAGATCTATATACCGTTTGACACCCTTCGGTCCGTAGACATGGACGGGATGAGAAGTCCCAAGGAGGGACATGGAGTTGAGCAGTCCGGGCAAGCCCAAACAATGATCACCATGCAGGTGCGTGATGAATATCCTGTGGAGGTGGGCAAAGGAGGCTTTATACCTGAGCATCTGCAACTGCGTACCCTCACCACAATCGATGAGGAAGAGTTTCTCTCTCAGCCGAAGCACCTGTGCCGACGGATGATGACTCAGAGTTGGTTTGGCAGAACCACAACCAAGCACCTGAAGGTACATCCCATCACCGATGACGGTCTTGCCTTTCTTCTCTGCCTTGGCCATGCTTATCTTTAGCGGTCAAAGTCTCCCAGACCTACGACAAGGGTATGCGTAGCATTTACGAGTGTTGACTTGTCGCGATGTTCGTAGATCTTTTTCTTATTGAGAAAGCCATCCACAAGACACAAAATATCAGTCCGTCCGGAGTACTCAGGCTCTATGTGCATAGTCACCTCAAGACCTGTTTCGCGAGATTCGGTAAAGATCCTGAAGTCGGCTTCTCTCTCCACATCAAAAGACACGGCTCTACTGACATCCTCTTTGATACCGTTGAGGACGACATGCGGATACCTTATCGTACGCATCCGGAAAGTCACTTTGGAAGGGGTAGAGACCTTGAGGCGGTATCTCAGCTCATACACGCCCGGACCTTTGTTGGCATGCAACCCTTCACCCCACTCTCCCGTGGCACAGCCTGAGAAAAATGGAGTGAGTACCAAAAAGAAGATGGGTAAGATCTTCAGTAAAAATTTAGATATACGTAGCATAGCTGATAAATTCAATTAATATAAAAAACATTCTAACCTAATCACTCTCTTTCCCTTTTCAAGAGGAAAGTTGTACGACAAAAAGACCACCTTGGGATCAGAGTCATCTGTGCAAGGTGGCTTTTGTATGATAAGGGCGCCGGGAGATTGTGACGAAACTCCAAGAAAACAAGTTTTGAGGATGACTCACACTTTGTAATCCGCTGTATCCCCGCAGGGATAATCTCGAAAGATTGCGGCCCGCCATTATGCTTGCCAAAGATCTCGGAATCGTGAATAAATGACGAGTTCCCCGATCGCCCGACGCGACCTTTTCTTATCTTTCTCTAATGCAAATATAAGTATTATCGATGAGGTTTCAAAGCCCGATCCCTGTTTTTCTCACACCAATGAGAGAGGATTTTCCACAAAGTATCATCAAGCCACATGCCCAAACACATGGTTGAAAAGCACCCACAGCCAATTGAGCAGGATAAAGGCGGCGATACCCCACAGCACCGACTTGTGCGACATCAGCCTGTCGAGCCTCCGATACATCGTGTACATGGATGGACGCCTGCGGATGGTGTCGTGCAATAACCAAAGGGGGACAGATACTAATGCTATGGTATAGAAAAAGCCAAGAGGATTGAGACGCAGAGCATACAGCCACTCGCCGTAGCATAGAGCGACAACAGAGCGAGTAGCCCCACAAGCCGGGCAAGGCATGCCCGACAAGCGTCTGAAAAGGCAAAATATAACGTCCGAAGCACTTGTACTTGCGACAAACGCAAGCCAGGCATAAGCTCCCCCAAACAGCAGGACCACTGCCGTATAAAAGCGTCGGGGCGTCATATGCCCCTCAGCATCCCAAAGAGTTTCTCTGCGTTCTCGTCTTTGGCTGCCGACATGATGATGAACCAATCTACAAGAGTCCAAAAACCAAACCCTCCACAGGTCAGTAGCTTGATGATACCAAGCGCCGTATGACCGAGATAGAACCTATCGATACCCAACGTGCCGGCAAAAATAGAGATAAGTAATGCCACCGTGGGGTCTTTGAACTGCAAAAACTGCACCCGGTTGAACTGATCCTCATCCAGTTTCAGCAACGCTTCACGGATGAAAGGGATCTGATATTCAGGAAAATACTTTGCAGAGAACAAAAGAAACTGATTAACCTTTTCGGCCTCCATATGTATTAGTTTTCAATATAGTTAGCGATAACACAAAAGTACAACAATCCTCAAAACTCGCAAGAGATCGGAGAGAAGATGTACATCTGTCGAAAACAAGTTGTCTAACTTGATGAATGAAGTTGTCTAACTTGATGCGTCAAGTTAGACA
>NZ_JAUMXC010000085.1 GCF_030529325.1 Porphyromonas sp. | reverse complement strand
AAAATCCATCATCTGATTCATATCACCTCCATCTGCGATTTTTCTATGAACCCTCATGTCTTTATATTCAAACATAAACAAATGATGTCGTGTTTTGATAGCAATATCAGGTGCTGATTGTTGCGCCGCAAAACAATGCTTATTGTAGATTTGAATACGCTTGTCGCCTATCATAAGTTTCACCAACTCATAGAACAATTTCTCCTCCGAGAAATCTTTTGTTAACAAGTTCATAATAGTTTTTTCAGAATAAACCAGTTTTAATTCTTCTTTCACACTCCACCAAAAGCCATCGAACAATAAATGCGTATAGTACGGTTGCGATACTATTAGGTATTCTTCTTCGGACATCTTCAGCACAGGATACTTTCTGAAACAGGTATTATCTAGCAACTCCTGCTCGGCAAAGATTGTATCCATCTTGTTTACATCCCATATATCAATACATTTATCTGCAATATATGTAGTAAACTCATCCCATAATCGTAAAGCATTAGTTTGTTTATAGTCTTGGCGATGCACACAATATAGACCTTCTTTAAAATTCTTTTTATCGTGATAAACAGCCAAAGGCATTTGCGCCAACAATATATAACTGAACTCATTCTGGAATCCATAATTATTCACGACCCTTCTGATGGCTTCACCCACCTCTTTGTGTTCTTTCCCAAATTTGGTTAATGCCACAAACTTAAGAATCTGTGCTTTTTCCAGTTCCTTCTTATTCTCACCAAATAGATCGATATTCAGTACATCTTGCTGCATAATAATCTTTGCATCTCGAATATCTGTGTCACCATCTATCCTTACCAAGATTTCCTTTTCACGCTGCATCTCCATACTGTTCTCCACCAAAATGGCTTTCAGCAACGCTTCGTATGCCTCAAAACTCTCACCTATACCCTCTCTTTCATTGGGAAGTCTCAATACTTTTATTAATAGACGATAAAGTGCTCGATGATTAATCAATGTCAGCCAAGTACTATTAAATTTTTCCTCTAGTGCTTTCAATCGGCGAAATAGTCGCTCGACTTCAGACCTTTCCCTATAGTTTTGGAACATAACCAGAAGCCCATGTTTCGCTTCCATCGAAAAGCTATCAAAACAGTCCACACTAATCATGTGAACTACACCTTCTATCAGCCATCGTTTGTTGATGCCTGTAAGGCATGTCTCCACATCTTCTACTTGTCCATTAAACAAGTCTGCGTATTCTACTGTCTTGGTAACATAAGAGTGATGTCCCAACAGTTTAGGTTGTTTGGTTATTGCACTCATTACATCTATTCTCAACTCTTCACCGTCCAAAAGTCTTTCACCTGCCATATACCTACTGAATGACATGGTCTGATTCATAACATTTGTCATCATATCGCCAATGTTAATTGTCGCGAGATCAAAGGTTGTTTGCTTATAGTAGCGAGTAAAGTATTTTAGGAATCCGTCCTTTTTAAAGTTGCCCTTATAAAGGGTAAGAGTTCCTAGATCCATTAATATCAGCGGGCATATTCTCTTGTAATCAATTCCCTGACGAGTGCACTCTTCACGCATCTTTCTCTGCAAGTAGTTTTTCCAGCCTGCATCTACTTGTCTTGCATCAGCTAATACCAGTACCATGAATATTCTGCTATCTTTATCTATGTTCTTATCCCAAGCAAATTCTCCTTCCAAAATCCTCTTAGCATTCCTAACAAGCTGTCCTACACCCTTATAACGCCATTTGTTTTTCTTAGTATCCAGATAGCCCACAAAGTCTTTGTCAACTTCATTCAAGAGTATCTGAATGGTTCCTTCTGCCTTGACCTCTTTGGGTATTTTAACATCCTTGCATTCAAACAGTATAACATTCTTTCCGTCTCGAATATAAAAATCTGGAGGAGAACTCAACTTCTTCTGGGGAACTACATTCCTACATTCATCGTCAGCAAGCGAAAACCATCCATGTGTGTTAGTTACTTCTTTCAGGCAATTTACCAATATAGTCTTTTCCGAAAACTCTGTTGTAAAGATTGTATTAAACCCCTGCATATTATCAGGGTACTTACATTTCCACAAATCATTGAATATGAAATATAGCCCATCAAACATCCTATAAATCATAAATGAAACATCTATGACGGCATATTCGTGAGGCGCTATCTTAATAAATGGTTTCTCTCTAAAAGTTTGATAATCCACATTATCTTCCAAGGGGATGACTTCATGAATGTCAATGGAATCTCTATCCACTATCTGCTCAGATAATAATTTTTCTTCATCCCTAAGCCGTTCAAAGTTGATAACACCGGTTTTATCTCTGGCTAAAGCTAAAATGCTCCAATATGTTCTCAAATAATATTTCCATGATGTAAGACCGTATACTTTTAGAAATTCATCATATAGGTCTTTGAGTTGAGGATGCTGGGACACAAAATTGAAGAACTTAACAGTTCGGATATTCTGATTCCTAACCAATTCATTAATATCTGATTCCTGATTTATAAAGTCATTATACGCATACCTCGACATCAAAAGACAGGCTAAATACAATTCTAAATCATTCTCTTGTTTGTATGGTGATTCCCCTTGATTTCTGTTAAGGGTAATTTCATTGGCTATCAAAAAAGAAATGTATAAATTTTTCTCTAATTGCGCAATGTTATCAGAACCATCACTTTCTGGCATAGCCATGATGTATTTCAGCAAAAGCAGCGGTGTCTCACTGCCAGTTGCATATTCCATCGGTTGTTGCTTTCTTTCTGTCTCCAGTGCGAAATAGGCTTTATACCTATGGATTGCACCAAATAACTGGTCTAAATTATTAGGACCAAAGAAGAATCTCGGCACATCAATCTGAGTCGTTTTCTCATCTCTGAAATCAGGATTATAGAAAGGTTTACCAACCAACTTATTCTGCATATTTGAAACTAACCTGATAGCCCAAATACGCGGTAATCCAGCAAGGAGTTTTTCGAGAGGATACATTTCTCCATTTGGGTACAATTGTTTGTATCCAACAATTCCTGCCAGCTCTCCTTTATTATATATAGCCATCTTATTTTAGAATTTTAATATGTATATTTTCTTATACCTTGCTGTCATCTTTGAATTCCCCAATAAACAACATCAAATAATTGTTCATAGAAGCCATTAGAGCAGTTTGGTTTTAGAAACACATCACAGCTTCATCAAACTATGTTTTACCCTATAGGGATGGTAAATTCAGTCCTGCTTTGTGGAATTTGAAATGCTTATTCTCTTACTGAAACATATAGTCATTCTTCTTTTGATTCCTCTTCTTTTTCAGTACAAAAAGGAAGTTCTTTACCGAAAGTTTTCACTTTTTTATAAGACCTTTCAAGTATTAATTTTCAGCTTATACATTCAAATTATAGCTTATTCTGCAAAGTTACTCACACATAATGAGAAAGACGAAGAAAATGGAAAGAAAACGCCCCTTGCGGAGCATAAAAATGTAGCAAGAGGCGT
>NZ_JAUMXC010000028.1 GCF_030529325.1 Porphyromonas sp. | reverse complement strand
ATTCATAATCATGAGGGCCTATCTTCATCTTTCACCCCGCTAAGGCAGGCGGGCGACGAGAGAAAAGTCCAATAGGGGTGCAGGCGTTGTCTCCGGACGGCGGAAGTATAAAGTGGGAGAGTAACGGAAACTCAGGGTTGTACGAGAAGAGACGGATATCTGAGACTTGAGTATGACACGGATGCCCGATCCTCTCAGCATAGGCACGTAGTACTTGTGTGGCATATACGCTGCTTCAGCTCGCAAGGGGTGAGACTTGATGTCAAAAGCCTGAAGGACACCCTCACACTTCAATTTATCAGTCTCATAACGCAGACGAATAGAAAAGGACTTGGAAAGCGCCTCTTTAGGGGACATGGCCACATGTGCCGCAGCTCTGAATAAAAATCCTTTGGAAACAGCTCGATCAAAGACAGCTCGGACAGTATGCTTTGTCCCGACATCCGTCCACCGACCACGCCACCTCACAGAGAGGGAGTGAGTGTAGCTCCTATGATCTATATGTGCCGAAAGGATGCTCCCTCTACTTGCACGGCGACGAGGATCAGGAGTGAGGGCTTCGTAATATTCGCAGAAGACCGTCCCGACAGTATTTCGGGCTATTTCTCCATGCCACATGGCATTGATGCCTTTTTCATTACGACCGTTGGAGAATCGACTCTCCGGCATAGCATATGGAGCAGAGTGCTCCGGAGCCAGACGACGAGCCGTGAGCGTCAATCTCCCCCAATAGTCATTGTACCAAGAAGCACCCGCCATGATTGCAAGAGGTTGCCGCAAAGGGATGGTGCTCTCACCCCAAAACATAACATCCCCCAAATCAAAACGCCAATCCAAAGAGCTATTGAGAGCGGACACACCGCCCGAGGGCAAAGGATTGTATATCAGTTCTCCGGCATTTCCTTTGTAGCGATGTGCCACGCCAAGCAGTCCGATACCGGCAGTCTCTCCATCCAACGAGAGATAAGCCCCCGCAACCTCTCTGCGTGCGGAGTGTCGGTACATCTGTTCTCTACTCGTCCTATGTATCCCTGTCCGGTAAAGCGTACGTATGCGCGCCCCCTCCACATGGGCATCCAAAGGCTCAAAACCTGCAAAGCCAGAAAGCCCAACCATCCCACTCAAAGGGATAGAGCCCGCCACACCTCTCAGATAACCATCCTCCCTGAATGATCTGTGCGGACGCACAACGGATCGCCCCAATAGTGCCACACCCTGCCGACTCTCCATAGACGAAAAGTAGGATCGGGACATACCCATGACCAGACCCTGACCTGTATTTATACGAAAGTCTCCCAATATGAGTTGGGGACGAGAGGGCGTGTGACTATCGCCCCATTGTCTTGTCAAAGAAAAAGAGAAATGATCTGCAATACCCTTATGCAAAGGGCGCAAGGGTTCTGCCCTATCATGATCGGCAAGGATGTCTGCCGACCATCCGGTGTCCGCATGGCTTTGAAAATATAGTGCCGTACCCCATCTGTCTCCGAAAGGCACATCGCGAGACAGATCCGTCTCCGTCCCGAGATAAAACCGCTGACGCCTCGGGATCACCTTGTCGGGATTGACGACAGAGACGGTTATATAAGGTTCTATCAGTGGCAGATACACCACAGGAGCTCCATTTACGTTTTTGAGATCGTATATGGATCGGAAGCCTCCGTTTTGTGAACGATAAAGGAGAAGATTTCGGACGAAAAAATCATCAAAGAAGGGCAGCAGGACAAGCTGATCGCCAGTGGCACGGTTGAGATCGAGAGGCTGCTCACGCAGAGACTGGAGGAGCTCGCCCACCCTCTCACGCTCCTCATCATCCGAGATATAGCCGAGGATGTGCTCGAGAGCCTCATCCTGCGTGGGGATGTACTCTTGGGCGTAAGCCTGTATGGATAATATGAGGGAAAAGGCAAAGATCAGACAACCCTTTGCAAACAAAAATTTAATCATACTACTTCACCGAAGCATATATGCCTTTCAGATGATCCAAAATTAAGGTAGTGAACCTTCAATCTCAAGGTAGTGAACCTTCGACAACAATCAGTCTAACTTGCGATCGAAGGTTCACTACCTTTTTTTGAAGGGTATCGGGATATCAGTGTGCTTGGAGCCAATTTTCACCATACCCTATGTCCACGGTAAGAGGTACGGATAGTGATGGGCAGACGCCCTCCATCTCTTCTCTGATGATGACCGAAAGTCGATCAAGTTCGCCCTTGGGACAAGAGAAGTTGAGTTCGTCATGCACCTGAAGGATCATCTTGGCTTGGAGTCCCTCACGTTGCAGACGATCGGCAATGCGCACCATGGCGAGCTTGATGATGTCCGCAGCCGAGCCCTGAATAGGCGCATTTACGGCATTGCGCTCGGCATAACCACGCACGACAGCATTCCCGGCATGGATGTCTTTGAGATAACGACGACGCCCGAGGATGGTCTCCACATAGCCCTTTTCGCGAGCATCTGCGATGACCTTGTCCATGTATGCCTTGACTTTGGGATAGGTGGCAAAGTAGCCGTCGATGAGTTCGGAGGCCTCTTTACGAGGGATGGTCAGACGCTCGCTGAGTCCGAAAGAGGAGATGCCGTAGATAATACCGAAGTTGGCCGTCTTGGCTCTCCGCCTCATCTCCGATGTCACCTCCCCGAGAGGGATGCCATAGATCTTGGCAGCTGTCGAGGCATGGATGTCCTGCCCCAGTCTGAACGCTTCCAACAAAGCCTCATCCCCACAGAGATGTGCCATGAGTCGGAGCTCAATCTGCGAATAATCGGCAGAGACAAAGACATCGGTCTCGGGATTGTGTGCGGTGAAAGCCTTACGGATCTCACGACCGTCATCGTCACGGATAGGTATATTTTGAAGATTGGGGTTGGTGCTCGAGAGACGTCCGGTGGCTGCCACAGTCTGATTGTAAGTGGTATGTATACGACCGGTATGAGGATTGACGAGCTCGGGGAGAGCCTCAACGTAAGTGGACAAGAGTTTTCGCAAGCCCCTATATCTGAGTATCATATCGACAACGGGATGGTCGGCTTTGAGCTTCCGGAGGATCTCCTCACCCGTTGCATAGTTGCCGGTCTTGGTCTTCTTGTGCTTGGAGCCGATACCGAGGTGCTCAAAGAGGACTTCGCCCACGACTTTGGGCGAATTGATATTGAACTCCATCCCTGCGCTCTCATGTATCTCTTTCTCCAACACCTCAAGACGAGCCTCCATATCCTTGGCTACGGTACGGAGTTCTTCCGTATTGAGAGCCACACCCTCTTGTTCCATCGCCATGAGGACCTCCATGAGGGGCATTTCGAGATCATAAAGCAGGGAGCCCAAAGAGCGTTCCTCTATCTGAGGGCGGAGGAAGTTGTAGAGTCTGAACGTGATATCAGCGTCTTCGGCAGCATAGGGAGCTGCCTTTTCGACAGGGATGTCACGCATCGACAGTTGTTTTTTACCCTTTGCTCCGATGAGATCGGTTATGGGTATAGGTCTGTAACCGAGATAGTTTTCGGACATATAGCCCATACCGTGAGAGAGTTCGGGATTGAGCAAATAGTGCCCTATCATCGTATCGAAGTAAGGGGCACAGGGCTTGATACCGTAACGCATGAGGACTTCAAGGTCAAACTTCAGGTTTTGTCCCACTTTGAGAACATCCTTTCGTGCAAAAAGAGGAGCGAGCGGAGCAAGAAGATTTACCGCGCCCTCATGATCCTCAGGAAGCGGGATATACCAGGCCTCTCCCTCCCGACAAGCAAAGGAAGCACCCACAATACCGGCAGTAAGAGGATCAAGTCCGTCTGTTTCGGTATCGAAAGCAAAAACTTCACTCTTACCCAAGGTCTCAGCAAGCTGTCGGACACCTTCAATATCGCTGATAGTATGATACTTGGAGTCCTCATCCAAGATAGTGCGGTAGCTCGACAGCCCCTCTGTGGGAGCGGTCTCTGCAGGGGCTTCTACCTTCGGAGCAAAAGGATCATCGAAGAGGGAAAATTGTTGTACCTTGGCACTGCCTTGGGAAGCTGCAGTCGGAGCGGATGGCGAGGGAACTTCCGCAGCGCTGTTCATCTCTTCGACCTTGCGTAGCAATGTCTTGAACTCCAACTCCTCATAGATACGTGTGATGGCAGGCATATCGATATCTCCGACCCGGCAGTCTTCGAGAGAAAAATCGACGGAAGCATCGGTAACGATGGTCACGAGTTCGCGCGAGAGCCTGACATTGGGCTCTCCCTCGACAAGTTTGCGCCCCAAAGCTCCCTTGATCTCATCGACATGGGCATAGATATCGTCCACATCCTTATACTGAGCAAGGAGCTTGGCAGCTGTCTTTTCGCCCACACCTGCACAACCGGGGACATTGTCAGAGGCATCTCCCATGAGGGCGAGCAGGTCGATGACTTGTGAGTGATCTTGCAAACCGTACTTTTCCACAACCTCCGCAGGTCCTATGCGCTCAAACTCTGCCCCCTTCATAGGCTTGTAGATGAAGACATTGTCCCCCACGAGCTGCCCATAGTCCTTGTCAGGAGTCACCATGAGGACTTCGGCCTCTCCCGATGCCCCTACCTTCTTGGCAATCGTACCGATGACATCATCGGCTTCGTATCGGGGGACTTCGTAGATCTGCACGCCCATTCCCTTGATGATCTCCTTGATGTACGGTACTCCGAAGCGTATGGAGTCGGGCGTCTCCTCTCTCTGTGCCTTGTACTCGGGATAAGCCTCGTGTCGGAAAGTCGGTCCTTTGGGATCGAAAACCACAGCGAGGTAGTCGTCCTTTGCCGTCTTGCGGATCTCATCGAAAGTGAGGAGAAAACCGAAGATCGCAGAAGTATCCTTGCCCTGACTGTTGATGCGAGGATTGCGGATGAAAGCAAAATAGCCTCTGTATATCAGGGCATAAGCATCGAGGAGGTATAGTTTCTTTTTCATATCGTTATTTTATTCAATTCACCGGTAAAGAGGGCTGTCCCAATTTTTATTCATAGTCATCCCATGTCGGTTGTGCAGGATATCGGAGGAAGAAACGGTAGCCTCAACCGAACTGCCCCCAGCTTTCCCGATCGAGTTTGCGATAACCCACAGCCTCTCCTATATGAGCTGCCGTGACGTCGGTACTGCCCGAAAGATCGGCAATGGTACGGCTGACCTTGAGTATCCTGTCATATGCACGTGCCGAGAGTGCAAAACGGTCCATGGCAACGCGCAAACGATCGAGTCCGGCCTTGTCGACACGGACAAAGTCTTTGATCAGTGCGGGTGGCATCTGAGCATTGCTGTAAATATGAGGATAGTCCTTGAATCGCTCTCTCTGAATCTCTCTTGCGGCCCTGACTCGTTCTCGGATGACAGAACTGGACTCTGTCGGCGTGGTGTCGGCAAGAGCATCGAAAGGTACGGGGACGATCTCCACTTGCAAGTCTATGCGGTCAAGAAGAGGTCCCGATATACGGTTGAGATAAGAAGTGACTTGGTGAGGAGTACAGCGACAGGCTTTCTGAGGATTGTTGTAGTGTCCGCAGGGACATGGATTCATCGATGCAACGAGCATAAAAGAAGCGGGGAAAGTCGTTGTCATCTTAGCCCTTGAGATGGTTATGGTACGGTCTTCGAGAGGTTGTCTCAAGACCTCAAGGACGTTACGCCCAAACTCGGGTAGTTCGTCCAGAAAGAGGACGCCGTTGTGAGCGAGACTGATCTCTCCGGGCTTGGGATAAGATCCGCCACCGACCATCGCGACATTGGAGGTGCTGTGGTGAGGAGATCTGAATGGGCGCTCCCGCATCAAGGCCGTATCGGCCGGGAGTGTACCTGCGACGGAGTGGATCATCGTTGTTTCGAGAGCTTCGTCGGGAGCAAAAGGTGGCAGGATGGTAGGTAAGCGTTTTGCCATCATGGACTTGCCGCTCCCCGGAGGACCTACCATGATCATGTTGTGCATACCTGCGGCTGCAATCTCCATAGCTCGCTTGACAGCAGCCTGCCCCTTGACTTCGGCAAAATTGAGAAGAGAAAAGAGTGTTCGATCATCAAGTACGGCACAGTCATGAGGATAAAGAGATAAGCGGTCTCCCTCTCCCGAGAAAAAAGCAACCACATCAGCAAGGCATGTAGCCCCATACACACGGAGTCCATCAACGATGGCTGCTTCACGAGCATTGTCAGCGGGGACAATGATACTCTCAAATCCCTCTTTGCGAGCAGTCATAGCCATAGGCAGGACACCTTGTACCGGTTGGATGGAGCCATCAAGGGATAGTTCGCCCATTATGAGCGTGGAACCCAAGCGATCGGCAGGAATGACTTCCGTAGAAGCAAGGATGGCTATAGCCAAAGGCAAGTCATACGCAGCTCCTTCTTTTTTGATATCGGCAGGAGCCATATTGATGACATAGCGCATGACAGGATATGGGTATCCGCTTTGCTTGATAGCTGTGACGACACGCTGGTGACTCTCCTTGACGACGGTGTCGGGCAATCCGACGAGCATAAACTTAGCCCCTCTCGATGCCTGAGCCTCGATGACAACAGTGGTCGCATTGATACCACTGATTGCAGAAGCAAAGACCTTGACCAATATGGGCTTGTCTACTCGACTCTCACTCATGATCTTTTGTGGTATCTTGGTTTTGTAGAGCAGTTTTCTTGGGTTTGGGAGGATATTTCTTTGCGAAATGGCTCAATACACTGTCGGACTCATGCCATACTTGCAGGATCTTCCCAAGTGTATCGACAAGCATGTATGAAGGGAGACGATAGACGCCTTGTCTGTTTGCGAACATGGAAGCTTCGCCCAAAGAGTCTACAAGGAAGTACGAAGGTGTCTTGAGGCTCTGATAGATGGTGTGACTCTTCCATGCCTGAGGGGCTTTCTCTGTTTCCACCAAGACAGACACCATGGAGATCTTGAGGGAGTCCATTTTCTTCATCATGCTCTCCGCGACGGCTTTGGAAATGGAGTCTCCTCGGTGCAGTGTGATGAACTGGAAGAAGACCTCCCCTTTTTTCTTTGCCAACTGTTTGAGTGTAAGAGAAGTTGTTTTCTTTTTCTCTTTGATCTCTATGGGTAGATCTTTATTCATGGACGACGAACTCATGAGCGCCCTGAAGAAGTGAGCTTCTCCACGAGAGAAGCCGACAGCGTTGAGCAGGTCGATATCGTTTTGGTAAAAGCTATAGGCTAAGCTCTTGAGGCTTCTCATCTCCGGAAGAGTATCATTACGCTTACTCTCATGGACAAAGAGAACCATGCCTACCTTGTGACGGATGAGAGACGTCAATACCTTGATCGTACTGTCCTGACGTATGGAGTCGCTGAGCGTGCTACGCTGCAAGTCGAGCCACACCGTGAGGTCTTCGGACTTAAGCATCCCGAAGGCTTTGACAGCAGGGTTCTTTTTATTGAGTTTTATACTTGCCACAGGGGATCCGGGCTCAGGAAAGATTGGGGCAAGAGTTCGGCTCTCAGCGTCGAAAAGGAGACAGAGGTCGAGGGTATCTCTCTCAAAAGTACGACGATAGGACAAGTGACCTTCGGGAGTACTGCGGAGGATGGTATCGATACCGACAGACTGTGCCCCGTACGTATAAAGGTACCATACCGAATCCGAAGGGCTGTCTGAGACATAATCGATCTCTACGGTCCACTGTCCCGTCTTACCTTTGCCCCTGCCACACGAAACAAGGATGGCAAGCAGGCTCAAAAAAAGTATGATGTTGTATAGTCTGACTCGCTTCATAGCTTGGATATTGATATTTTCAAAGCATCAATCAAAAGGATGATGTCACTCTTGGTCCAGTTATGTTTGGGTAGTAACTTTTCTGCATGCTTATGTACAAAGGATACTCGTGAAGTGATGTCTTTACTCCAACGTGCAAGGGTATCTACTGCGCCCTCTCTATCTCCCTGTATGAGGCGGATGAACTGCTTGTACACAAATGCCTCGTCATTATCATCGGACAGTTCTGCGATACGCTCAGAGGCTTCTCTCAGCTTACCCATCATGAGGAGCGAACGCACGAGAAGCAGCACGATATCGGCATCTTTACCATCGGTATTGAAGAATGCCCCAAAGGCCACCTTTGAGGCTTCAGCATAGTCCCCTCCGATCTCCAAGAGTCGCGCATAATCCAATGCCACTTTGGGTTCATCGGGATGCTCTTCGTATGCCTTGGTATACAGAGACAGAGCCTCTTGTGGACGACCGGCCATCTCGTATAGCTCTCCAAGTCGCATTGCGATGGGAGCCGTCAGCCCCTCGCACTCTACCACAGCCTCGAGATGCGCTCTTGCCATGTCATAGTCCTTGCTGCGATAATACACTACCGCGAGGATGCGATGTACTTGAGGGTCTTTGATACCGGAGACAGAGAGAAAATCCTGCCCCAATCGGGTCACAAGGTCGTATTCTTTGAGAGCGACCAGGCGCTCGATGATACGACGCATAGGCTCGGGAGAGGAGATCAGGCTCCTCGTGCCGGAAGACTCCAGGATATTTAGGTGATCTTCAAAAGGATCGGAAAACAGGCTCCCCCACGAACACAGTTTGATGAAGCGATACAACCCGAAGACAAAATCTTTGGCATAATAATCCGCATCCTTGGCTATCTGCGAGGAACTAAGATCGGGGATATTACCGGCAAGCATCTCCGAAAACTGTTTCCAATACTCGATACTTGCAAAGGAGTAACAGTCTGACGAGCAGATCATACCCTCTCTGAAAGTCATGGGCAACAACTTCTCAAACGCTGTTGCGTTGTCGAGATTGAGTGTGGGATGATGGACATCAAAGGGTAGAAAAAACCTCGGTATGGAATCGAAGAAGGGATATCCCTTCATCTTTTGGATCGTATGAAAAGTAAGATCTCTGTCTCTCGGCAACTCCTCCTGAATATCCAGGATGGTCCGCTCGATATCGGAGGCCTCTCCTGTCTTCTCTGCATTTTTGAGACGCTCAAGAAGGTCCCCTCCCTGCATGAAGTTCATCTTCTGAGCAATATCATTGAGTTGAGGCTCTACGCGTTCGACAAAGATGCGATGATCCTCCTCGGTACGATACGAGGAATATATGGCATTACAAGCCGCATACACCTCTTCCCCATCAGCAAGAGCAAACACTTGTCGAGACTTTTCTATCAGACCAGGATAAAGCGCACCAAGCACCTTATCATACATCTTGGATATCATCATGAGAGCCGACAGAGCAGTCTCTCTGACAGAGAGATCTCTATGTCCGCAAGCCTCAGTGAGGAGCAGATACTTGGCAGGCTCTATCCCGGGCAACAACCCGAGGGCAAGTGCATTGACCAAGACACGGGCGACAAAGGTGTTATCGCCATCAGTCATCGTATAGCGTATGGCGGAGACCTCTTCATCTGTCAAAGCAGGCGCTGACCAAAGTTTGTCAAACAACGTCTCAAGGACGGCGAAGTAACGTTTATAATCCATATCCGACTCATCCTCCCGGGGCAGTTGCCACATCTTTATAAGAGACAAGATGGGCGAAGCATCACCCTCGACAGGTATATGATGAGATGGGACATAGTAAGCATACTTGCTCAAGCGGATGACCTCATTTCTGTACACCAGTTGTGCCAGACTCTTACGCATATCCTCGAGTATGTGAGAGCGTTGAGGGTCATCTACACCCTTAACGAAGTAGTCCGAAAGATAGGTATAATTGTCGCGGATGGTCTCCAAATGGTCCTTTATCTCCGGCAAAGCGCATCCCTCGAGAGTAGTCATACCATCGAGCAGTCTGTAGTCGAGGATAAAGTCAAGTGCTGTATGCAGATCTCTTTCCATCGTTCAAAGATTATAGTTCAAAGGTGGGCACTGTTTGTTTATCTCCGCATGAGCTGCTCCGGATCTATGAGTCCATAGATACCACAACCGATGAGCAACAAGCCCAATATGACATAAAATATCCTCGCCCCCACCATCCCAAATGTTCCTCTGAAATAACGAGTCCCCTGGGATGAAAAGAACCACTTGCTACCCGTCGCACCTGCAACAAAGGCTATAACACCGGGGATGATAAACATCACGACCAAAACGATACGCACCAAAGCAGCGGCAGACATGGCTCAGACTTTACGGACAGTGAGACGGCGTGTCCGATCATCGACGATCTCGATCTTGAGAGAAAGAGCATCATCGGGGAGGAGAGAGGCAATCACCTCCGGCCACTCGACAAAGCAATAGGAGCCACTGTCGAGATACTCCTCCGCACCTATGTTGTACGCATCAGCGAGAGTCTCAAAGCGGTAACAATCGAAGTGATATATCTCCCCATTGGGACTCCGGTAAACATTGATGATAGCAAACGTCGGGCTTGATGTAGTTTCCTCTACCCCCAAGGCATGGCACAACTCCTTGATAAGGGTCGTCTTGCCTGCCCCCATCGGGGCATCAAAAGCCCAGATCCTGCTCTCACCATACTTTTTGAGCAGAGACGTCGCCAGATCAGGGAGTTCGCCTTCTGTGTAAGTTATAGTTTCGATATCTTTCATCCTCATACTGTTTGGAAGTACTAAGTTAACTCATTAGCCCGACCGACACAAGAATAAAGCAAAGAAAATCCCCATTTTCGACTGCATCTCTGAAAGTCGATACACAAAGCCCTGTCACCATCCCATAGGACAATGACAGGGCTAAGTATGAAGAGAGACATAATTTCACTTTCGTGAAGGCTGAGATGCCCTTTCAAGTGGGCACCCGGGCCCTATTCTTTTTTTTGGTGAAGAGGTGGCATACCTCCTCAGTAAGGATACTAATCTTCGAGTTTGAAGAGGTTCAAAGCCATTACTTTTCGTCCGCCCTCGATATCATCAAAGCCACGACTTCTCAGGGTATACACGACTCCTTCTTTCACGTTCTTGAAGAAAAGAGTGTATTCTTTGCCGTATTTCTGGACTTCCATAAACTCAAAACCTTCCCTTTTGAGGAGAGCAAGTATTTCCCTTGTAGGAATGTCTATGTCGTGTGAAGCATCTTTGTAGTAGCCCAGAGCCGGATCGGTATAGATCATGATCATCTCATGATGCCAACCGGCCTGCTGATCGCTCAGATCCTCATCCCAGTCAAAGAAATGACCCCTTATGATCATGGGAGCATCACCGGCTTTTGCCTTGAATTTGGCATACCTCACTTTGTCTTTGTATTTTCCATATCCCACTTTCTTTTCTTCCTGAAGTGTGGCATCAAGCACATTCTCCTCCGCTAATTTGACTTCAGGATACTTGTACGTTGTTTTTTTGAAACTCTTGTACCACTGCCTGTCTAATGCGTTGATCGTTGGCATCGGCTTAGGCTGCGTCTCATACTGCTCATATTTGAACTCCCACTCTTCGCCTTTCTTCTTTGCATCAACATGGAAAAGTCCATCTTTTTCTCTCGCAAGACCCGATGAGAACATCCGGACAAGGACATGATCTTCACTGAAGTCTTTCTCTTTAAGAAGTGCTTTGAGATCCTCTTGTGCAGCATCCGTTGTGACCTTCTGGATAGCTCTTGAGAGCCTTTTGTCTTTATAATAGATCTCATACCGAGTCGCCTTGACGTCCTTATCGGTATACTCAAAAACATAAACATGATGAACCCTACCACGGGACGGATCTGCAGGTGTCTTCTGGATCAGGCGACCTCCTCTGGCCTCCTCTGCTTCCTTAAGCTTTTCCATATCAACAGCATGGACAAGGACAGGAAGGAAAAGCGATTTATCAGAAGGCGGATCATAAGGATCATCCGGCCGAGAATCATTATCCTTACAAGAGACCATCAACCCCATACTCAGGGCAAGCAACCAAATAAAGTTCTGAATAATTTTTGTTTTCATAGCTGTAAAGTTTTTTTGTTGTACTCTCCCGGTTCAAGAAGCCCATGATGATATTATACTTGCCTTTTCTCTCCTGACCGAAAAAAGAATAAGAGCCCCCTCCCCAAATGTGATTTCTCATGCTTGACGTCCGCAATGTATCTTTTTTCCGACAAAAAAACAAGAAACCACCACAAAAGACTTCCTAAAATGGCTATAAAAGTCTCAAAAGCGCACACCTAAAAACAAAATGCGCAACCCCTATCTAAAAAAACGACACCTTCAATACCGATGTACCTGCCTTTTTTGATCCTTAGATTACGATTTAAACTCTCCAAGATGGCAACGGACGGAGATATGGTGATGAGTTTCAGCTCACCACATTTCATTCATGAAAAAAATAAATTATCTTTGCGCTGTAAGTCCGACATATATAAAAATCTATTTACTAATAGATTACGCAACAAATCGGGCTTCCCTCGGAATATGAAAAAATTTTTGACATTGCTCATATTTATCACCCTCACCTTGGCATCCTGTATCGGAGGGAAGGGACGTCATACAGAGCTATCGGAAGCGACCGCAAGAGACAGTATAGACTCAGCCTTTGGAGTGGAAGTGACCTATGCCAAAGGCTTTGAGGTCAACAACCACGTAGGATACAAGGAAGTGGTACTGTTCAGACCGGATAGCCGAGATACCCTGGCTCTGTACATAATGCATGAGAGGGGCAAGCATCCTGCCGGAGAGCATTCGCCGAGAGCGAGATTTATCTCTGTTCCCATCCGGACATTAGGCTGTCTATCGACCACAGAGATAGGCGCCATAGCAGCTTTGGATCTCCGTGATATCCTCGTAGCTGCCGGAGATCTGCGCAACATCAGTGATCAGAGTCTCCGTGCCAAGGCCGATCGTGGCGAAATCACGGAAATATCCCGAGGCATGGGACGCAATGTCGAACAGATCATCGCCTCTCACCCCGAAGTTCTCCTGCAAAGCATCGTAGACACAACGGACAAAGATGAGGACATCATCGCATCAGGCATAGAGATAGTACTCTTCAACAATTGGAAAGAGACAGACTTGCTTGGGAGGGCGGAGTGGCTCAAAATCATCGGTATACTCTGTTGTCAAAACGCAAAGTCTGACTCTCTCTTCAGACACATAGAGAAGGAATATATTGAAGCCAAAGCCCTTGTACCACATGATGAAGACTACATAGCTGTGATGTACGGACATGACTACAAAGGAGCTTGGTACGTACCGGGCGAGTACTCTTACGTCACATCCATGCTTGAGGATGCCCGTGTACGGTTTGAATACATACCGGGGCAAGTATCCGGCGAACCCAAGAGCTTTGAACACATCTTCACCCGACACCACAAGGCAAAGATCTGGCTCAACATGATGGCAACGGACATCTCTACGGTCAAGGACTTTGTCGGGATCAATGAGCGCTATGCACACTTCGATGCGGTCAAAGACGGAGAGGTATGGGTCGATCGCAAGCGTGTCAATGAACAAGGAGGCAACGACATCTGGGAAAGCGGAGTGTACAACCCCCATCTCCTCCTCAAGGACATCATCAAGATAACGAGACCTCATCTCCTGCCCGACTACGACACCTCTTATTGGCTGCAACTCCGGCGATGAGATACCGTACCGTCATACTATTTGCCCTGATCTCTCTGGGCATTGTCACGACCTTCGTTTTGGATCTGATGTGGGGAGCTGTCACCATCCCTGCCGATGAGGTCATAGATGCTCTCGTGGGCAATGGAGGAGACCATGTGCACTCCTATGTGGTGACCAACTTCCGCCTGCCCAAAGCCCTCACGGCACTTATAGCAGGAGCAGGGATAGCCACGGCAGGGTTGCAGATGCAAAGCCTCTTCCGCAATCCTCTCGCAGACACATCCATCCTGGGGATCAACAGTGGAGCAGGTGTGGGCGTTGCGATCTATACGATGGCATACACACTGTTTCCAAGCCTTTTCATGGCAGGGATCACCAACACATGGGGGACCATCATCTCTGCCTGCATCGGAGCATTGGGTGTACTACTCCTCATCTCCCTTGCAGCAAGCCGACTGCGAGACATTGTTTCGGTGCTTATTGTGGGTGTCATGGTTGGCTTTTTAGCAAGTTCTGTCATCTCCATCCTACAGTTTTTCAGTGACGAAGAGAGTCTCAAGACCTATCTCTTGTGGTCGTTCGGCAGTGTGGCGGGGACAACATGGAAACAACTTGGACTCATGATACCCATTGTCAGTGTGGGGCTTGTCATATCCTTGTTCATGCCCAAACAGATGAATGCCCTGAATCTCGGAGAAAACTATGCCCGCTCCGTGGGAACCGATGTCCGCACCGTGCGCATCCTCCTCATAGGCATCACCGGTATCATTACAGGATGTATCACAGCCTTTGTCGGTCCGATAGCCTTTCTCGGCATGGCTGTTCCCCACTTTGTGCGCATCGTGTTTCGCACTGCCGATCACAAAATACTGATCCCGGGCACGATGCTTTCCGGAACACTGTTGCTACTCATCTGTGACATCCTCACCCAAGTACCGGGACGTCAATTTATCCTCCCGATCAATGCCATTACCTCTATCATAGGTGCACCCGTCGTGATCCTTGTGATCATGGGCAACCGCAGCAAACGCCAAATCTTCGGATGATGCAAGAAAGGGACACAAATATACAGCTCAACGCGCTCAGCACCGGCTACAACCGCCGACATGGGGCTTATGTCGTATCCAAAGATCTGAATCTGTCTATCCCCTCCTCTCAGGTCGTCATGCTCATGGGGCCCAATGGCAGTGGCAAGTCCACTCTGATGCACACGATAGCCGGACTCCTTCCCCCTCTCGGTGGGGAGGTCTTGATACAAGGACACAGTCTCAACCATCTCTCGATGAAAGAGATCGCCAATCTCCTCAGCCTTGTCCTCACCGAAAAGATCATACCCGGCAACATGACGGTATCCGATATAGTCACGGTGGGCAGATACCCCTATACCAACTATATCGGGACACTAAGTTCTCAAGACAAGGAACTCATCCATGAGGCTATACACGAGTGCAGACTCCAAGGTATGGAGCGCCGTCTCTATGCCGAGCTCAGTGATGGTGAACGCCAAAGGGTCATGATAGCAAGGGCTCTGACTCAGGCGACCCCGCTGATCCTCCTTGACGAACCAACCGCACACCTCGATCTCCCCTCACGGCTCGAAGTCATCATGATGCTCCGACGCCTTGCCCACCAAAAACACAAGAGCATACTGATCTCCACCCACGAGATGGATCTCGCCATCAACTGGGCAGATACGATATGGCTCATGGATAGGGATGGGAAGATCACTGCAGGAGCACCGGAGGATATTGTGTTGGGCGGACACTTTGAGAGGGTCTTTGGGACCCCGACACTTGAGTATGATGCCGAGAGAGGCGAATTTTCTGTCCGCCCCGAGATGATCCGCACGGTCAGTATCACAGGCCAAGGGCTCAGATACACATGGACAAAAAGGGCTCTGCAAAGGGTTGGTTTTTCGGAAACCACACCTGCACAGGGCACTCCGCACATTGAGGTTACTCCCGACCATTGGACGCTGCTGGTCAATGGCACCATCTCTTCTCACCACGATATAGCTTCTCTCCTGAATACGCTCAAAAACTCACTATGACTCCTATCTCCCACTTTGACACCTCCAAAGTCGTCTTCCGCACACCTATGGGCGATCCCGTATATTATCACAAGGACGGCATGATCGTAGCCTTTGAGGGCAAAAGAGCTGTCACCGGTACGTGCAACCTCAACGGAGGTTTCCGCACCGATCTCCGCTACCTTTTCAACCATAGTTGTGGACGCCACCCCTTGGTATTAAAAAAGGAATGTCCCGGACTCCAAGGTTTTGATATTGTGGAGCACTACGCCTTCCTTGCCCGAGAACTGGATCTCCCTCCGGAAGTATCTACGGGGATGAGCACCTCTGCCCTTATCGAAAATGGCAGTACCGCGACGATGAGTTACCATGGTGTGGAAGTCATGACGATAGCCACTGCAGGCATAGATGTCAATGGAGGTCGGGCGGGAGATAAAGCCGCCTATGATGAGTTTGAGGAAAAAGACCTGCTCCCTCCGGCAGGAACAATCAATATATTTGTGTTCATCAACGCACACCTCGATCCGGGTGCCATGTCTCGTGCCATCGTCACAGCAACAGAAGCCAAGGCAAGCATCCTTCAAGAGCTGATGGCATGCAGTCGCTACTCCGAGGACATAGCCACGGGATCGGGGACGGATGGTGTGATCATCGTATCGAATGAAGAAAGCCCCATACACCTGCACTATACGGGCAAACACGTACTTGTGGGTGAAATGATCGGACAGACGGTGCGTCGATCCATCGCCCAAGCCCTTGCCAACCAGACCGGTATGACGCCCCAAAGACAAGCCTCCATCGAATGGCAGGGCAAGCGCTACGACATCACCGCAGAGAGAATACTCCGCTACTACAGACATATCTATCCCGATATGGAGATAGGAGACAAGAAAACTCAGGAAACCCTTGAGACAATGATAAAAGCGCACGAAATACTCTCCCCCGTCGTCGGTATCATACACCTCATCGACCAGCACCGCTGGGGCATACTACTCTTTGAGCACGTCTTGGATACAGCTCAATCAATGCTGGACACCCTCCTCTCACGACACGGACTGCCCCCTATCGATCTCCAACGTAAGCGCACCCACAAAACATCAAAACCACCCTATCAAAGCCTCATCTCAGACATCTGTCTCACCCTCGCTCACCTCCTGCACAAAAGACTGCAAAACGGATGAGTGCAAAACTATATGAAGAAGCCCGATGGTTGATCTCCATCGGGCCTCTTTGTACAGTCCGTATATATTCATTGATAGATTCCCCACCGTCCTACTCCATTCACCCTCCGATAGGAGCCCGGAGAACAAAGAATGTACCTCTCTCCGAAACGATGTGTCTAACCTCTCAAATCAAGTTGTCTAACTTGATGAATGAAGTTGTCTAACTTGATACACGAAGTTAGACAACTTTTTTGCCTCCCCCGGAAGGTTTCGCATCATACTCAAACAGAAGAAGTTCGTCTCCCACCTCTCATCAGGGCAATATGGTGTAATCTTTGGCTACGATATGATAAAATGAGAGGTAATCCTTACCACTCTCTTCGGTGCGCTTCGCAATCTTTTCTCGGAAAGCCGCGATGCGGTCTTCGACCGTGATCGCAGTCTCGCCCCTTGATTGGCGATCGGCACTGCATCCTCCCAAAGGATCGGAATGCCCTTGGCTTTGTCTCTCGCGCAGGCGGGCTTCCCACCTCTGCAAGAAGTTTTCATCGATGCGTTGCTCACGGAGGATACCCCTGACACAGAGTTTCTTGCCGGTACAATTGACATGGTCAAAACCTCCTATCTCACCGGCTTCGATGCGCAACACCTGACGACGCTCTGATCCTCTCAAAAAGACCTTGCGCCCGGCATGGCGGCAGGCATGAGTACAGAGTCCGTGTACAGAGATCTCGGTATCGTTGAGTGTCTCCACATCGCCGAGGACGGTATCGACATCCTTGGTGAGTCCTTCGGCATAAGCAATAGAAAGAGGCATATCGGGATCAAGGACGGTGAGTGTTGCAACAGGTGAAGAGATTGTTTCCATAGTCAGTCTTATCCTTTTTTAGTAAGTGAAGTTTTTGGTACTGAAAGGACATAAACACTTAATATCCTTTCGTTTGCAAAAATAGGCAGGATTATCGATGCCTACAATGACAACAAATAGGCATTATTTTTGCCATTTTTCGCAACCTTCTCACGATATATGGGTACGTGAGAGAAGGAAAAGTCGGGGCATCTCAATTTACCGATTTATTTCATTAGAAAATTTGTTTATTCGAAATAAAATACCTAAGTTAGGGCTGCTGTATAAAGCAATAAAAATTAAAGTACTACAATGTATCACCTTAATAAATACTTCTTGCTATGACAAAGACATTAACATTCAACGAATTGAGAAGAATCAAAGACTCTCTGCCTGATGGTGCATCTCAACGCATTGCCGATGAGCTCGGCATCAGTGTGGAAACCGTACGTAACTATTTTGGTGGTCACAACTTCAAGGATGGTCGCAGTGCAGGTATCAATATCCAGCCCGGTCCTGATGGTGGTATCGTCGAACTCAATGACTCCACTATCCTCGACAAGGCAAGAGAAATCCTCGCAGAGCACGAAGCGAGCCACCCTGAAGCCTAAGCAGGAAATACGTTCGTCCTGAGACAGACTTCGGGCTGCAACGACGGGACAAGAGAGGCATGTCGCAGTTGTCAAAACTGAAAGGCATGCTTCTCCTTTTTTATTCGTGACATGACGCTCACCATTCGCAGTGATTTTTATCACAAAAGTCTGAAATGAGAGTCATTTGGTACAATATTCTCACGACTGTTAGGGATACTTGTAGTAACTTTGAACCCAAACTCATCTATAAATACTTACAGAACAATGAATGTCTTACTCATCAATGGTAGTGCACGCACCAAAGGGAATACCTTTACTGCCCTGTCGGTCGTTGCAGAAGTATTGGAAAGCGAAGGGATAAGCACCCATATCATGCAGATAGGGTCCAAACCGGTACAAGGTTGTACGGGATGTGGGCGTTGCAAGACCATCGGGCGCTGTGTCTTCGAGGATGATCTGTACAACGAAGCTCGGGAACGTATGCTGGCTGCGGATGCCCTCATCGTGGGCTCTCCGACGTATTTTGCCGGACCTAACGGAAGTCTCACGGCTCTGCTGTCTCGACTCCTGTACTCCAACAGAGATGCTGTGTCATACAAACCGGCTGCCGCAGTGGTGGTCGCGAGGAGAGGAGGAGCAACGACAGCGTTTGACAGTCTCAACAGGTTCTTCATGGCTTGCAATATGCCCATTGTGTCGTCTCAATACTGGAACATCATCCATGGAGAGACTCCGGGTGAGGTCCTCCAAGATCCTGAAGGGTTGCAGACCTTGAGGGTGCTTGGGCGCAATATGTCATGGATGATCAAAGGGATCAAGGAGGCAGATCGCCCGATACCGGAAGCCGAACCGAAAGTGCGTACCAACTTCGTGAGATGACTCCTCTGTAAGGATCAACATCGGGTGTGCCGTCAGGGGCAAGGCGTGAGACTCCCGCCACCTCCTCCGAGCATCCCCGAGGCTCTATGCGACATAGAGAACGACAAAGACAAGTCAAAGTGTAAGGAAAGAAAAATTTACTTGTAATTCGTCGTAAGACGATAGGCTTTACCACACAAATACCCACATAGCAGTATGTTTGAGATCCTATTCATCGGACTCTTCATCCTCGGCTATCTCATGATAGCAATGGAGCATCCTCTAAAGATCAACAAAACCGCGACAGCCCTCGTCATGGGGACAGGACTGTGGGTGCTGTACAGGTATGCCCTGCCTGCATTTGAGGCGGGAATATCTCCCGAGGTCATCGTACCGACTGTCGAAAGCCAACTCATGGAGACTGTCGGGGAGATAGGAGAGACAATACTCCTGCTCCTCGGTGCGATGACGATAGTACAGGTGGTGGACTTCCACGGGGGATTTAGTTATGTCGCGGATGTCATCACAACACGCGACAAGCGGAAACTGCTGTGGGCCATAGCCGGCTTTACGTTTGTCCTCTCGGCCGTCCTCGACAACATGACCACCACGATCGTCATGATCATGATCCTAAGGCGCATCGTCGGAGACAGAGACTTGCGACTTTTCTATGCAGGGATGACAGTCATTGCTGCCAATGAGGGCGGAGCGTTTTCACCTATCGGAGACGTCACCACGATCATGCTTTGGGTCAATGGCAATGTCACTGCAGGCTCCATAGTACCTATGCTGCTCATCCCGAGTATAGTATCGATACTACTGCCTCTACTCATCGCTACACCGTTCTTACATGGAGAGGTCACCCCTCCTGAAGATACTTTGGTCTCTGCAGAAGAGGAGGAACTGGCAGAACTACAACACCGCATGACGGGAAGAGAAAAACTTATCATACTGGCTCTCGGAGTGAGCGTGCTACTCCTCACACCGGTATTCAAGGCAGTGACACACCTCCCGCCATTCCTTGCCATGCTCGGAGGCCTTGGGGTGATATGGGGCTATACCGACATCTTCTATCGACGCAAGAGAAAGTACATCAAGGAAGGACTCATGCGTCACGTCAGCCTCGTTGTACAGACAGTAGACATATCGACACTACTCTTTTTCTTTGGTATCCTTATGTCTGTCAAGACTTTAGAACTTACAGGCATCCTTAGTTCGCTCGCTACGCATCTCGAAGTGCTCGGTCTCGAAGTGCAGAGCTTCCTCATAGGCGCAGCATCATCCCTCGTGGACAACGTCCCTCTCGTGGCAGCATCAATGGGGATGTACAAGATAGACCCGGCTTCGACACAACTCTGCGTCGATGGCGAGTTTTGGAACCTCATTGCCTTCTGTGCAGGTACCGGAGGTAGCCTCCTCATCATAGGCTCCGCAGCAGGTGTCATCATGATGGGATTGGAAAAAGTCTCGTTTGCATGGTACATGCGCCGCATCACCCCCCTCGCCGTACTTGGCTACATCGCGGGCTTCGCCATCCTCATCCTCCAAACCGCTTTGATGTCATAAAGGGATGTGGAGATGATATAAGCCTCTCATATTGTCGAAAAAGGAGTCCTCAAAATAATAAATAAAAAAAGGCGACACTCTTACGAGTGCCGCCTTTTTAGATATGGTATGTAACTCTGCTTATTACTTGCAAGCGATGACTTCGATCTCTACAAGACCATTCTTTGGAAGAGTCTTGACAGCAACTGCACTACGTGCCGGGAAAGGAGCTGTGAAGTACTTGCCGTAGATCTCGTTGACCTTTGCGAAGTCTCCCATGTCTGCAAGGAATACTGTAGCCTTGATGACATCGCAGAAATCAAGCCCGGCTTCAGTAAGAAGCGCCTTGATGTTAGCAAAAACTTGTTCGCACTGAGCTTCTACACAAGTATCGCTGACAAAGTTTCCTGTCTTTGGGTCGATACCGAGTTGGCCTGAGAAGAAGTACATATTACCGGCCTTAACGCCTTGTGAGTATGGACCGATTGCTGCAGGAGCATTTGAAGTGTTGATGATTTCTTTCATGATGTTGTTAGTTTTTAGAATGTGATTAAGTTATAGTTATTTTTTTATGAGTCAAGTAAGATGGTTGTCTTAGCCTCTACGTTGCTTGATGGCCTCATAGATAAGGACTCCGGCAGCCACAGAGACATTGAGCGAACCTATATCTCCGTAAAGAGGGATGCGTACAAGCTGATCACATTTAGTGAGAGAAGCTGTCGAGAGACCTGTATCTTCTGCGCCGAGGATGAGAGCAAGAGGGCCTTGATATTCACCATCGTAATGGACATCGGCAGCTTTTTCAGTTGCACCGACAAGGCGGACACCCGAATCTTTGAGATAACCTATAGCTCCCTCGATGGAACGCTCGCGACAAACAGGGATACGAGAAAGTGCCCCTGCCGAAGTCTTGATGGCATCTCCCGTAACAGAAACAGAGTTTTGCTCAAAGATCACAATAGCATCGACACCTGTACACTCACAAGTACGAGCTATGGCTCCGAAGTTGCGCACGTCAGTCACACCATCAAGGATAACTATAAAGGGATCTCTGCCTGCTTCGTACAACGCAGGGATAACCTCATCGAGTTGATAGTAAGTCGTGGCAGCCTTGTAAGCAATGACACCCTGGTGATTTTTACGTGTGAGGCGATTGAGCTTCTCGACCGGGACACGGCGAATGGGGATGCGGCGAGAACCGAGAGCTTCCATAAGTTCGTTCATGAGTGCACTGTTGGACTCACGTTTGACAAAGATCTTATCGATATCTTCGCCTGCCTGCAAAGCCTCTATGACGGCTCTGATGCCAAATATCATTTCATTATCTTTCATATCTTTCTTATCATTCTATTTGTTGAGCAATAGGGCTTTAGCATTATCCATAGCCGCGGTGGTGACGTCTGCTCCCGAAAGCATGGAAGCAATCTCACGCACCCGACTTTCGCCGACAACCTCTTCGATCGTAGTTACGAAGGTAGTATCTTCTTCGCGTTTGGACACCACATATTGGTGATCAGAAAGGGCAGCTATCTGGGGAAGGTGAGTAATGGTAAGCACCTGAAGGCTATGACTAAGCGTCCGCATGACTTTTCCCAGCTTACCTGCAACCTCTCCACTCACACCGGTATCTATCTCATCAAAGATGACGGTAGGAAGTACGGCACGGGAAGCAAGAATCGTCTTGAGGGCAAGCATGAACCTGGAGATCTCTCCCCCTGAAGCGATTTCTCGGATGGGTCGGAGTGATGTTTGCTTGTTTGTGGCAAAAAGGAAAGAGACCTTATCAGCTCCGTTGGACGTCAAGTCTTCGGTAGGTAATAACTCAATGCTAAATGTCGCACCGGCTATACCAAGTTCCTTGATGAGTTTATCGATCTCAGGAAGTAATGTTGCCGAAACGGACTGACGCTTTGTTGTAAGTTCGGCAGCAAGCTTTTTTGCCTTGACAAGAGCTGTAGCCGCGTCTTTTTCAAGTTGTTCAAGAAATCCATCAGCATCGTCTATTCTTTGGATAAAAGACTCATACCCATCTCGGAGGGCTATGAGTTCGCTCGTCGTTTTCAGGTTGTGTTTGAAAAGGAGAGACTGCAGTAAGTCAGCACGCTGCTCGAGAGCTTCGATCTCATTACTATCGATAGAAAGGCTATCCACAGCATCGGCAGACTGAGCCGAAAGATCCGAAAGTTCGATACGCAACGCCTCAAGTCGCTCAGCCATCTCAGCAGCGGGCAAATAGCTATCTCTTACCTTGTTGAGGCGCTTCACTGTCATTGCTATCTCATCAAGAGGAGACTCACTCTCCCCCCTCTCAGAAAGACCCGAGAGGGTGTGCAGAGCATCGGTAATCTCTTGCGAATTGTGAGCTATTGCCAGACGCTCTTCGAGATCTTCCATCTCATCAGGAAGGATGTGAGCATCGGCAAGCTGTTGATACTGAAACTGTATGTAGTCTACTTCCTTGCGTTGCTGATCTATGCGTTGTCGCTCTTCTTCGAGGTGCTTTTGAGAAGTTTTGTAGAGATTATATACCTGCTTGTACTCTGACAACAAAGCATGAGTACCCGCCAAAGTATCCACGACAAACATCTGATACTTAGGATCACCGATGAGCATATTGTGATGCTGAGAGTGTATATCTATCAGATAACCTCCCACCTCCTTCATAACGTTGGCAGTGACGGGGGTGTCATTGACGAAAGCACGACTTTTTCCTGCGGAAGTTACCTCTCTACGGAGCGTACAAGTGTCACCGACATCAAGGTCATTTTCCTCAAACAACTTCAGCAGAGCCTCATTTTGAATCATTGAGCAAGATATCTCGACAATAGCCTTTGCCGCTCCTTCGCGCACAGCCTTGCTATCGGCACGACTGCCCGAGACAAGCCCGATAGCTCCGATAAGGATAGACTTTCCCGCCCCGGTCTCACCGGTAATGGAAAGAAATCCGGGTTGTAACTCGAGAGACAACTCCTCAATGAGTACAAAGTCCTTGATGTATATATGTTGTATCATTTATTTACTGTTGATATGTAGGAAAGAGACGAGCCAATCTCAGAGCAATCGCCCTTGTCTTAGGCGACTCTTCTATCCCAAGATAATGTCGGATCTCTGCCAACTTGGTATCTGCAAAGAGCGAAAGCAAAGGATGAGCAGGTTCCTCATCTTTGACCTTTTCCAAAAGATCGAGGGTCAAAGACAAAGCCTCTATATACATTTCTTTGTCTCGAGACAACTGATCTATCCCCTTGCGATGGTAGATGAAGTAGCCTTCCCTAAATAGCCCACATGCTTGTTCTTTAAGTCGAGGGATCAATTCTTCCGGCCGGATGCCGCTTGAGGCATGATCTATCGAGAAGGTCTGCTTGTAAAATTCCGTGCCATGAGCCGAAAGGTATTCCACAAACGGTGTCCCTCCCTGATCGCCAAAACTATCATAGTACATCCATGCTCCGACGAGGAGATGGTAGTAGATATGCCTCAAAAAAGGATCTTCGGGCAGGCCTGCAACCTGCTGGAGAGATATACTATATGGATCAAACTCAAAGGTAAGCCCCCTCTCTCCGGTCTGTATGACAAGACTGCGTTCCCTGCGTTCGTATATCGGGCGAAGCATGCGCAACGTCACATCAGCTATATACTGAGGACCCTCTGCGGAAATAATATTAAGTGTAAGTTCGCAATCGATGGGCAGAGATGGTGCAGGACAATCTATTTTTGGAGAAAACGATTTCATGAGGTCTGATAACCGTTGTTTGATCTTGTCGAAATGAAGAGCTGACTGTCCCCCCACTGTATTTGTCGTGACCCTCACATAGGGAGAAAAGAACTGCGCAATCCCTACCATTCGTGTAGATAAAAGCAAAAACACGAGAAATATCAGCTTGCGCATCATGTACTTATTACGCCAAAAGGTCATGAGCGATGATTGAAGAAAGTATATCCTTTGCGACTTCTTTTTTACTTTTCAAGGGATATTCCTCAAAACTGCCGTCGGCTGAAAAGATGGTTATCTTGTTGGTTTCCGTACCAAATCCTGCCCCTTTGTCAGCCAAGCTGTTGAGGACAATCATATCGAGTCCCTTTCGATGCATCTTTGCAAGCACTTGTTCGGGCGTAGCATCCGTTTCAAGAGCAAAGCCTACGAGATGCTGATGCTCTTTCTTGATACCTCCGAGTGTAGCTGCTATGTCCGGATTAGGCTCGAGATGGAGTGTCATCGCGCCGGTCTCTTCACGCTTGATCTTGGAGTCCGCCATTGTAGCAGGACGATAGTCCGCAACTGCGGCACACAGTATCCCAAGGTCGTACGAGTCTGCATGCTTGAGACAGGCATCACGCATCTCTATCGCACTCTCAACTTTGATGATATCGATATTCTGACCTTGAGGGAGTTGATGCACAGGACCTGTGACAAATACGACCGTCGCACCGGCTGCAGCACAAGCCTCAGCAAGAGCCAACCCCATCTTCCCTGTCGAATAATTGCCCACAAAACGCACAGGATCTATCTTCTCGTACGTAGGACCTGAAGTGATCAACACCTTCTTTCCGGCAAGAGGTCTATCCTCCTTGAAGTACTCCTCGAGGACAGCCACAATTTCCTCCGGCTCTGCCATGCGCCCTTTCCCGATGAGATGAGACGCAAGTTCACCCTCACCGGGTTCGATGACAAGATTTCCTCTACGGAGGAGGATATCCAACGACTCATGTGTCGATGGGTGTGCAAACATATCAAGATCCATCGCAGGTGCGACAAATACCGTTGCACGACACGACAAGTACAACGTGATGAGGATATTGTCTGCTATACCATGAGCCATCTTGCCCAGTGTTGCAGCCGTGGCAGGAGCCACAATCATGGCATCAGCCCACAGGCCGAGATCCACATGACTGTTCCATGAGCCCGAACGCTCATTAAAAAACTCACTGATGACATCCTTTCCCGTAAGGGTCGAAAGAGTCAAAGGCGTGATAAACTCCTTGGCTGCGGGAGTCATGACCACTTGGACACGAGCTCCGGCCTTGATAAGAAGACGCGCAAGCACCGCAGACTTGTATGCTGCGATACTTCCCGTGATTCCCAAGACTATATTTTTATCTTTTAGAGACATATTTTCTTTGTGACAGCACTTATCTCTTGTTCTGATCCATACGCATCTTTATCTTCATGAACTCCATCTGAGTATCACGCGCAAAGTCGCTCTTCATGATCCAGTCGTAGTAGGTAGGCTCTTCTCTCAGTACGACCTCCGCAAGTTTACCCTTGTGCTTACCGAAGTTGATCACCTCCTGCCCATGTTCATTATATATAAGGCGACCGGCAAAGTCCACAATCTTGTGATACGACGTGTATTCGTCAAGTGCCTGCACATCGTTGGGAAGATCGGCATACCTGCCCAACTGCCCACGCAACACCTCATAAGTCGCACGAGTATCCGCAGCCGCGGTGTGCGCTTCGGTCAAGTCCTTATCACAGTAAAACTTATATGCGGCAGACAGAGTCCGTTGCTCTCTCTTATGGAAGATGACCTGAACATCGATAATCCTGCGCGTCTTGAAGTCCACGGGAACACCCGCACGGAGGAACTCCTCCACGAGCAATGGGACATCAAACTTATTGCAGTTGTACCCTCCAATGTCCGCACCTTCAAAAAATCCGGCAATCTCCCTCGCCACCTGTTCAAACCTCGGCGCATCCGCCACCTTTTCGTCAGTGATGCCATGTACAGCGCTGCTGGATGGAGGTATGTGCATCCCCGGATGGATGAGAGAGTAGTACTCCTCTTCGCTACCATCAGGCAAGACCTTGAGCATAGAGATCTCTACAACCCTATCCTTTGCAGCATCCACCCCGGTGGTCTCGAGGTCAAAAAAGACTATCGGACGATCGAGATTGAGGAGTGGAGCTATTGTATTGTCAGTCATTATGTGTTTGATATTTATTTTTTAGCTCATCAAAGGCATGACAAGAGAGGTTATTTCCTCACCATCCTCCACTTCAAATGGAGAGAGGAGTCCCGGAGTAGCCTTATCTCCGAGCTTGAATGATATCTTTTCGCTGTTGAGATAGTTGAGGATCTCCATGAGTTGGGTCGAACGGAACGATACCAACTGAGGATTGCCCGTATATGAGATAGGCACCTGTTCCTCCGCTGCCGTTGAGAAGTCCGTATCGTTCCCCTTGAGGTGCAGACGATCTGCCGAGATATCAAAACTGATAAGGTTGAACGCCTGATTGGTAAACATCGAAACTCTCCTCAAGGCAGACAAGAACTGCACACGGTCGGCGATGATCTCATTTTGGTTAAACTTAGGGATAACCGCCAAGTAGTTAGGATACTTACCCTCGATGAGACGACACACCATATCCACGTTTTCAGTCTTTATGACTGCATGAGTACCATAGATCTTGAGATCAAGAGGCGCAGTCTCTTCCTTATGAAGGAAAGCTCTCAAGAGGAGAGCAGGCTTCTTTTGGAACGTGAAAGTAGTATCAAGTCCGAGCTTGACATTATTGTTTTTGTACATCGAGAGGAGGAATCCGTCCGTCCCCACAAAAGTAATGTGGTCAGGCTTCACATCAAAGTGAATACCGGTCGTGATAGGACGAGCATCTTCGGGGCTCGTAGCATTGATAGTATAGCCGATTCCCGCAAGGAAGATATTTTGAGGGATAGATATCGTGACCGGCTCTTCTTTTAGCTCTGCAACAGCAGGATAAGTCTCCCCACTCTGAGCCTTGAAACTGAACGTACCATTCTGATACTTCACAGTCACAAGCATAGTCTCCTCATCCACAGTCATCGAGATGGTCTGTCCCGAGATCTCTTTGAGTGGCTCGAGGAGCATCTTGTTCTTTATGGCTATACTCATCTGCCCGCCATCGGTATCATCGAGTTCGAGACGAGTGACGAGACGTGTTTCTCCGTCCGAAGCTGTCAGCACAAGCTGTTCGCCCTTCAGCTCGAAAAGAACACTATCCAAAATGGGCACAGAGTTTTTCTGTACGATTACCTTACTGATCTGCAATAGATGTGCGTACAAACTGTCGCTGGAGATTCTAAACTTCATAATTATATAGTGCTTAATATTTCGCTACAGATGATCATATTTAATTGGTAAATATACAAAAAATCCAAAAGAGGATACCCGACACCAAAGCGAAAAAAAGAAGTGGGCCCCACAAAAAACTGTAAGACCCACTGTGAGATGCTCTTCCTCTTGGACTTGAACCAAGGACCCTCTGATTAACAGTCAGATGCTCTAACCGACTGAGCTAAGGAAGAATGTATCTCCAAAGAAATATATGTTGTTTGTGCACTTGGCTGAGGTGGCACGGAACCCCATTGCTCTTCCTCTTGGACTTGAACCAAGGACCCTCTGATTAACAGTCAGATGCTC
>NZ_JAUMXC010000027.1 GCF_030529325.1 Porphyromonas sp. | reverse complement strand
AACTTGAGAAATGAAGTTAGACAACTTAATTTCGACAGATGTACATATGGAGGTCCCGCATCGCAAGACTTCATAAACAGAGAGGATTTCGACAACTACCAAAGTAAGTCTCCACCCCTTACTTTTGAATGCTCCTACCGATGCATTCTCGGCAATATCGTTGAAATAACAAGTCCTTGAATCCGGTTACATAAACAAAAAAAGCGGTGTCCCCCGATGAGGGACACCGCAGATGCGATATAATGACCGGAAATATCCTAACTATTACTGATTATTGTAGGATGCTCTAAGTCATACTAATATTTACTTCAATATTTCTGCAAGTTTTTTGGCAAGGTCTGCTCCCTTGAGGTCACGAGCGATGATGACACCGTCGTTGTCAATAAGCAATGTGTGAGGGATAGAGTGGATGCCATACTCTTTTGCGGCTTCGCTCTTCCAACCCTTCAAGTCAGACATCTGAGGCCATGGCAATTCGAGTTTGCTGATAGCTCTTTTCCAAGACTCAACCTCCTCATCAAAAGATACTCCGACGATCTCAAACTTACCCTTGTACTGTGTATATATCTCGATGAGCGCAGGCATACTCTGACGGCAAGGAGCACACCAACTTGCCCAAAAGTCTACCAAAACAGGTTTTCCCTTACCGACATAGTCCGATAGCTTGACCGTTTTCCCCTCAGGAGTCTGCATCGAGAAGTCTGTAAAAAGCTTGCTCACATCGGTCTTTTCCTGGTGTTCCAACTGTCTTTTGATCCCGATGAGATAAGGGTCATTCATGTATTCGCTTGGGATCTGACGGATGAGTTCCTGATTTTCAGACAAGCTGTTTTCGTAGTATCTTTCCTTGAATAGGAATATACCCACAGGATTGGTGATATTGTTCGCCATGCCATCTTTCAAGGCTTGATCATATGCCATCTCTGCCTCATCCATTTTTTCCTCCTTCTGCTCCTCGGTGAGAGACTCATCTTGATCGATTTCGTTCATACGACGGATCTGCTCAGCCGTTTTGTTTCGGATCTCCTGGTAGATATCGTTTGTAGCTGTACCTGTCACAGATGGTTGTCCGCTCTCCACCTTCACCATTATGTTGCCATTTTCCAAAAAGAATGGAAAGCTGAAGACGTCTGACGATGTCGAGCATGTCAGATAACATACGATGATGGAGTCCTGAGTTCCTTCGAGCGTAAATGCGCCATCTTGTATGACGGCAGTACCAAGGACTTTTGACTCTGCATTTTTGATGATTTCGAGATACACGGAATCTCCATTGGCTGCACCTTCAATTGTACCGGAGATGGTATATCCGGGCTTCTTGGCATTTCCGGCGCAACCTGCAGATATAAAAATGACTGACATGAGGGCCATGACACCGAATAGTCTTGATGTCTTTAGAGTGAAATAAGTTTTCATTGTTTGTCTTCTTGTGTTTATATAAATCTGAGGGGTGAAGTTACAGGTTTCTAAGGACAATACAATCGAAATGCGGTTATTTTACATTTTGTTAAGCCCAATTTAAGATCTAACCCCGAATCTGAGGGAAAAATCACCCCACCCTGAATCCCTCTGTTTTCGAGGATGAGAAGTCGACAAATCTCATCTGACACCGTTGACCACAAAAACTATGATATGAACAGAAAAACAAACACAGAGTTCCTTGCAAATCTTACAGTTTTTTACTAAATTGCTAACCGTTTTTCGACATTGGCAACAAAACCGGAATATTTACCGGAGGAAAAAGCACATAAGAAACAAAACCAAGTCGATCAATCGAAAAACTTTCAGACAACCTAAATTTCTTTAATTACATCACTTTTCTATCATGAAAATGAAAAAACTACTGCCGCTCGCAATATGCGGGTTGCTGTCGGTATCGATGGCGGCACAAACCAAAAGGACAGTCCTAAGCGCTCAAGTGCATGGATTTCAGAGAGACATGATATACTTCGACTGTGTACAAAGCCCTCTGATCAAGGCAGAGTTCCATACCAATCCCGGAGAGGAACATCACTTTGCTTTTGATACCGATGAAATGGTAACACTCACAATCAATGGAAAAACCAAAGTCTTCCTCGAACCCGGAGACAGCATCCATGTAAATATCAGATACGAGGGCAAAAAGATTGCAGAAGCTCGATTTTCCGGAGATGATCGAGCAATGGCAGGTAGCAATCTCTATCGCACCATCGATCAGGTAAAGGCAAACATGAAGTACCGTAGCAACCTACTGGGTCTTGTCGTACTTGATGTAAAACCTAAAGACAGATTCAGAGACTCACACAAGTTGCTCCAAGTGACATCTGACCTGCTTCAGAAAAATGCGGACAAAATAAGCCCTGCAGTAGCAGAGTACATATCGGCAGAGACAGAGGCCCTGGCATATACTTCTTTTATGGAGTACCCCGTGATGTACGCAGATACAAGAAAACTCCCTATCGACCGACAAGAGATCGGAGAATATTGGAGTGTGATGGACGGATACAATTTGAGATCAAGCATGACAGTTCTCAGATGTCCGGAATATGTCTCCCTATTGATGCGCTACTGCTTTTTCCAAAAAGAAAAAGAGGCCGCAAGGGCGAGTAGCACATACAAGGCTCCGAACACACTCGAAGACATGTATCGTCTCTTCGCAGACTTCTACTCCGGGGACCAGAGAGACCATATATTGTTCCGCCTGATGAGCAACTTCATTCTTGGAGGGAAAGAGCTTGAACGCGTCGATCCTCTATTTGAAGAGTATAAAGCCAAATACAACACCGACCAAAAAAATGCACATATACTTGAAAGGCTCTTACAATAGATGAAACAAAAACATCATCTAAACACGAATTTATCAGAACATTATGCTATGAAAACAGAAAAAACACTCACAACCTTACAAAGGCTCATGATCCTCATATGTATCGTGACTTTAGGGACTCAGGCACTGGTATTTGCACAAAGGCCTCAGAGCTCTGACAAGTGGAAAGCCGACAAGATCACCCTGCGAGTCAGCAATGAACCGATGGGGACAGTCCTTGAAAAAGCTGCAAAAATAGCCAATGCGACCATAGTCTACAACAATGTCGGACTCATCGGCATAGACAAACGGATAACCCTCAATGCAAACAACGAACCACTGTACAGTGTGATCGAGAGACTCCTCCAAGGTCAAAATATCGAGGTAAAATATGAGGATGGACGACGTATCACTTTCTATCCTAAATCTACCGGTCCTCAGAAAAGTTCAGGAGCAGCTCGCTTCCCCATATCCGGGAAAGTATTGGCAGCAGACACCAAAGAGCCTCTCACCGGAGCAACCGTGGTGATCATAGACACAAGCGAAACCGGTGCTCCCAAAGGGATGCAGACAGACATAGACGGGAAGTTCAATCTCGTGGCACGAGAAAAAACCACGATGCGTATCTCGTTTGTCGGATTTGAGACGGTCTCCCTACCTATAAAAGGACCGGACACCGATATGACCATCCTCCTCAATCCTGATGCGATGACCATCGGAGAAGTTGTCGTCACCGGTATCAGCAAGCGTAGTGAAAGTAGTTTTACAGGGAACTATGTCACAGTCAAGGGAGAGGCTCTCAAGAAGATGAGCCCCAACAATCTCTTGAAAGGCTTACAATTCTTTGACCCAAGTTTCAAAATACTTGAAAATCAGCAACGCGGGTCAGACCCCAATGCACGCCCCGAATTCCTCATGCGTGGGGAACAATCATTCTCCAGAGATGCTGCAAAACTAGGGTCTATGGACCTCATGCTCGACAACGTCTCTGCTCGCCCCAATACACCTCTCTTCGTATTGGACGGATTTATCGTCCCTATCTCACGCATATTGGAGCTTGACCCTGAGCGTGTCGAAAATATCACAATCCTCAAAGATGCTGCAGCAACAGCTATATACGGTTCAAGAGCATCTAACGGGGTCGTAGTCATCGAGACCAAGATTGCACGTGACGGAGCGTTGTCAGTCTCTTATAACGGAAACCTCACGATAGAAGCTCCGGATCTCACAGACTACAACATGATGGATGCCAGAGAGAAATTGGCAGCAGAGGTAGCGGCAGGACTCTACAAGGAAACAGATGTATCAAAAATGAACGAGTATAACCGATACTTGAGAAATGTCCTCGCAGGAGTCAACACCTATTGGTTGTCTCAACCTTTGAGAACTGCCTTTCAACAAAGACACTCCCTCAATGCAAGTGGTGGTACAGATGTATTCCGATATAGTATAAACCTGAACGCCGGACTAAGCCCCGGTGTGATGAAGGGTTCGGAAAACAATACCAAAGGGATCAACTTCAACATGAGTTATAGAAAAGGGAAAGTCACAGTAGGAGCAGATATCAATCTATCTGAAAGTGACGGATACAACTCTCCTTATGGTGCCTTCGGACGTTATACAAGGATCAATCCTTATTACATACCTACGGACGAAAACGGTGAATACGCCCCTACCCTTGACACCCACAGATCGACAGGTAACGCGAGGACAATCGTCAATCCGCTGTACAATGCAAATGTGGGCATAAAGGATTTCACCAATAACATGACCATTGCCAACAACCTTAGTATAGAGTATCGACTGCTCAAAAATCTACGTATCTCGGAACAACTCTCATACACGAGAGGGATCGCCAGATCTGAAAAATTCTTACCGGCAGATCACACTTCCTTTGTAGAGGTATCCGACCTTACAAAAAAGGGTAGCTATCAGAAGAGTGTGGGTGAGATGTCATCATGGTCAAGCAACCTCGGCGTAAACTGGAACTTGCCGATAGACAAACACCTGATAAGCCTCTTTGGTAACTGGACTATATCAGAGGACCGCAACAACTACGTCAACCTAAGCGCAACAGGATATCCCGATGTGCACATGGATGACTTCATCTTTGGATACAAGATGGACTCGGATCCAAGAGGTACAGAAGCTCTATCTCGTTCGATGGGATTGATCAGCCAGTTCTCATACAGTTACGACAACAAGTACTCATTTGACTTCAACCTCAGTAGCGAGGCCTCATCACGTTTTGGCGCAGGACAGAGACTTGCTCCATTCTGGTCTACAGGTATCAGATGGAATGCTCATCAGGAAAGTTGGCTCCAAGGAAGAGTATCCAACCTCGTCTTCCGTACCACATACGGTATAACCGGGGCTCAGGACTTCAATCCATACGAAGCTATAGAGTTCTACACCTTCTCCAACACAATGATTCCATACAAGTCATTCTCCAACCTCGGAGCAGTACTTTCGGGACTCAATAATCCAAATCTGGGATGGGCCAAGACCAGCAACTTCAGCTTTGGTATGGACTTCGGCTTCTGGAACAACAGAGTAAATGCAACGCTCAATTATTATAACAATATCACCCACAACCTCCTTACTCAGTATGACTTGGCACCATCTACAGGTTTTGAGTCCATGACGATAAATGCAGGAGAGTTGCAAAACAGGGGGATAGATGCTACTCTCAATGTCATAGTGGCTCAAGATATGGCACGTGAGTTCTTCTGGACAGTCTCTGCCAATGCCAACCACAACAGGAATAAGATCAGAAAAATATCCGACTACTTGAGAAAAGTAAACGAAGAACAACTGAAATCCGACAAGGCTCCGCTACCGGTATTTCAGGTGGGAGGATCTACTACGACCCTTCATGCAGTGCGCTCTCTCGGTATAGATCCGATAACAGGTAAAGAACTCTTCTTGAAAAGAGATGGCTCAAAGACGTTTGAATGGGATCCTGTCGACAAAGTGCCAGTGGGAGATACTTCGCCCAAAGTCTCCGGTACAATCACGAGCAGTGTAAACTGGAAAGACTTCTCCTGCTCAATGGGCTTCACGTACAAGTACGGTGGTATCATCTACAATAGTACGCTTGTTGACAAAGTTGAAAATTCGGAACTCTCCATGAACCTCGACCGCCGTGCAATGGAAGGCCGCTGGACAAAAGTAGGAGATGTGGCAAGATTCAAAAAGTTTGTCGCAACAGGTGACGAAACCCCTGCAAGTACACGATTCATCATGGATGATAATGAACTGAAACTCGCAACAGTCAATCTTGGGTATCGCATGAGAAGCGAGAAGTTTGATTTCCTCAGGAAGTTGAATATCGAATTGCTCTCACTCAGCTTCACAACGAACGATCTCCTCAGAGTATCGACCATACGCATGGAACGAGGTCTTGAGTATCCGTTTGCGAGATCATACACACTATCCATGTCTATAATGTTCAAGTAATAAGTTCAGGATCGATATGAAAAACAAAATATCACAAATAACCGCATCAGCAACTATACTCTTAGGGCTGATATTTAGCACGTCGGGCTGCAACCAATGGTTTGATGTCAGTCCCAAGACTGATGTCAAGGCACAAGATCTTTATAAAACAGAAAACGGATATCTCAGTGCCTTGGCAGGTCTCTATGTCACTATGACCAAAAGTGAGGTCTATGGAAGCAATCTGTCATTTGGACTGCTTGATCATATGGCACAGATATATGACTGGCTACCCAAAGGAGACACCGATAGGGCTAAAATATATACCTACAATATAGATACACCCAATGACTATAACACAAAGTCTTTGCTTGCTTCTTCTTGGATCACAAGCTATAACATCATTGCAAATGCCAACAACCTCATAAAGTGGTTGGACCAAAATGGGACAGCAGTACTGAAAAATGAACAGACTCGTAATATGGTCAGAGGCGAAGCCCTCGCAGTAAGAGCTTATGTGCACTTTGACTTGTTGCGTGGTTGGGGACCGATCTACAAGGACGAGCCTACAGCGTTGAGCATCCCTTATCGTGTGGTAGCAGATGACAGTAAGTTGCCTCTACTCTCAGCTCAAGAGATCATAAAAAGGATACTCGAGGACTTGAATGAGGCAAGACGACTCCTCTCTCACGAGGCAGAGTCAAAGTTGATCGACATGAATGCAGATAGAAGATGCAGATTGAACTATCATGCTGTCAATGCTCTATTGGCAAGAGTTTACTGCTATGCAGGCGATGCCCCCAAGGCTGTCATGCATGCCAAGGAAGCTCTCGATAAATGCGGCCTTGATCTACAAGTAAACAATGCTGATGATCCTGCTCAATACAGGGAAGCTCTCTTTGCAGTCAATCTCAACAAGATGCCTGATAAGGTGAAGAGCATATTTGCTGAAAATCCCAAAGATATCACAGCACTCTATCACTCAACAGTCCAAACATTCAATGCTTTGTACGAAACCACCGGGACAGAGACAGAGGACATCAGAGCCAAGTCAAGCGGATTTATAAGATTCAATGACCAGGGAAAGGTGCTATCACGTAAATACATCCAAAATGAAGAAGAGATAATACCTCTGATCCGCATCCCGGAAATGTATTATATCCTATGCGAAATGTCACCTCTGAGTGAGGCTGCACAGCACCTCAACAAAGTGCGTAACAAGAGAGGTTTTGCTACCGCTTCCAACGTAAAAATCAACTCCGAAGAGGAGCGTATCAGGGAACTTGACAAAGAGTACCGCAAGGAGTTTTATGCCGAAGGACAATACTTCTTCTTCCTTAAACGTCATGCGTTCAAGACATTTATCAACTGCCCCGTGACACCTATGGGCAAGGAGCAGTATGTCTTCCAACTACCGGATCGAGAAAAAGAATACGGATGGACGATCGAATCCGAGCAAACTAAGGACAGCAAAGCCGAAAAGTGAGGACATTGTCAAGTAACTATAACAAAAAGAATACCATTATGATGAAAAATAATATCCTAATTGTCCTAATCCTGGCGAGCATCATGGCTCTAAGCTCTTGTAAGCATCAGGAGCCGCCGTTCTACGACAAAAGTTCGGACGGAGTTTACTTTGACTATGCTCTCAAGGCAGAGCTTACTCAGGAAATCAACTTTGCCGATTATGTCCTAAGGGAGAAGGAAATGGTCCCCGTAACCGTAAAAATAAAACGGTTGGGCTACTTGTCTGACAAGCCTATGAAACTTGTCATGAAAGCAAAGGATGTCAAGGACATGCCTGCTATCAATGTTCATATCCCTGAAATCTCATTTGCCGCTCAGGAGTACGAGAAAGATGTTGTGATAGAAGTCGCACCACCTGCCGAAAGAGATAAGACGTATGCTGTATGCCTTTATTTCGACACCGAAGACCCTTCATCTGATCTGAAATCAAGCGTGAAAGAATTTTCCGAGTTTGTACTTCAGGTCAAAGAATCCTTCAGCAAACCCAAGAATTGGGACTGGACGCTCCAAACATACCTCGGAGATTGGACTCCAGAAAAGCACGTCTTTATGATACAGACGCTCAAAGAAAACAACTACGCTGAATCTCAAGACTGGGGAAAATATGTGGAATACAACATAGCGGCGGTACAAGAGCTGAGAAACAGACAGCAAAAAGATCCCAACTATGTGGTGACCATAGACATTCCATTTGTACAAGAAGCAGAGTACGAAAAGCCATTTTACTGGACAACTGAGCATGACAAATATCTCGGCGCTTACACTTCATCAGGGTTTGTCTCCCTCGCAGGAGCGTTGGAAGCCAACACCGTCAATGAGAAGGAACTTTTCGCAGGTAAAAATGTCAGCATGGTAGATCTCAATAAGACTGCCGTCAAGAACATGATGAGTACATATAACACTTTCTTCTCTTGGCAATATCCCGGCAGCATGTATAAGTCTAAGCTATGGGTACCTATGCTTCCCGAACTTGAATACGAGATCATAGCTCCTTCTTGCTGGGCAAATACAGACGCGACCAAAACCATGCTCGAGAAATACTATGGTAAGTACTCTGAAGCAAAGTATAAGTTTATGCTTAGCACATGGTTAGAGCAAAAAGGGGTACAAGAATTCTGTGTTGTCCAGATGTTCCCGATCGTCGTATCATGGAGTGAAGAAGGCGAACAGGCAGGACGCTGGGACGAAAGTATAGGAGGTGAAGCTCAGATCATAGAATGCTACAAGGCCTTCAAAAAGAAATTTGATCAAAATCCCGGAGCTTACTCATTTGAATTTCCTGATGTAGTGTTGAATGATTAATCAAACATATATGAAAAAGATTATATCTCTCAGTTTACTTGCCCTCCTTACGACTTCTTGTTATAAGGATTTAGGCAATTACGAATATGACTTTGACTCCCTCAATGAGATTAAGGAAGTCGCGTTTTCGCCCAAAACATTCATCGGAGTACAAGGCGAAACGGTAGAGTTGCAACAACCTATCACAGAGGCAATAACCAGGCGTATAGAGGTAACGCTGACTCAGTCAAAGTATGAAAACCTTGACAATCTCGACTTCACATGGTTTGTCAGCAGGACAGAAGGAACCGAAACTATAACGGACACTCTCCACACAAAGGGATATCTGGATGTTCCTCTCGCGGCAGGGAAGCCCTCTCAATACAAAGTGAGATTGAAAATCCAAGATAAGGTCACATCTATCTCGAAATACGTTTCTCTATATGTCTCTACTCGTCCTATATACAAAAACAGCCTCTTCGTCCTTCATGGAGGAGGGGTAGGAAGTATGAAGTTAGGTAACATTGAAGAGTTACCTACCGGAGTGAACATAATTTCAGATGCGTTCAAGCACATCAATCCAAACGATGATAAAGCGCCTTTCAGCAATTCGATAGGTCTCGGATATTCAGCATATTATAATCTAAGAGGCCGTAAGGAGGCACACAGCTTATGTGCGTTCAAAGCTGATGGTACTGCTGACCTTTACGAACCTTTTGGGCTGACAACAAAGTTCCACGGCAACTATGTACTTCCTTATCAGGCTGAAGATCCATTTGTATTCAGCAAAATAATAGCGACAGGAGATGCAGCAAGTATCAAAGACTACAAGTGCATCCTATCTCGTGACGGAAGATTCTACGTAGCAAGGACATTCCTATGCTTCTATCAACCTGCAGGAATCACACCTCCCGATGACACATACAAAGTTACCGCAGCGACTATCACAGGCTCTCACTTTGTACTATGGGATGCGCAAAAGAATCGATTCCTTATCTTGCGCAAGGATGATGCCTTTCCTTTTGATGAGAAAGGAGCACGCAATGTTCAGCTTCGCAATCTGATCGCTGATGCTTACGTAGATTTTTCATCATTGGGTTCTGCTCTATCACCGGTAGGAAAAAGTGCCTTGTACGCATACAACAGTTATAGGGACAATTACTCAGAGGCACATCCATTCTTTATCTTCAAAGATGAAAGCAACAAGTTTTTTATCTACGAACTGACTCCGGTCGGAGGTGGAAAGGACAACGACAAGGATAAAGGAGATGGCAAGGGAGATGGCAAAGGCAAGGACGACAATCCTTCGGAAAATGCTCCTCAATTCACCATCACCGGAAAACCTCTCCGAAACCTTCCTGCAGATATCTCAACCACTACGCTGACATACAATTCTTGGTTCTCTACCAACTATATCTTCTATGCCAAGGGAGGTGCAGTATTCCGTTACAACATCTCCAATGGAGATATCGAAGAGATGTATGTAGCTCCCGAAGGATATAAAGTATCGTTGATCAAGTTCAGGACTGAGGACTCGGGTCTCTTTGTGGCAGATCTCGGACGTATATTATCTATTGGCTTGAACAAGGGCTCCGAGGGTGCTGTCGCAGAGATCAAGTTGACTACATCCGCAGATATTGACCACTCTTTCACACCAAGATTCTACGACAAAGACAAGGACGGTGTAAAGTTTGGAAATATAAAGGATCTTCAGTTTGCACACATTTACTTCTACAAAAGTTGATACTGATATTATGAATAAAATTCTTACAATTCTACTACTGACTCTCTCCGTCTCTGTCCTAAGCTACGGGCAGCAACGAGTTGAAGTCAAGGGGAAGATACAAGGCATTGACTCCGGGACCCTCATCCTTGTAGGTCAGGTATCGGAAAACAAAGTTGATACCCTCGGGTCAGCACACTTTTCCGCACCGAATTTCGAACTCTCAGCCGACGTTCCGGAGCCCATGGTTGTTCATGTCATGGTGGCAGGGTATGCCGGAGGTTTTGAGTTCATTGCAGAGCCGGGAGGACGATATACGGCCTTCCTCAAAGACGGCGATGGCTCCTTCATCAAAGGAGGGGATCTGCAAGAAAGATGGCTCAACTTTCAGTCGTGGCTTGTTTCTTCACAAGACTCTATCAGACTCACCAAAGAGAGGTACCAGGAACTGTTGGCACAAAGTAAGTACAGAAGTGCAAGTCGCACCAATGACACCTTGACTATTTTGGAGCAAAGACAGCTCCAAGGTCGAGAGCTCTTCTTAAAAGAGAATGACAATGTCATCTCCGCGTACATTGCACAGAATACCGCTTTAGCGAGGGAACTGTCTGTTGAGGACAGTAAAAATCTCTATGCTACCCTTGGACGAACCGCTCAGTCCTCTGTAAGTGGTAGGATCATGAAGGAAAGGATAGACCGCCTTCAGAAAACCTCGACAGGACAAAAGGCTCCGGACTTCACGATGCCTGACACCCAAGGCAAGATGCTCACGATCAGCAAAATTCCAGGTAAGATCAAGATCATCGACTTTTGGGCTTCATGGTGTGGTCCCTGCCGATTGAACAATAACATCCTAAAAGAGATCTACGCCACATATCACCCAAAAGGGCTGGAAATCATAGGGGTCTCCATGGATGATAAGAAAAACAAGTGGCTCGAAGCTGTCAAAAAAGATCAGCTGCCATGGATCAATATATCGGATCTGAAGGCATGGAAAGGAGAAGTGGGCAAACTATACAACATCACCGGAGTGCCTGCTCTGTTTATCCTCGATGAGCACAACTACATCATCGGTAGAGACATCAAGGGCGAAGCGCTCAAAGCTTTCTTGAAAGAAAGATTGGGCAACTAAGCTATTCTGAAAAAACAACAAAATACATGATACAAAACAGTATGAAAAAATCTTTGTTATTTCTTCTGACCACTCTGATCGGGCTGAGCCTTCATGCTCAGTCTGTCGGGAAGTTCGTGATTGAAGGCAGCCTCACAAATGACTCACTCAGATTTACCCCCAAAAAGATCTCCAAGCTCTATCTCAAGACGATAATAGACGGCAAGGAGGTTGCGGTAGATTCCAGTGCTGTTCGCAACAAAAAATTCCGCTTTGAGGGGAAAGCTCCTGAGTCTTTGACGATGTACTTCATCACCGGATTTGACAATGGCAGTATCCAAGTCTTTCCGGAAGCAGGCAAAATCAAAGTCCAACCTTTTGATGCCCGTTTCCCGACGGGAGCAAAAGTATCGGGCACTCCTAACAATGACGTATTCAATGGCTATAAGCAGCTCAACGATATCCATGTAAAAGAGGTACGTGCCAATCCTTATGGTAAGTACTCATATCTTCCCGATAGCGTCAAAGAGAGCGAGACACTGTACTTGCCTTACCGCAAGGCCAACTACCATGCTACCAGCCTTCTCTACAAGACCAAGGTGATGAAGTATGTCAAAGAGCATCTCGATGCTCCTGCCACTCTCTTCTTGATCCGATATGAGCTCTTCCACCTCTTTACGCCCAAAGTCATGGAGCGTCACTATCTGAGAGCTATCCCTGCTCATCTGCATAAGCAGCCGATGTACAAGGAACTTGTCAATCAGATCAAGGCTGCCAATCTTGCGGTCGGGAATTTCGTTCCGGACATCTCCGGTCAGACTGTCGATGGTAAGGAGATCCGACTTTCAGATCTCAAAGGCAAGTATGTACTTATTGACTTCTGGGCATCATGGTGTGCACCTTGCCGTAGAGAGTTTCCGATACTCAAGGAGGCAGTAGAATACTCTAAAAAGACGGGAAATAAGTTTGTGGTCTACAGTTTTTCTCTTGACGATAAGCACAAGGATTGGGCAGGTTGTATTGAAAAGAACAATCTCTCTCACGACAACTGGCTACATGTCAGCACACTCAAGGGCTGGAACTCAGAGGCAGTCTCTCTCTTCAACGTGACAGGTGTACCAAGGACTGTCCTTATCAGCCCCGAAGGCAAAGTCATTGCTTTCGATCTGAGAGGTGAAGAACTTCTTATGAAAGTGAAGCTCATCATGGACGGAATAGAAACCTATGAATAACCGAATAAATACAACAAGAAATATGTTTTACAGACTTATATTTTCTCTCATTGGTGCACTCTTGTGCTCTTCTACAGCCCTATCACAAGGCACCTGTCACATCAAGGGGCGTATCCACAACAACGCTCTACGCACCGAAGGCAAGACACTGTCCACCATCTATCTCAGTGTCTTTGACGAGTATGACCGTATCGTGGCGAAAGACTCCGTTCAGTTAAAAGATGGAAAGTTTGAATTTATCCAAAAAGTGGATGCCAACTCTCCCATATTGCTGTACCTCCTCACAGGATTTGACAACGGTCAAGTCCCTGTCTTCGTAGAGCCGGGGACCATCACTATCGACATCCCCCAAGCGGCATATCCGGGAGGTGGGGTTGTCTCCGGCACCAAAAACAACGACCTATACAGAGAGTACAAGGCTATATCAGACCGATGTGTTCAGATACAAAAAGACTCTCTCTCTATCATCACAAAACAGAAAGGAGAGGGATGGTTGGACACACCTGAAGGCAATATGGCTTGGATGAGAGTCGGAGCAGAAGCCATGATCCAATGCGATGCCGAACGCCTCGAATTCCTTCTCAAGCACAGCGACACACCACTCGCGCCTCTCATGCTGGAGCGCGAGATAGGGCATATGCTTCAAGAAGGCACCGAAGAGCAGTTCCTCTCCGCTCTCTCTCCCGATTTGAAGGATCACCCTTACTATCGTTCGTTCAGCAACTCCGTAAAGGCTCGTAACCTCAAAGTCGGCGCGGAAGTACCCAATATCACACTGACTTTGGCTGACGGCAGCAAGAAGTTCTTGAATGATTACAGAGGGAAGTATGTCATATTGGACTTTTGGGCTTCATGGTGTGGACCTTGCCTCAGAGAGATTCCTCACCTCGTCGAGCTATATGAGGAGTTTGTAGCAAAAGACAAAAAATTGGCTCTTATCAGCTTCTCATTGGACGATAAAGAAAAGGCTTGGAAAGGAGCCATTTCCTCAAAGGGTATCGACAAAGAGCACTGGGTGCACGCCTCAGACCTACTCGCGTGGGGCTCACCAGCAGCAAGGATGTTCGGTGTCAAAGCTGTCCCTATGATCATCCTCATTGATCCGGAAGGCAACATGATTTCATCAACATTGAGAGGAGAAGAGCTCGTGAGACGAGTACGTCAGATCATGAGTGGAGATCTATACTACGAAGGCTCTGGAAGTGACGAGTAAATCACTTTTCAGGTGATCGGATGGAGCGTCTTATGTGCTTAAAAACAGATAAAATATCCTCCGACGCACCACTGACACGTGGCTTAGAAATTGAGGGCAGAGAGACAATTTGTCTCTCTGCCCTCAATGCTTTCAGAGATCTATGTGAACGAACAATGTTGCCCCTCTGACTGTGCACCTTATGGGTCATGACTGTCACAAAAGGAGTACCCACACCCTTTTGTCCTCCAATATACATTGACAAGCAGACATATAGATATCAGGGCTGTATGTCCGTAAATTATGAGATTTCGGACAATTTGAGTAACTTAGCTATATTCCACAAGCATAACAACAGAACACAATGCAAGCACAAAAAATAAAAACACTCTTTTTTAGAGATATTCCCCGATATGCAAAGCATTTCTCCGAATCGAAATTCTTTGCCAAGCTCCTCAAAATAGGGAGCTATGTGGCAGGCGAAGTCCTACTTCCCATGTTGAGGCTATACTATGTGATGAAAGCGCCTACCACCCCACTCCACCGCAAGCTACATATTGCTGCTGCCTTGGGATACTTCATCCTGCCATTTGACTTCATCCCGGATTTTCTTGTCCCGGTACTTGGATTTGCGGATGACCTTGTAGTTGCGACGACGGTACTCAAGACGGTATCCGGATACTGTACCGATGAGATCGAAGATCGCGCACGACAGACATGTGAACGCATCCTCTCGAAGTGTAAAAAGTAAGCGAAATAGAAAAACGAAAAGCGCATTGCGAAACATCTGTTTGCAATGCGCTTTTTGTTTTGGGAGAGCCTCTTGTCGGATTCGAACCAACGACCCCGAGATTACAAATCACGTGCTCTGGCCAACTGAGCTAAAGAGGCAAAAGGGTAAGCTGACTATATCGCGCCGCTACAACCGACTGCCCTTGCTGCGGTCAAGCCCTGGGGGAATTCATCAGGAGCTGGCCGTATAGGACTTACCCACTGCAAAGTTACGAATATTTTCCAATATCGCAAACCCGACCCTCTCCTTCTATCTCCGAGAGCGGCTTTCACGCAGACACGAGACGAGACACAAGAGATAAAAAAGCACAGAAAAAGACTATGAAAGCGCTCATTTTCATCAGGAAGGAGAGCAGGCAGTATCCGACTGCTCTTTTCAGCCAAGGAGACAGAAAAAAGTAAAAAAAGCATCGCTCAGATTGAACAATAATGTGTTTCTTTGTAACACACTTTCAAGCGATACAAATGATAGTAGAAGACATATACGGACTATTCACCATACGGTTCGAACTCTGGCCTTTTCATCTCGACCTCAACAACGATTATCCCCTCGCTCAGATCATCAGCAGGATGATCCATGTTGCCGGGGTGCATGCAGACAGTCGGGAGTTTGGGATCAGAGATCTCAACAAAAATGGCTACACATGGGTGTTGCATCGCCTCAGCGTCAAGTTTGACCGTCGCATCAAGGTCGGACATCCGATAGACATCTCGACCGGTATACTCAATAGAGATGGAGTGGTCACCCAACGTATATTCATCATCACTCAAGGTGGCGAAGTCATCGCCACAGGCATGAGCCACTGGGTAGCAATAGACCTGAAGAGTCGTCGGCCTACCCCTATCTCCAACGTCATCACCCACGATGTATGCATCCGAGAGAAACCTCTCGTAGATTTCCCCATCGTTCCTCGCAAACTCATCGAGGGCGACGAAATATTTACGAAAGCCATCGATCATATCGTCAGGTATTCGGATCTCGACCTCAACAAACATGTCAACACGTCCGTATGGGTATCTGTGGCGATGAACAGCTTGGACTTGGATCGCTTCACCAACCATTATGTCGCACAAGCCGACCTACACTTCGTCAATGAGGCTTTTTGGGGAGATACCCTGGAAATTGAGCACCACGGTGATGGACTATGTGACAAGATGAGAGTAAGGGGTGCTGAGGGCAAGGACTGCTTCATCCTCTCTCTCCAATGGGATAGGAAGTAAGGCAAAAGACAGAAAGCATGGCGATAAAACCAAGCAAGACAAGACCTGCGAGACGTCAGGTATCTGTGAAAAAAGAAAGGCGGGATTGTCCTCTCGCCATGATGCTCACACCCTCGGAGCACGAACTGATACAACACTTTGTGAAAAAGCATAAGATATCAAACAAATCGGACTACTTCCGCAGGCTCATACTTACCGAGGTCTTCAACAAACTGAACATTAACTATCCGACCATTTTTGAGGAGGACGAACTCTTTGGCAAATGACAAGCAACGCACCTATATTCAGCGACGAGTACTTCATGCGCCTTGCGCTCATCGAGGCACAGCAGGCAGCCGATGAGGGAGAGATACCCATCGGTGCAGTCATCGTGACCAACGACAAAGTCATCGCTCGTGCCCACAATCGCTCCGAAGCTCTGCTAGACACCACGGCTCATGCCGAACTCATGGCTATCACCTCAGCCCAAAACTATCTGGGCGCAAAATTCCTCTCCGACTGTACACTCTACGTCACCGTGGAGCCTTGCGTGATGTGTGCAGGAGCTATCCGATGGGCAAGATTTGCCCGTGTCGTATGGGGTGCGGATGAACCAAAGAGCGGTTTTTCACGATTCTCGACCGAGATATTCCACCCCAAGACAGTCATTTCATCAGGCATCCTTGCCGATGAGTGCGCAGACCTCATGCGCCAATTCTTCGCCTCTCGCAGGTAATCCCACGACAACCAACTCCCTATCGTTCAATCAGTCTCTATCGAGACCTCAAATAAAAAAAGGTAGAGGGACTCTCCCGAGTTCCTCTACCTTCGTGATTCGCCTGGGGCTCGAACCCAGGACCCCATCCTTAAAAGGGATGTGCTCTACCTGCTGAGCTAGCGAATCATACTGTCAATTATGAAAATCAAATGAAAACAAGCAGATGAATCACTTCATTGCGGTGCAAAGGTAAGCAGAATATCTTAAACACACAAATCCCTACCAAAAAAACTGCATATTCCCTAAATTTAACTTCAAACCAAACCCTGAATCTCCCGAGCTCCGGCGACGAAATAATGCAGTACCACCCCCCCGAAAAAAGTCGTCTAACCTCCGACAACAACTTAGAAAACTTCATTCATCAAGTTAGACAACCATTTTTATCAGGTTAGACACATCGATTTCGAGAGTTGTATACCTGCTCCCCGCGGACTGTTATCGGACATCGATAAAATAACTCAGAAAGCCCAAAAGAAAACCTCCGCCACCCGTGATACACTGAGATGGCGGAGGTTTGTTATTTTGGAGGTTTATCAGAGGATTTATCTACCTCTTTCGTTTTCGAGAGCAGCCTTTGCAGCCTCTATGACGGGAGCTGTGGAAACTTCTGCACCTACGGCATGCTTCATCCACAGATTGGGGATGAGGCGCCCTGCAGTAAACATCCTCTCGACTTCCCCGGCAAATGGGCGGCCTTCCATATATGCATGGATCTGGTAGTTGATGAGATGACCCACGGCATAATTGGGCAGGTAGAGAGGGTATGCGAGCATGTGAGAATAGATGCCCAGTAGGATTTCGTCCTTTCCTCCGAGGATGCCTGCATAGTATTTGTTCCAGACAAACTTGGAGATATTGAGGACTGCCTCGCGCAACTGTGCGGGAGTGGCGTTGGGATGAGCATACAGCCACTGCCAGACTCGTATATCGACGAGGGAGACACCCATGATCTCATAACAGCTCCAAAAGACATCAAGGGCAGTCTGATCGAGTTCGGGACTGCTTTGAAGGCCGAGAAGTTGGAGGTCTTTGGCCTGGAAAAGAAATGCAAGAGCTTCGGTAAAGCCCGTATTGGGTACACCGTTGAGCATGTAGTAGTCGACGTCGTTCATCGAAAGAGTCTGCTCGACATTGTGCCCAAACTCATGGACGGCGATGTTGTAGCCCTTGTAATCCATACCCTTGTCTGATATGCGTGTACGGAGACGGGCTGCATCACCTCTCATCTGTGCTCCCATGGCATGTCCGGCACCTCGTGACGGATCGACCTCGATGAGAGCAGCGATCTGTTGCGCACGTGCAGGTGTCCAACCGAACTTGATGAGGATATATGGGAGATCATCCTTGAGTGCTTGAGGATTGGGGTACTTCTTGGACGTCATCTCGGTGAGCTTCTGTTCGTCCATGGTGCCACGGGCTTTGAACCCATCGTACCATATATCAAAAGGTTCGAGAGGACGACCGAGTCGGGCAGAGATGTGCGCAGCTACCTCCTTGACGACAGGATCTTTCAGCAGGGACTCAAAAAGGGTCTCGACATCATCGAGCATCATCTCCATATCAAGTTCTATGGCGCGATCTATCTGTGTAGGATAGTGTGGAGAATATGCATCGAGCTTTTTAGCGGCATTGAAGGTCTCCAAAAGATGCGCATAGCGGGTATCAGGTTCACGAGTGGCATCGAGCATGACTTCATCACCCTTGTAAACCTTGTTGGTATAAGGGTCCCAAGTCACCTCTTCGTTGTTAATCACGACAGCAGGAATACTTTGATCGATGATGTGCTTCATGACCTCGTAGATCATCCTCTGTTTGGCAACACCTTGAGCCGGATCAGCGTAATTGGACTTCAGTTCGTCTCGGAGTCCCCAGTGGGAGATAAGCTTCATACCCTGAGGGAAAAATCTCTTGCCGGCATCATCCACGAGATTACTCATGATGATGTTGTAGTCTGCGATATAAGAGTCATTGGAAGTGAGTGCCGTGGAAAGCTCCTGACGCAAATCTGCAGGGACACGAGAAGTAAAGCGGTCTCCCATACGAGCATAGGCCCACTCCTCGCGAGTCCAGTTCTCTCCCTTCTCAGACTTTTCAGAGAGGGTATAGTGCGGGAAATTGAGCATTGTGATAAATGCAATCTTATTCGCAAAAAGGTCAGCGTCAAGGTGAGCCCCGGGATCGTAAGCTCCGAAGATCATGTCGATATCAGTGGTAGGAGGCCCGGAGACGTGCAGGGGTATCTTGAGTCCGGCATCGATCTTGTGGAGATAGCCGTTGAGGATTTCAAAGTTGGACTCAAGTTTCTTGTAGAGAGTCCTCAACTGCGTGTCATCACTGACAAAGTGCTTGAGGCAGAACTCCTCAAACTCTTTGGCACTGCCGTCTCCCTCTTCCCACAAGAGAGCAACCTGAACGACCCCTCTCTCCACACGGAAAGCATGCTCCTCTCCGACGGATTTCTTTAGGGACTTGATGGCGTTGTCGATCTGAACCTGAGAGATAAAACGTTGATGTTCGGTCATGGTCTCTGCCTTTTTACATCCTGTGAAAAGGTAAAGAGATAAACTCGCAACAACAGCAAGAAACAAACTCACTCTTTTCATAAGTAAAAGTTAATTAGGTTAGTATAAACACTTTATCGCAACAAGAGGACATCTCCCTCACGAGGGATATACTCGTCCGAAAGTCGATTGATAGCATAAAGAGAGGAGAGCTTGATACCATAAGTCTGAGCTATCTGGTGGATAGACTCTCCCACTTTTACCACGTGTTCGTAGTGAGGGGGGATAGCCTTCGATCTCTTTGGTTGAAGATAAACGATATCTCCCACTGAGAGAGGATACCCCTCCGGAAAGTCATTGTACTTGGAGAGCTTACGCTCGCTCATCTCCATCTCACGAGCAATATCTGCAAGTGTTTCTCCGTTTTGGACAATGGTATAAAGCAATTCGTTACCGATATACGCAGGTCTTACGCCTCTCTCGACCTTGGGTTGCTTGGACTTGACAGATACCGGACTCTTAGGCTTGTCATAAGCGTAGAGACGCTTGGGATTTTCCTTATCGATGAGGTAGAGTCTATTGTCCTCGATGAGCTTGATGAGGGCATTGGCATAACCCTTGTTGGTTGCATAACCACACTCCTGAAGGCCTCTTGCCCAACCTTTATAGTCCGTGGTCTTGAGTTTGAAGAGACGCGAATAACGCTTGTTTTTCAAGAAATAACTGTGATCGAGGAAAGACTCCTCCACCGTATCATAAGCCCTGAAACACTCATTGGGAAGATCATCGTTGTGATAACTCTTTCTACCCGTCCAACTGCGGTGGCATTTGATCCCGAAGTGGTTGTTGGCCTCACGAGCGAGACGACTCTTTCCGGCACCACTCTCGAGTATACCCTGGGCCAACTTGATACTTGCAGGGATACCATGCTTGTGTTGTTGCTCAAGAGCCAAAGGGGCATACTTGTTGATATAGTCGTTGTAAGGTGTATGTGACCGCGCTGCAGGCACAGGTCTCGGAGCCTGCTTTACCGTACTACAGGAAGAAATCCCCAACCCTGCCAAAAGCAGGGTAAGCGATGTCAGTGTATTATGAAAGTATCTCTTCATTATTATTGTTCCCCTTTTGTTAAAAGTGAATATATATCTTGTGCTATGCGCTTTTCATCCTCGACAGTCATCATCCCGGAGACATCTACAGTATAGTGCGCCCGGCTGTAATAAGGCTCTCTCTTGGGCAAAGTCTCCTCTACATACTTACGGATACCTTCTTTGTCGAGATGTGCCACAAGCGGTCTCGTAGCCTTGCAGATCTCCAATCTCTCCGTAAGGCTGTCAATATTGCTGTACAGATAAACAACTGTACCTCGGGATCTCATGATGCCTATATTTTCGTCCGAACACGGCATACCTCCACCTGTCGCGATGATCAGATCTTTATACAAAGATAGCTCGATCAGTATGACGGTCTCACGCTTGCGGAACTTATCCACTCCGCAACAAGCGAACATATCAGAGATCGAACTATGATACTTCTTCTCTATATAGGCATCGGTATCCACGTATTTGCGCCCGCTGATTTCAGCCAGATGGCGGGCTATTGTGGTCTTTCCCACGCCTGAAAAACCGATAAGGAATATAGGTCTTGGATCTTCTTTCATGAATCTTTTTCTATTCTATACAAATACAAATAAGGGCCGCTTCGAAAGTGAACTCTCCGAATCAGCCCTTACCTGGTGCAGTCACAAATGACTCTGCACTTATCAACAGACACGCCGCACTACGACAATCACCCCAGAGTCATAAACTCACGAAGGTAGCAGCCGTGCTATTACTCCTCTGCGAAACGCGCCCTTAATCTTTTTCTTAGCTTATCCTCAAGGATTTACCTATCTTCAGCAGAGACTTGGTCGTAATACGATTGAGCTTACATATCTGGTTGACCGAAGTACCATACTTTGCCGCTATGGTAGAGAGAGTATCTCCTTGCTTGATCTTATGCACTACGATCTTGGATCCGTTGCCTGAAGACTTCTTCCTTGCCAACTGGTTGGTTCCCGAAAGTCCTCTGAAGCTCTTTGCCTTGACGAAGACATATGCATCTCTTAGAGGGATACCGTTGTCAAAATCGATGATTTCCTCAGGGTTGATGGGGATCCCCATAAATCTTGTTTCAAAGTGTAGGTGAGGCCCTGTCGAACGCCCGGTGTTGCCACCAAGAGCAATAGGCTCACCTGCTCTCACGATCTGATCAGGACCGACAAGATGCTTCGAAAGGTGTCCATAAACAGTCTCGAGACCATTGGGGTGACGGATGACAACATAATTACCATAACCCTTGCGCTCGAAGTCTACGACACGTACCTTCCCGTCAAATGCAGCACGCACAGTATCTCCCACTTGCAATTTCAAGTCGATACCATAGTGCATACGACGGAAGCGACGGCGATAGCCAAATCTTGATGTAGTAGCTGTGACGGATGTCAGAGGATATGAAAACTCGGTGCAGTCTATCGAACAAGTATCGGGGATTGATACGGATGTAGCACCTGCGAAAGGATTGACAAATTCGCTCCAGGAGTCCTCACCATAGATATCGGAAGCGGGATTTTCGAGCTCTTCGACAGATACTTCTGCCATCGCCTTTCTGAGCTCAAGGACTCTTCTTTTGTCCTTTATGTTGAGGTTATCAGCGCGCAACTCGTTTGTGGGCTTGATCTCCTCATTAGCCGTTGTCGGCGTTTTCTTTGTTTCCGTTGTAGTGACCGTCACTTCGATCTTTTTGACAGGCACATCCAACGTCTTTACCGGTGGGTTCGTGGCATTGGCGAAGCTAAATAGGCACGATCCCGAACAAAGCAGCAAAATCTGTTTGATCGTCATTAGTCTAAAGTTTCGTCTTTGTTAACACTTAGGTCTGAGGGATCTCCCACAGCTTCCTTCACCTGACTTTGAGTGAAGGGTTGAGCCCAAAGACCCGTTTATTCAACCAAAAAGATGAAACCCATAAAAGAGCCGAACCCCTAAATACGCTGAAAACGTAAAGTACACAAGGGGCTAAACTCCACTATGGACTTCGTCCTGATCGCTAAATTACTAATTTTCATCACAACAACAATACTTTTTTCCGAAGAATCTCCTTATTTCAGGTTAATTAACGAGGATTTACCCGCTTTTTTTGATCACTTCACATCTCATTTTAGGATGTATTTATGTCGGCGGGACTCTCATATTTACAGAATATCAAGAGAGCAACAACAAGAAAAAAGCCTCCCCGACTTCTCAAAAAAAGACTCTATCCTACTCGATGAATTATTTTCGGACGGATTAAGATTTTAACCGCAAAATGCGTTATTTTTGTATCAGTAAGACCCAAAGCTAATAACTCTTTTCCTAATGAATGAAAGTACGATCGAAAAGCTGAAAACACTCGCCGAAGCCGCCAAGTATGATGTATCCTGTGCATCCGGCGGTTCATCTCGCAAAAACACGAGCGGAAGCATAGGTAACGCTTCCGGATGGGGCATATGCCATAGCTTCACTCCGGACGGGCGTTGCATATCCTTATTCAAGATACTGCTCACCAATCACTGTATATACGATTGTGCTTACTGCTCAAACAGAAGGAGCAATGACATCAAAAGGACAATGTTCACGCCGGAAGAACTGGCCGAACTGACGATCGAGTTTTATCGCCGAAATTACATCGAGGGGCTCTTCCTCAGTTCCGGAGTGATACGCAATCCTGACTATACGATGGAGCAGATGCTGAGGGTCGTGACGCTGCTCAGAGAAGTGCATCGATTCAACGGCTATATCCACATGAAAAGCATCCCGGGCGCAAGTCGGGAATTGGTAGCAAAGGCAGGAACTTATGTGGACAGAATGAGTGTCAATCTGGAGATCCCATCAGAAGAAAACCTGAAACTGCTGGCACCGGAAAAGGACTACGCGAGCGTTTTCGGTCCCATGAGCTTCATCCATCAGGGGATGTTGGCAAGCATCGAAGAGCAAAAGAAGTTCAGATCCGCGCCCAAGTTTGTACCCGCCGGCCAAAGCACACAGATGATCATAGGTGCAACACCGGACAGCGACAAGCAGATATTGACTCTGGCATCGGCCCTGTACAGACGGCCTTCGTTCAAGAGGGTCTACTACTCCGGGTATATACCGATCAACAGTGGTGACAGTCGTCTACCGGCTCTACAAACCCCTCCGCTGATACGCGAAAACAGGCTGTATCAGGCGGATTGGCTGATGAGGTTCTACCACTTCAATGCTGAGGAGATCGTAGATGACCTGCATCCCGACCTGGATCTGGACGTAGATCCCAAGATGGGATGGGCGCTCCGACATCCGGAGTATTTCCCCGTGGATCTGAACAGAGCCCCCTATGAAGTCATACTGAGAGTACCGGGAATAGGTGTCAAGTCGGCTAAGTTGATCCTCGCCTCACGGAGGTTCGGCATGCTACACTCTTTTCAGCTGAAAAGGATGGGGGTTGTCATGAAAAGGGCACAATACTTCATCGTCTGCAGAGATCTCCCGATGCGAACGATCAATGAGGTAACACCGGAGTATGTGCGCAGACAAGTGTCACAAAAGAAGGTGCAGGAGGCTTTGGCCAAGTCAATGCAACTCCCCTTGAATTTTGGAGAATAATCCTATCACACACAAAAAAGATGATCCTATTCGTCTACGACAAAACCCTTGAGGGACTACTATCTTGTGTCTTTTTTGCCTACCAACGGAAGGTCTCTCCCGATGCCATCCTTCCGGAGTCCGCACAGAAGCCACTCCTTGTCGATGAGACTTATCCGATAAAGACGGATACCGAAAAAGCCGGACGTGTGTGGGCAGTTTTGGAAAAGAAACTCTCCAAAATCTCCCAAAACATGTTCCTCCTGGTGTGGCTGTCGGAACTCCCGGAGGTCGAAATGCTCCTCTTCAGATACATCCGAAAGATAGTCGACTCCCCCGAGGGGTTTGAAATGAACTTCGGAGACAAGGACATCATGCGAGTCAAGGACATTGCGAAAAAGGTGGCGGGAGAAGCAAGAAAGCTCATCCAGTTTGTACGATTCCAACGCACGGCAGACGACATATATTTTGCCCCCATCTCACCACAGTTCAACATACTTTCCCTCATCGCCTCCCACTTCGAAGCCAGATACGCAGACCAACAATGGATCATCTACGATACGGGCAGGAACTCAGGGCTCTACTACGACAAGCAAGCCACAAGCTACATAACCCTCTCAGAGGAGGATGCCAAGGCTCTGAAAGACGGGAAGGTAGAGGAAGAAAAACTATCAGAAGAGGAAGTGTTCTTCCAAAAAATGTGGAAGGAGTATTTCCGGAGCATCACCGTCAGAGAGCGCATCAATCTCAAACTCCAACGCCAACACATGCCGAAACGGTATTGGAAATACCTACCGGAAGTGCAGTAGAAAAGGGAAGATTTCTTGTCCGAGAAAATTTCCCTCTCGAAAGGGATAAAAGAAGGAGTCTAACTTGATTCGTCAAGTTAGACTCCTTCTTCATTCAAGTTAGACTCCTTATTTTTGACCCTTCTATACCTTCTCGATCCATCGCGGAAAGCTGCCCGATCCGAGGCCGACTCTTACTTCAAAAACAAGGCTCTCCAAACAAAAACAAAGTGCCACCACAAGGTGGACACAAGCCCGTAGTGCTTGCGCATGATAGCAAAACGCTCACGAAGGGATGCCCTGTGGTTTTTTGTTGTTGCCCCCTCGGATAGATAGTCCGTGAGGACCATGTGGGTATTGTGATTGTGGGAGGATCGTCTGAGCACCTTGATGCACCAGTCCACGTCAGCCGAAAAACGGTAAGAGAAGTCATACATCGGCACGAGATCTCGACGAGCATAAAAGGACTGATGACAGACGAGCATACCTCGGCGAAAACTGCCGGCGGTCAAGACCTCCGGCGGAGACAGACGGCGACGACGAAGCCTGCGACGATCTGCATCGACAATGTCGGTATCCCCATAGATCACTCCCGGAAGCGGCGCTCCTACCTGAGCAAAGGCCTCAGCCAGAGTATTATCTCGATGGAAAAGGTCTCCGGCATTCATAAAACAAACATAATCGCCTGTGGCAAGGACTATCCCCTTATTCATCGCATCGTAGATGCCTCGATCCGGCTCGGAGAGGATGACGTCGATCTTTTCGCGATATCGCGACAACACCTCGGGAGTGGCATCCTTGGAAGCCCCATCGATGACGATATAGTGGATGTGAGGATAGGTCTGAGACAAGACCGAACGGATGGTCTTTTCCAAATCCTCAGCGGCGTTGTAACAGACTGTAATTACTGATATAGTTGGCTTATTTCCTTGCATATAATCTAAAAAAAGTCTACTTTTGTAGCTCCAACGAGGCCCTGTAGTTCAACGGATAGAACGGAAGTTTCCTAAACTTTAAATAGGAGTTCGATTCTCCTCGGGGCTACTTTTTCTGAGCCATTTCCTCCATGGAGGGAATGGCTTCTTTTATAGGGTCAGTTCCTCCGATTCGTCTACGGCATTCAAAATTAAGAATATCTTGTCCATTGGGCTATACATCCATAGAATTATTTCATTTTCAGGCACAAAAAAAGAGTCCGCAGAGGATAAAACCCCTACGGACTCTTTTTGTATCGTTGGTAAAGCTGACTACCTGAACAACATGTAGCTGAACCCGACAAAGCCATAAGCGTTGTAAAGATTGAACGGCATCACGTCAAAAGAGCTCTTGAGCACCGATGTAGCACCGAGATTGACCTGACCGGTCACGGCTATGCGAGATGTGAAATAGTAATCAAAAGACAAGCGCCCCCCAAAATCAACAGGACTGAACTGCCCGGAGAAGTCAAAATCAACGAGAGCTCCCTTCTTCAACTCCCTATAATCAAGCATACCGTCTCCGTCAAGCGTGACCTTAAACTCCTTCTGCATCAGGTACGAAAGATAAAAACCGAGATGCACCCTGAACTTTTCGTTGGGAGTGACATAAGTCGCCACGACAGGCAGTGTCAGATAACTATTGGCTACCTCTGTACTGTTGTCTCCGGTATAAGTGTTACCCTCAAAACCATACTTCTTCATGTGGACATTGAGACCGCTGACATGGGTAGAGGCATACATCCCCTTCTTCTCAAACTCTATACCTGAAGTGATACCCCAACATCGATCGGAGTCAAATCGGTAAGTCCCCCAGGCCTTGAGAGCTATATTCATGTGCGGAGTCCATGTGTGTATCTTATCTACCTCTGCGGGCTTTGGCATGGGAGTTGTCGCTCCGACATTAAGCCCTGCCGTGACACCGTATTCGATACGCTTGGCAAAAGATCTTTCTGCCGTCTGAGCTTCTACTGCGACACTTGCTACAAGGAGAAGTGCCGTCATCATAAGTGGCTTGATCATCGTCTTCATCATATCCGGTTCGTTATTTAGACTCGTTCTTTAGTGATTCTCCCTTGACTTGCAGTTCGTCAACACATAGGGTACTTCCCACCGCACCAAGGAAAAGATCACCCTTGGCACTTGAAGACATCACAATGGCAAGACGATATTTCTTCTTTCCAAAGTCGAGAGTCTTCATGGCTTCCTCATTGATGGTCTCAAACTTAGCTTCAAATTGCTTCCATTCGTCACCCTCTGTATCATCTGCGATAAATTTGGCAACCGCAACAATACGAGCATCTGTATAAAGCGTCTCACCGTTGAGATATGTTTCATCCGAAGTAATCTCATAGAAAACTGAAGTGATAGAACCTTGATCCTTACCTTCGACGCCTTTACCCGTCTTTCCATTGATATACTTCTCACCCGCCTTGAACTTATAGTATCCGATGAGTTTGATCGGCTTAAGAGCATACCCTGTGCCAAACATCGTAGCTTTCAATGGAGTAAGCAAGAGCTCACTATGCTTCAAAAGACCGTTATACAGAGAACCGGGAATAATATATGAACCCATACCAAAGAGCATCAAGCCCTCATTGGTCCTTAAGCGCAAACCCTTCCCTGACCGGCCCGGCTCGGCAAAGTAAACCGGGAAATCCTCGGCTTTTGCTCTGGGATCCTTCATAGAATAGCCGAAGTTGCTGGCAGACTTCCAAAAGCGTCCGGACTCCGTTTTATCAGCATCATCCTTTTGCTCAGGCATCATATACTTATTAAACTCTTCAGAGTTTGGTTTCTGTACCTGAGACCAGTCATCAAAGCTAAATGTTTTGATCTCATACACTCGCTTTGCTTCCTTCTCGAGCTCTGCGGCAATGGCATTTCGCTTCTCTTTGATAGGATCATTTCCATTACAGTTAGAGAAAGCAACCCAAACAAAAAGTGACAAGGCTGCCACCTTCATTACAGTTTTTATATTCATAACCATGAACTAAAGTTAAACATAATGTCCTCATATGTAGGGAACAGATAAAAAAAAGACCCGAGATTCTGAGGAATCTTGGGTTCAATCTTTCTTACATTACCTACTAACCTAATATATTATATAGCATACCGAACCAAGGAAGTTGACAAGTTGTACAACAGTCATACAACAACTACTGCCACTCCTATAAATTCACCTAAAAATCTCAAGCCTTCATACAAGA
>NZ_JAUMXC010000026.1 GCF_030529325.1 Porphyromonas sp. | reverse complement strand
CCGTCCCACTTGTAGGATATGACGTCTTCGGGGTCCTCTTTTGTCAGCGTCACAAGCTCGCCACCTCCGGCGAGACTGACATGGAAGATATGGTCCTTCGGATGTATCTCTATGTGGTCGTGACTGAATCCGATCTTGGGGGGCACGACACTGATCTTGAGCTGCGCTCTCTTGTCGTGAGAGGTAACCGTCGCAAAGGTCTCGCCCTCGAAGATACCTTTGATCCTGAGCGTGTCCTTACTGATCGAAACACCTGCGATGCGAGAGTCTTGGATATTGACCTTGTACTTGCCGTTACCTCCGCTCAGGAGGATTTTGCGCTCTGTCCGGCGATGGAGCGAGACCTCTTTCAGAGACTCACCTTTGCCTATTTGGATGTCAGGGATGATGGTCTTTCCCTCTTCTTTACAGGCCTGAGTACCTATAAGCATAAGGACTGTAAGGATTGTATATAGAGTTATTGATTTCGTTGTCATGATGTATGCTATCGAGGGTTCGGTATTATCAGTTTACAACATAGATACGATAAGTCAATTTCCACTTCTTCCCATCGCCTTCGTCGATCGTCACACCCAAACGGTGATAACCCTTGCCGGGAAAGACGAGATACCCGTCTTGGAGCTCCACAGGTGTGCCGTTGAGGCTGTATGTGATCGTGGCTTTGTTGCTCCCCAGATCGTTGAAATAGGGCTTGATGCGGCGTTGTTTGACGTTGCCAACGGGCTCTACGGTGCGGAGATAGGGGGTGCGATCCGGAGCGTCCTTTGCTCGTTCGAGAGCAGCAGTCGTGTATCTGACGGGATCGGAGAAGTCGGACTTCTTTTCCCCTTGTGCCGCACGGATCCTTACGAGGTATGAGGTGCCGGGATTTAAGTTTTCTATAGTGAAGCTGTTTGTCTTTATATCAGTGAACATACGCGAACCGATAAAGACTTCCCACGTTCTCTTCGGATCGTTGACGGGATCCCACGAGAGCTCTATCTCTCGTTGGTGCCGTACGGCTTTTATGTTTGTGGGAGGGGTGAGAGGCTCAGGGATCTCTCCGTCAAACTCTTGTAGCACAACATCGTCAAAGTCTATAGATCCTCCACTTTTGGACCTGATAGCGAATCCGAGTTCTCCACGATGGATCCCTTTACCCTCAGGGACTCGGAAGTAGACCTCTTCTTCTTGCCACGATGTGGTGGTCTTGAACTCAAAGTATTTGGAGGTGTCCTTACGCTGGTCGCCTTCGTACCAAGACATCCTGACATTGTATGCTATATTGGACTTGTTGCCTCTGTGCCAAAAGGTAAGGCGGTAGGCTTTGCCTTCTGTGACAGGGAGGTTGGGGGCATCTGCATTGTGGAGCGTATAGAAGCTACCACTATTGGTGTAGATCCTCATGTAATAGCTGCCATCTCCACCGGGGCGTTGTCCCTCTTTTTGTTCGGGAGACAATGAGTAGGGCACGACCCACCCTTCGGGTCTTTGGCTGAGACCACCGGCAACGAATTTTTCAAATCCTCCGTTTATGATAAGATTGTCTTGGGCACGGAGGCTGAAAGGGTGTCCGAGGGCAAGGATTGTCGTGAGTATAAGTAGTATTTTGGTTTTCATCATCTTGATTTTTCTTATTTTTTGATGTCTTCCGGTGTAATCCCTATGGGTTTACACAGACGTGTTGCGATGTTGGATAGAGAGCCTTTGACCTCTGAGCCGGAGAGGAGCTTCTTGGCATCCCATAGTCCGTCACCCTCTCTCAGGTCACTGAGCATCTCCTCTACCTCGTCATGGGAGAAGTAGGGCTTGCCCTCGGCGTTGCGCAAGAACTGTGTGGCGTAGATCAGCCCGCATGCTTGAGAGATAAATCGGAAGGCATACTGAGGTCTTTCATCGAGATTGACAAGCGTGTTTTCTCCGACCAGGAGGTGTGTGGCACGTACGATGATGACCTTGGCAAGCTCTTCTTTGATGATCTTTGCCTGTGTCAACATGTCTTCGTACCTGAAGGTCTCCATCACTGTCCGACCTTCTACAAATGCCCTGAAGATCTTGTCCTCACTGTCTCTGATGACCCGTATGCCTTCGGCCTGTGCGAGAGGCTTCCAGAAGGCATAGTAGCCGTAGGCCAGATCCCAATGGTGTTCGAGAGCTGTGTAGTTGCGTCCCGGCTGCATCGTGAGGGCTTCGTGCTTGCTCTGAGTCTCGGGCTGGGTGAGGGTCTTCTCATCAAGATGGACATTGACGACCTTGTCGAGATAGATCGCTCCCATCATTGCAAACTTGAAGATATCAGCGACCACAAATCCCTTCTCATCCACGAAGTAAATATCTTTGTCTCCGATGTGCTTCCCGACATAGCCGGTATGCCCCTTTTGTGCTTCTTGTCTACGGTGCAAGACAGGGTCTTCGGCTCCCTTTCCGCCTATGATCGCAGAGGTCTCGATGAGGTTGTCCATGTAGTCTTGGACGCGCTCACGAATGGGTTGTGCAAACTCCGATGTCGCTATCTCGCCTCTCGGGCTGACCCCAAACTCTCCATCTCTGTAATACTCGATATAGTTGTTGAAGTCAGCTGTGGAGCCCAAACGAGCCCCCTTGAGTCCGCTCTCATAGAAATAGTCGAGCGGTTCGCTGATGAAGGCACACTCCTGTGTATCAACGCTGCTGTAACCCTGTCGTGAGAAGGCATATCGGGGTTCGGGAAAGAGGGGCTCCATATATGCACTCTCTACGACCTCACCTGATGTGTGATGTGAGCATGCTCCCAAGAGAGTGGTAAGCCCGGCAAGGGCTATGGTATATCGCCATTGTATTTTCATTAGCGTGTCGATGCTTTAGGGTAAAATAATGAATTCGCAGTAGGGGTTTCGGAGTTTGTTGGGTCCCTCTTCATTTTGATACTGTTCGGTCTTCAGTGCCGGGATCTCTACAAGCCCGTCGGTAGAGACAGCCTTGATGCTCGCCTTGATATTGGAGTTGCGAGGGCCTACACCATTGACGGATAAGTACATCGGAAAGCCCGAACGCACTTTATATCTGATCTGCTTAGAGATGCCGTTCCTCATCGGAGAAATATGATGAGTGTCATTGTTATCAGATGGGGCGGCTGATTCGCAAGGAATCACCACCAGCTCTTTGTGCTCATTGATATAGGACACTGTATATCTGGCCGAGGGTTTGTTCACGAATCCTCCTGCATTATCGAGTTCGTTGAACTCGCAGGTGAGCGTTACCTCATATTCATCTTCTTCCGTTGCGTCTTCATCCCCGGGATATTTATAGTTCTCAAGGACAAGATCGGGGTCACAAGGCCTTACGACCATGTCACCTTTTATGCTCTCCGGCTTGTCTATACCCGTGAAAGGGAAGAGGTTTTCGTAGTCTTCTTGTGTCGGATCTTGCTCGTGTCTGTTGCATGATAGGATGAAGAGTATACATGCAAAAAATATATATCTCATGACTGTATTATTCGTTGTTCTCAAGGGAATTATTCTCTGTTACATATCTCTGCGATCATTCCGGTGGGCTCGCCATCAGGTGCAAGGTGTTTGCTCTTGTATCTCCATATACGTGTCTTGGGATCATACACACGTACTAGCTCGCAGACAAAGCGATCACCGACCCTCTCAAAGTCTCTGAAGATAAAAGTTTTATTGAATCTGAACCCCGTCTGGAAGCTCAGCCCCCTATCGGTGCCGGTATACCCTGATCCCAAGCCGATCAAATCCAACCTCTCCCTGAGGAGACTTTTGTTGTAGAGGAAGACTCTATACCTTTTCTGACTGCTCTTTTTGATCCATGTTGCAAACGAATCATCGTACTTGAAGAAGTAATTGCTGTCAAAATAGACCCGATCCCCTTTGTGTATCTTGATCTGTGGGTAACGCATGCCCTCAAAGAAGAGCCTGTTGGCCAAGGCTGTTGATACAAGGCTCTGTTCCTCTTCGGGTGAAGTGACTTTCTCAAAGAGAATGTACTCTCCGGCAGACTCAAAATAGGAAGGAGTCCTAAATCTGAGATTGCCGTCCAGGTCCTTTCCAATATAGAGAAAGTCCGGGGAGGCGGAGAATGTGTCATCCACCAACTTATGAAGATAGTTATATGTCGTAAAACTCAACTGGGTAAAGGTGTTTTGCTTGATCTCATACTCACTCTCTTGAATTTTGGAGGCCGAGGTTTCGTCGTAGTCCGCACGTATCTGTACAGTCCCTTTGGGATCAAATTTCATGTGAAAATAATGTCCCCCGACACCATACTCCTGCTCATACCTTGTTTCTACTATCTTCGCATTGAGATCGGCGAAGATCAGGGAGTCCGTCTTGGAGAAGTAGGTTACCTTCCATCCGTGCGGAGTCTCTGTAAGCTCCTTACGAAGCGTCGAGATACTTAGTGCACTCCTTTCTGAAGGAGAGTGTGAAAAGGCTCCTTCTTCCTTACATGACGAGAAGAGTACTACAAAGGTCAGCAGTGCGTAAATTCCGTATGTCTTCATCTCTCTTATTCGCTTATTTCTTCGTTGGATAAATGTGCTCTTATGAGTTTGTTGCTGGCAAGCTGAAATCTGCCTATATGTAGACCTATATTCTTGCGAAAGTATTCGGTGACAAACTCTATTTTTGTTGTCAGCTCATGGTGCGCTTGCTTGGCTTCTTCAAGAGCTTTTTGCCTTTCCTCCGGGTTGTCATTGGATGGGTATGGTACCAGAGAGATTTTGACAGCTTGTCTTATCTCCTTGGACGTGTGCATGATCATCGCACTGATGAGCTCTGCAAAATCATCTTGGGTCGAGAGCATGGAGTTCAGGGTAAGGAAGCCTCTCTTGTGAGCATACTCTGAGAGCGAAAAGATCCTATTGCGATCGTAGATGCCCTTTTGGACAGTAGATAGGAAGTCTCCTGTAGATGAAATATATCTATTCTGACTGATCGATAGGAAGAGATCTCTGTCGTAATTGAATAGTTCTGAAAGACGTCTGGCGAACTGGTGATGAACACTTCTCATCAGCGCATAGACCTTGCTTGGGTCTTTGGGATCGAACTCATTGACGTTGTATATATACATCTCTGAGCCGGAAGCCGTAGAGTTGGACAATAGCTCAAAGCCATATCTGTCCACATTTTTTCCTCCGTACATGTGCATCTTGATAGGCGCTTTACCTGCCATGAAGTCCTTCCCTCCAAAATCTTCTCTCGTGTATAAGTCTATCCACAAGTGCTTGACTGTCTCCAGTACCGCTTTTATGTTTTCGATTTTGGGTGGGTAGGTGAAGCTGCCTGGCTGAGCAGAATTGCGTTCCCAACGATAAATGACCTCAATGCCATAAGGGAGTGTGAGGTTTTCCTTGATCCACTTGTCCAGCTCCGTGTATTGTCGTTGTACAGCATTGCTGTCTACCACACTCACATCGGATAGCTTTTCCTTGTTACAGCCTGAGACTGCGAGAGCAGAGAGGAGAGCAAAGGATAGTATTTTGATATTCTTGATCATAATGCCTTACTTTTTTGCTTGTAGTTATCAAAGTCGCTTATGCCATATCATCTTGGATTGGGCTCTAAGCCTCTGTTTATAGCTTCTACCGGGATCTGGAGCAGCTTCCGAGGGTCTTCCTTACGTAGAGGGCGATACAGAGGACTCTTTGAGTTGCGATTCACAGACATGTAGAATCTGCGGAGGTCAAACCACCTCAGGCCTTCGTGTACAAACTCCTTCTGGCGGAAGTCTGTGATGATCTTTATGAGAGCTAGCTGCTTGATCGTCATTCCATAGAATGGTGTATAAATGTTATAGTTGCTGCTGCTTGTCCATGTGTAGTCAAGTCTTGAGCAAGCGGGTTCCATATTGTGCTTGGCTTTCATGTATATGAGCAAGTCATCGACAGAGCGTTCGTACTCTCTCAGCATAGCGTATGCTTCCATGCGGTTGAGCATGACTTCGTCTGTCGAGAATAGGACGTTTGTCACATAGAGCCCTTTAGGCTTTGTGCCATCCTGCCCGTGCAGAGACAGCTCATCAAACTTCGATATGTAATGAGCGTCTGATATCGGAGCTTTTGTCGCATTGAAAAGGAAAAGAGAAGCCATGTTGGCTTTCTTGAAGTTATCACAACCCTCCACTCCTTTGTTGTTGAAGATCGCGTCCATTGAGTTAAAAGTTACTCCGTACTTCTCTGTCGGATTATTACGAGCGATACGGGATTCGGTAGACGAGAGGAGGAGGTTTGCAGGCTCCTCAGGATCGGAATATCTTCGGGATAGCCCCACACGATTAAAGCCAAGTTCACGTTCGTAACGAACCCAGTTGCGGAGGTTCTTGCCCGGGTCATGTCCGAGTATATAGTTCGAATAGTCCACCACGAGTTGCCACTCACCCTTCATCAGATAGAAACGAGAGGCGAAAGCATAAGCAGCTTTCTTGTTGAAGTGGAACTTCGGTTGGGTATAATACTTGTCGTTTACAAGAGTAATACCCAACTTGAGATCTTTCTCGATATTGTCGTAGACCTCCTTCACCGTGCCACGCTTGTAGTCTACCAAAGCATGCTTTTCGGGGCGGGTAAGGTAAGGGATACCCGGAGCCACTGCTGCCTTGGCAGTACCATAAGGCTCTGCCCATATATTGACGAGCATGAAGTGCAGGTAAGCACGGAGGAGGAAAGCCTCCCCATATAGAGCCTTTACACGCTCGGTCTTGGGGTATTCGGCAAGGAGTTCCAGGGCCTTATTAGCTTGCGCGATACCTCTGTAGCACGCATTCCAATAGTTGAGAGGAGTATCGAGGTCCTCGTGGTCGTAGTCTTCCCAGAAGTACATTGCCTCGTTGAGACGGGTGTGTACCCCATTGACACGTTCATCGACATTGTCTGTACGAGCTTCGAGGAATGCAAAGTAACTCGCATCGGGATAAGCCCCTGTGAGGAGTTCGGCTATTTTGTCTTCACTATCGATCTTGACATCGAGCGAAGAGTCGGGGTTGGTCCCCAGAAAGTCCTGACACGCACTGAATAAGAGTGCGACGGTTATTATAGAAAGTATTTTCTTCATGACCATAATAGGGGGTGTTTAGAATCCGACATTCAATGTCATAGTAAGCTGCCTTGGTGTAGGAAGGGAGACCCCACCGGACTTATAGTATTCCGGATCTTGACCCTTGAGCTTCTTGTCTGCGTAGATCAAGAATGGGTTGGTGACGTTCATCTTCAGACTGACATTCTGCAGTTTGAGAGCCTCTGCCGTTTTCTTTGGCAGGTTGTAGCCGAGGGAGATGTTCTTCATACGCACGAAGCTACCATCTGCCACTCGCATCTGAGAGTAATTGTAAGTGTTGTAAGCCCTCTCTATATTTTCAGCACCGATCCGGCGTATCAAGTCTTGAGATGGGAGAGTAGGCACATCTGTCTTGAGCTCTTCGCCCGGGTTGAGCCAACGATCGTAGTACTCCTTGGAGAAGACGTTGAGGTCGGCAAAGTTCGGGTCAAAGGTCGGATTGAGACGTATCTTGTTGCCTGCCTGCATCGTGATGAAGAACGAAAGTTCCCACTCCTTGTACCTGAACGTGTTCGAAAGACCACCTATGTACACAGGCTCGATAGGGCCGTGGTAGATGAGGTATGACTTGGAGTACTGGGCATCGAGGAAGTCCGCACCATGCACATTGGAGTTGGCACTCTGGTTCGATGGGTAGAGACCAAAGTCGAACGTAGGCAAACCATTAGGATTGAGTCCTTGGAAGTTGAACGAGAAGAGCGAGCCTCGTGGGAAGTCCACGATGTTGCCACGTCCTGTACCCGCCACCATGTCGAACGTATTGGGCGTGTTGAGGAGGCGAGTGATCTTCTGATCCATTGCGCTGAGCGTGAGGTTTGTCGTCCAAGAGAAGTCGTCCGAGACGATGTTCTTGGAGTGGATGAGGAGCTCGACTCCTCTTGTCCTCATGTCCCCGAAGTTGGCGTACTTGTAGTACTGACCACCGATACCCGATGTACGGACAAGGTCGATGAGGTCGAAGGAGTTACGTTGGTAGACGTCGAGAGTGGTATTGAGACGACCTCCGAAGAGTTTGAGGTCTGCCCCGATGTTCAGCTCGTACATCTTTTCCCAAGTCAGGTCTCTGTTTTCGAGGTGAAGTATTCGGAGCGCATTCTCTCTGTCTTTGATGTTAAATCTGTTGGTGATGATGTTTTTGAAGACCGCGCTCGAACTGATAGCCTCTTCGTTCATCTTTGCTGTGAGACCATAGCTCGCACGGAATGCAAGGCCTGTGATGTGGCTGTATCCTTTCATGAACTCCTCACGGTCGAGGTTCCACTTCACACCCACGTTCCAAGTCGGGAGCCAACGAGAAGTCGCAGAGCGACCGGCCGTGTTGGAGCCTTCATAGTTCAATACGGTATTGAAGATGTATTTACCTGCATAGCCGTAAGTCGCACTACCCGAGAAGGTCACCCCTCTCTCATAAAGATTGAGGAGAGAGAAGTAGTTGGCGCCTTCATTGGATAGCTTCTGGAAGATATGAGGATCGGTAAATATCTGATTTCCCCTGTCGTACTGGATGCCATAGCCCTGGAAAGGATTGACTGTGCGGTCGGTGTGGCGTACTTCTGTAAATCCGAACGCACGTATGTCGTGGTCTCCGATCTCTTTGTTGTACTCCAGCGCAAATCGACCCATGTAGTTTTTCATCGATGTTTCCGTCTTGTTGAAGATACCTCCGTGAGGAAGGGCTATCTGTGGCTGGAGGAGCGGATTGTCCTTATCCTTGAGGAGATAGATGTTTTGGCGAGCTACTTCGGGTGTTTCATTGGCACGGAACGCCTGTACTACGTTCGAACCCTCCATGATGAAGTGGGAAGTGCTCGTGAGAGCGTGACGAGCAGCAGCAAGACCGATCAACTGAAGGTTGCGGTTGATCTTGTATGTGACCTCACCCTGTACCTTGAAGTCCAAGACATTAGTCCTCATGTAGTTGTTTTCGTACTCATTGAGGATGTTGAACGGAGCCCAGTTGTTGCGGTAGTATGAGAGTGTACCGTCACTGTTGCGTGGAGACAGAGTACGGCTCGTGCCGAGAGCGTAAGAGAATGGGTTGATGTCGAAGTCGCGCTCAAAAGCTCCGATGACGGTATTCTTCTTCTGAGGGATTGTCCCGGGAGCCTTTTGGTTACGCATATTTCCCTGTGCAGAGATGGTTGTCTTGAGACTCTCGCCCCAGTGGTAGACATTTTTGAGGTTGGCTGTCACCCTCTTGACATTGTCTGCGAGTGTCCACCCTCTGTCGTCATAGAATCCCACGGAAGCATAAGTCGTAGAGTTTTCTCCACCGCCCGAGAACGTCACCGTATGGCTGTGAATAGGCCTGTAAGTAAATAGTTCTCTGAACCAGTCTGTATTGGCATACTCTCTCTCCTTGAGGAACGCAGCCTTTGCCTCGTCCGTATTGGGGAGGTAAAACTTCCCTGTCTCGGGATTGATCGTGCTGAGCGCCTTGTACATCTGATAGTACACACCGCTACGTCTGCCGTAGAGGGCATTGCTGAGAGAGAAGTATCCCTTCTTGTCCATTTCCATGTACATGGACATACTCTCTTGCGAGTTGAGCAGGTCAAACTGTGAGTACGATGGGATTGCTCTCATACTCAGCTCATAAGAGTAAGAGATACGATTAGGAGCATTGCGCTTACCGGACTTTGTAGTGATGACGATCACCCCGTTGAGGGCACGTGCACCATATATAGATGTCGCCGAAGCATCCTTGAGTACCTGTATATCCTCGATGTCCGATGGGTTGAGACCTGCGACTGCCGAGCTGATGAGTGTCACGGCGTCACCCGAAGCCAGCTGGTCGAGCGTGAGTGCCACCAAGTCCTCATACACCGCACCGTCGATGACCCATAGAGGCTGTACATTACCGAGGATGGAGGCGCCACCACGGATATTGATACGAGGTGCCGAACCAAACGATCCGGAGATGTTCTGTATCGAGAGACCCGCCACACGACCTTCGAGCATACGAGAGACGTCGCTGACCCCTTCGAGCTTGATGTCGTCGAGCTTGACCGATGCCGCAGCACCGGTGTAGACTCTGTTCTTGATGGTCTGATAACCCGTGATGACGACTTCGTCCATCTCCTTGATGTTGTCTTTGAGGATGACGGTCATCTTTTCCGATGTTACCTTGACTTTTTGTGTGATCATACCGACGAAGCTCACTTCGAGGATGTCCCCCATGCGCGCTGTCACGACAAATTCTCCGTCGATATTGGTTGCTGTACCGCCTCCCTTATTCACCTTGACGGTTGCTCCGGGGAGAGGTTCGCCTTTGGTTGTCTGTACGATACCCTTGACCTTCATCGGACGCTGAGCTTGTGCCTGCAAGGAGAGTCCGAACATCAGCAGGTTGACGACAACGAGTAGCCTCATGATTCTGTAGCTATTCATATATCTTTCTATTTTTTTTAATCAAAAACGATAGGTAAATCCTCCGAAGATACCGAACGGATGACCGGCTCTCAAGCCCGATGGATGACGAGAGGTGATGTAGGTCTTGTTGGCAAGGTTGACCGCATTGACCGATAGGGTGAGCCTGTTGGTAGGTCTCCAGTGTGCCGATGCATCGATGATCATGTGAGCAGGGATACGCTCAGACTCTGCAATAGCCCCTTGTCCCGGAGCTGTGCGCATATCGCTGTTGTAGCGCACGTTGACCGTAGCGTCTACCCTCTTGTACTCTGCTCCGAGCTGTACGTTGAGAGCGTGCTTGTATATATATGGTATCTCATCACCGATGTGGACTGTGCCCCACGCATTGCTGTCAAATGAGTTTTTCAGCTCTGTGTCGGTGAACGTATAAGATACTTGGAACGGTAACTTCAACGCGTAGCTCTCGCCGATCAACTGTGCTTGGAGCAAAAACTCCACACCGCGGACGACGGCTTCTCCGACGTTGAACTGCTCAAGCGTACCGAGACCACCACCGGCAGCAAGGTCACTTCCGAGCATGTTGCTGTAATCGTTGTAGAATCCGATGACTTCGGCCTTTACTGCCGAAGTGGAGAGACGGGTACCGACCTCGACGTTGATACTGCTTTCAGGCTTTTGGTAAAGTTCTGCGCTCGGAGGAGCAAACCCCTTGTGTACACCCGAGAAGAACGACAAGAAATGAGCCAACTCATAGTTCACTCCCAAACTTGGGATGATAGCCCTTGCGTGGTTAGGTGTCTCGATCCTGATGCCACCTGTACGACGGAGGTCTTCCTTGGTATAGTCCTTTTTCAAGAGATCGACATCCTCATAACGTACCCCCGCGGTGACAGTGAGCTTGTCCCATCTTACTTTGTTGAGGACATAAGCCGCAAGAGCCTTCGCTGAGGTTATACGATTGGCTTGTGTGCCGTGAATGCCGGGGAAGAAGAGCGACATCTTTCCTCCTTTGATGGAGTAGCCGTCATCCCACTGGAAACGGTCTTCCTCATCCATGTGATAGCGGATGGCGGCCTCGAGATTGTTGTACACACTGCCGATACGGAAGTTGTACTCCATCTTGGACTGTATACCTCGAGATCTGTAGTCACGGTTGTTGGCACGTACGATGAGGCCTTCGCCATCGTAGTCCTTTCGCCCTGTAAGGATGTCAAAGTATGCTGCATTCGTTTCAGGATCTGCAAGTATTTTTTCGATACTTCTCTTCTCATCCTTGGTGATGCCTGCCCTTACGTCGTTGAGCTTGTACCAGTTACGGTGGAACGTATTGTAGTAAGCATTGGTCGTTACTTTGAGGCGAGGAGTAAGCTCAAGGAGATAAGTCCCCACCCATTGCATGTGTCGGGTCGTCATATCGTCCATACGAGATCCGGGATACTTGAGGAATGGGGTCTTCTTGAAGTCCGCCTCCGAGAGCCCCACATAAGACTCATGAGAATACTCGTCGGCATAACCGAACTTCAACTCGAAGGCTTGATTGATACCCTCTTCGTTGTCTGTATTTGCGATAAACTTGGCAAGTACGTCATTGCGCACGAAGCCTGCCTTGTCCCCGTCCTCATACTTCTTGAACCCATCCGACTGATAGCGCAGATACTCTATCAAATAGCCGAGATAGCGCGAACGGTCTCCGAGGTTGAAGTGTCCTTTGAAAGTATTATTTGTACCATAAGAAAGGTTTACCTTGCCCGAAAAACGATCGGGGATAGGAGTGGAGACGAGGTTGATGGCACCTCCGGTAGTAAACGGACCGTATTGTACCTGACTACTACCCTTGAGGACTTCCACGGCGTGCATCCTTGCAGCGTTGGGGAAGTAGTATGCGGCAGGGGAAGCGTAAGGAGCAGGGGCAGCAAGGACACCGTCCTCCATGATGGATACGCGTTCACTACGCTCTGCCTTAGTGCCACGGAGACTGATATTGGGACGAAGTCCGTAGCCATCCTCTTCATACATATTGACCCCCGGCACAGACCTCAACATACGGATGACATCTGTGTAGCCGAGCTTCTCTACTTCTTTGGGTGACAGATAGTACGCAGAACCCGTACGGTTGCGGGCATGGAACTTACTACCAAGCATCTGCTTGGTCACGATCACGAGTTCCTTCAAGTCATAGGAGTTCGTGATGGTGTCAGGCTTCTTTTCCACCGTTTGGGCCGAGAGGCTCAAAGGCGCAAAAGCAAGGATACATGCGATAAAAACATTTGTTGGCTTCATTTGGGCTTTGTGTGAGATTACTGCGTCTCACACGTCGGAATATCAATAGTGTTTTAGAATAACTTATTCGCTTTACTCAATGTTCGCTTTTTATGAAAAATAGCTAATTCTGTGATCTTTTCTTTTCTGGTGCAAAGGAAGATATTACGGGTATTTGCCACAATCACAAATATTAAGTATTTGGCTATTGAGGGTATACCAACAATTAGGTATTTTTGCCTGAGTCGTGTGTCTCTATATACCTATGCCTGCCACAAGCCAAACTGCTGCATGACAATATGGTGGGATAAAATATATAAAAAAAGGTTGCTAATCATTATTGGTGATTCTGCTTCTGATTCAGGCGGAGAGTAGATGGTGATCAGACTCCTTTTCCGTCTGTCCCGACATCTCTCCCCTTCCTTGTTGCAGAGCCCGCTGTTGGTCCCGCTTCTTACCGCAGAGTTTCCCCTTGTTGTCTGAAGTGATTCATAGTCAGGTGAGTTAAAGTGCTTGAAAAAGGTTGTCTAACTTGATGAATCAAGGTAGGCAACTTCATTCATAAATTTAGACTCATTGATTTGGAGGTTTAGACATCTTCCCCTCAACTCCCTCGTCTGACAGCTTCTGATCCTCCTGTTTTTACCGCCGAGGTTGCTCCGGTATGCCTTGTCTCGGGTGTGCTTTATGTGAAAAATGGCACAACATAAGCGGATTCGAGCCATTTTTTACAATCAAATGTCAAAATACCATCATAAATTATTGGCAAATAGATTGATATATCTTATCTTCGCACATCATACGCCCTTTTTGTAAGGGGAGACGGTTGACAAATTATTTTACATACCAAATTATTATACCATAATCGATGAAACAGTTTATCAAAATGATCGCTGCATCATGCCTCGGCGTGGTTGTCGCAAGTGTGATCGTTTTCTTCCTATTCTTTACCATGTTAGGAAGTTTTATCTCATCCATCACAGCGTCTTTCAGTAGCCCGGATGCTCCGGCAAAGGTGAAGAAGATCAGCGAAGGCAGTGTCCTCTTGTTGGACCTATCGGGCAACATCAATGACCGCAAGACTTCGGACTTTTACTCGGACTTCTCTCTCAAGTCTTCAAAAGACAAGAACTATCCGCTACATGAGATCATCAAGTCAATCGAAATAGCGACAAAGGATCCTAAGGTCGAAGCCATCATCCTAAAACTTGAGAAATCAAGCATGGGATTTGCGACAGCTCAAGAGCTACGCAAGCACCTCGACAACTTCCGTAAGAGTGGCAAGCCTATCTACTCATACTCTGATCGTTATGATTTCGGTAACTACTATGTGTCGAGCGTTGCGGATAAGGTATATATGAATCCTTACGGCTTCCTCAACATATCCGGACTTTCGTCTACTACAATCTTCTACCCCGGTATATTGAAGAAAGTGGGTGTGGAGATGCAGGTCTTCAAAGTCGGTACATTCAAGGGTGCAGTCGAACCATTCGTCAACACCAAGCTCAGCGAAGCTAACAAAATGCAGATACAGACTTATCTCGATGGTCTTTGGAACTCAACAAAAGAGGACATCGCAACAAGTCGTGGTATCCTCTCTGACAGCATCCAGGCTTATGCCAACAGAGGAGGTCTCTTCAACGAGGCTTCCGAGGCTATACGTCTCCGACTTGTGGACTCTCTCATGTATGGAGCAGACTTCAAGGAGGTCATAGCTATGAATGTCCTTGGTGACAAAAAGGCAGAGGTCGAATACCTCAGCGTGGCTGAAGTCATCGCAAGCGAGAAGAAAGCCCTAAGAGCCAAAGGTGATGTCGCTGTGATCTTTGCAGAGGGTGCAATAGCGGATGTCTCTGACAATTCACTCCCCGGATTTGGAAGTGGCGAAAAGGTCATCAACCGTGCACTTATCTCTCAGTTGCGTGAAGTGGCTGATGATGACGATGTCAAGGCGGTAGTCCTCCGTGTCAATTCTCCGGGTGGGGATGCGTTTCTATCCGAGCTCATCCACCACGAAGTCAAGAAACTCAAGGAAAAAAAGCCTATCGTGGTATCTATGGGTAACTACGCTGCATCGGGAGGTTACTACATCTCTTGCGAAGCATCCAAGATCTACGCCGATCCGTTCACATTGACAGGTTCTATAGGTATCTTCGGTATGTTCCCCAACTTCACAGGTCTTGCACAGAAGCTCGATGTGACTCATGAGACAGTCAAGACTGCTCAGTTGGCAGACTTCGGTGAGGCTTACCGTCCTATGACTGCTCAGGAAAAAGAAGTCCTCCAAGATTATATCGAAAGAGGTTACGACACATTTATCACTCGTGTGGCTGAAGGTAGAGGTATGACCAAGGCGCAGGTAGATTCTGTGGGTCAAGGCCGTGTCTGGCTTGGTATGAACGCTGTATCTCTCGGGCTCGTGGATCAGCTTGGCAACTTGGCAGATGCTATCTCTGAAGCTGCTCGCTTGGCGGATCTCGGTAGCGATTACACTGTGGGCTTTGACAAAAAGCAGACAAAGTGGTTTGAAGAGCTGCTCAATCTCTCTATGAGCGATGTCAAGGGTATGATCAACTACTCTTTCATCCTCTCTCCTGAGGAGCAACTCATCCGCAAGCATGTCCAACGTATTCGCAACCGTACGGGGATCATGGCACTCCCTCCGTACGACATAGAGGCGATCACTCCGGATATGGGAAAAGTAGAGTACAAAATGTAACACCTACTCCTACCCTGAACATCAAGACTTAACGACACCGCGCTCTATTTAGGAGCGACAGGCATATGAGCAAGAGGCGCAACATACTTCTCAAGATACCGGCTATAGTGTATGGTTGGGGAGTAGGGTTGCGCAATTTTGCTTTTGATACGGGGCTCATCAAACCGATGAAACCCTCTATTCCCACTATATGTATAGGCAACTTGTCGGTAGGAGGTACCGGCAAGACGCCTCATATAGAGTGGCTCATCAGGCAACTCAAAGAGCACTATCGTCTGGCGATACTCAGCAGAGGCTACGGACGAAAGACCAAAGGCCCCATCATCGCCACTACCGAGCATACGGCTCAGGATATAGGGGATGAACCGGCACAGATACTGAGCAAGTTTCCCGACCTGATGATGTACATCGATGGAGACAGGCGTCGAGCCATAATGGCTATGGAGGCCCTTCCCGAGGAGGAGAGACCGGAGGTGATCCTCATGGATGATGGCTTTCAGCACCGCTATGTCATGCCCGCGTACAGCATCCTCCTCACTTCTTACTACAACCTTTTTACTCGAGATGATCTCTTACCGTACGGCAACCTGAGAGAAAATGCGATGGGTAAACTACGTGCCGATACGATCATCATCACCTCCCTACCGTCCGGACTCAACCCCATAGACCTGCGTCTGCTCGAAGGGGAGATATCCCCCATGGCTCACCAAGATCTCTACTTCAGCCGTATTGCTTATTCTGATCCAGCCCCTCTCTTTGAACCGGATACAGCCCCTCTACACTCTACGACGCCTGTCATCGGAGTGAGCGGTATAGCTGATCCCGACCGTTATCACGAATATCTGAAAAGCACATTCCGCAACATCCGGAAGTTTGTCGTCTACCCTGATCACCACAATTTCAGCGAAGGAGATATCGACGAATTTATCGACTATCTCAGCGAAGACCCCGAGAGTGTCATCCTCTGTACCGAAAAGGATGCCATCCGTCTAAGGGCGCTCAAGGAGGATATCCCTCAGGAATATCTGCATAGGTTCTACATCCTTCCGATACGTATTGATCTCTCTCCCGAGAGCACCAAGCGCATTATCGCCAAAGCTCTCCATGCGATCAGCCACAACGGGCTGACGATCTGACCCTTTCCATATAGACATTTATTTCTCCGGCTACCGAGCATGACTCATGCTTGGGGCAAGGCTGTGTCTTCCTCGCTCTCGTCTCGAAAAATCAGGATCAAAAGCCCCTTGAAAACATCAAAAGAGGATGAGACTCCGATGTTGATCTCTGAAAAGATATGTATCTTGGGGACAGTGAACTTGTCTCTTTCTCATTCAGGAGGCAAAAGGTCTGCCGTGAGCCAACTTCCCCGACTCAGGCAAAGTCGGAACAAAGGGGAAGAAAACTGTCAGTTAAACAAGTAATAATATGGCATTTGATTTCAAAAAGGAGTTCAAAGAATTTTATCTCCCTCCCTCCAAACCGGTGATTGTCACCCTACCTGTGCTCAACTACATAGCTATCAGCGGTAAGGGAGATCCCAACGAAGAAGGGGGAGAGTACAAGGAGGCGTTGGAACAGCTTTACGGTATCGCTTACACGTTGAAGATGAGTTATAAGAGCGACTACAAGATAGAGGGGTTTTTCGAATATGTCGTGCCTCCGTTGGAGGGTCTATGGTGGCCGGAGGGTGGCACGATGAATTACGGCAATAAGGGCAATCTCTGCTTCATCTCAATGATACGATTGCCGGATTTTGTGATGGAAAAAGATGTGGAGTGGGCGATCGGGAAAGCTACGAGGAAGAAGAAAAAAAGACTTCTCAAAAGTGACGTTTTTCCGTTACGATGAGAGTCTGTGTGTGCAGTGTCTGCACATCGGAGCCTATGATAAAGAGCCCGAGACAATAGATAAAATGAACGAATACGTCAAGGCGCAAGGTTACAGCATCGCGACAGACGAGGTCCGAAGACATCATGAGATCTACATGAGTGATCCAAGAAAAGTCCCGGCTGAAAAATTGAAAACCGTACTCCGGCTCCCGATCCGTTAGGGATCATACACTCCGACAATATCGACCGCACAAAGGCCTACAAGGGTTTGTGCATACGATAATCAAAAAGTCTTCAACTTACTATCTTTTCATAGATGTTCCCTGCCTTGCTCTGTCGAGGTGGGGAACATACGTTTTCAAGTTAGACAACCTTGTTTTTGGGTGATCTTTTTGGGCATGATAGGTCTTTATGTGCGATGATTGTGTGAACTTGTTTTGGTATAGTGGTTTTATTTCCCTACCTCCACGGAAATACATATGCCTGATAGGCTCCTAATTAACTTAATTGTCTTCTTTTTTCTCTTCACAGAGTTGGCTCAGTTCTTTCTGATAAAGCCCGAATGTTGGTCACTGATAGATGGAGGGTTGATAGTAACTATGTAAAAAAATCTTGTTGGATATGATTCATGGTTTTATTGTACATTTTGTGAAAAACACCACTATCTTGAGGGACATGGGCGGATAGTGACCCTTTTTTCAAATACGGAATGTGATATTGGCTGTCCCGGTTTATTCTAAAGTGCGTAACTAAGAATAATAGAAACTGATATGATGAACACAGACAACGCTTCCAATTTGCCGGCAGTACATTGATTTGTTGTTTACTCGTGGGGTGTCAGTCTTTAGAACTTACGGATTGATGTCATTCTCATTTCGTTTCAAAATGGTTTGTTGCTTTCTGTTTTGTTTGATATTGTGTCGTTTTATCGATGATTTTAGTGTGTTTTTGATGTTCATTATGGTTGAAGTGTTGCTTTTATGTTCATATTTGCCGAGGGGGATGACCAAGTCATTGCTCTTTGTGGGCGAAAATCAAGGGGGGATGCCCCTATGGTAACACTTAAAAAATAAAGATGCCATGAAAAAGCTTTTAATTCTCGTCTTAGGACTATTCTGCATGACAGCAGTAGCACAGAATCGTCCGATAATACACGGATAAGCTCGTTAATACCTGTCTCTGATGATAGCATTTCAGAAATAAATGCCGACTTTTGTGATGCTGTAAGCTCCATTGTTCTTAGTTTTATTTTTTCTTGTCTCAAAGTTAAGGACTAATGGGGCTTACACACTTTTTTAGGACAGTATCTTTTAAATCGCCCAATGCTCTCGAATAGTCTTGTGTATAACCTCTGGATCTATTGAGGAAGAGATATAATAAGTCGTCTCTTGGCTTTTTTGCCGGTCTTTTTATCCTCACGAATACGTGTCACTTTATGGATAGAAGCTAAACCAGCCCATCGGCTGAGTATCTAGGAATCTTCAAGGTCTAGTAGATTCACGATGCTCTCATAACGCCTTGTTTCAATGCGTCCGTGTCCCAGCTCAGTTTGCTCGCGAAGAACAATATGCTTGGCAAAATGAGGGCAGAAGAAATCCTCTAGTTCTTGTTTGCCATGTAGCTGATTGTCCTTAACCGGCAGGAGGTAATCTCCTCTAGAAGAGATTGTCTTAGCTAAATCAGTCTGAGTTGCAATGGCATCTATAGAGAAGAGATTTCCTTCCGGATCGAGCTTATCAAGCAGTATCTCAATGGCATTGAGTTCGCTGTCTTTCTTATCAATATAGACTTGAGCAATAGACACAGATTCCTTTGGAGAATAAGCCGAAACGGTGTGAGACTGAGCATCAAAACTAAGTTTGCGTACACATCTCATAGACTTTCCATCAATGCAAATATGACTTCCTGAGGTGAGTTGAACGAAAGACTCCGGCCAAATGCTGTAGACTTCTTCGAAGACCTCAGGTTCAAGTAAACTAATAGCCATGTTTAGGCTGTCATGGCTAGGGATTCCATGAATAACATCTTGGCCTGTGAGCTTCTTATAGAGCTGTTTGAGGTCATCCTGCCAATACTCGGCATAATCCTCAATATCATACCAAGAGTTACACCCGTAGATCGTTGAAGTGAAGACAATGAGCAAGATGAAGTCCAATGGATGAAGTTTGCGTCGATCCATACGAGGGTCTTCCACAAGAGAGAGCGTTGAAAAAAAGCTGAGATAGCATAAAACAAATACGATGAGCTTAAAATAATAATCCAAGATAGCAAGACCTTTTTAATGCGTCATCCCTGCACTTCCACTCCTATTGCATGTTATATTAATATTTACTATGTTCGTGAAAGACACTTACGGTGTTTGATGAATAGGGCGCTCGAATGCGTAAGGTAGAGGGAGACTCATCCCGGTTTCAAAACTCTTTATGTCCCGCGTACAACAGACGTGATATATTGAATGGAGTTGAGAATGTCAAGGCGGGGAACGGGTATGTGGTCATGTGCTACACACACCGACATTTCTCTTTCCTGATCGCCAATGTAATGAAAGGGAAATAGACCTGGAAAACTATTTTAGAAACACGGCATCGTGTGGTTGTTTGTTTTAATATTAACCATTTTTATTGATTCATGCTAAGACGATTTCTTATTTTTGTACTGTCTTCAAGTGTATGCTTTATGGGAGGAACTCATATGTATGCACAAAACACAAGTGAGCAGCCACCCATAGCGAAAAAACAAGGTGTCAGAAAAATCTCAGGGCGAGTGCTTTCGGAGGAAAATAAAGACCCTATCGTTGGGGCTCGTATCAAAATCATAGGCGCCACCAACAAGGGAGGAGTTACCGACATCGATGGTAACTTTTCTTTCGAGGTACCGGACTCCGGAAAATATGAGATAGAAGTGTCATTCGTTGGGATGAAGCCTGCAAGACTCACCGCGAAAGAGAACATGACCATTATCATGGAGTTCAGCAAGACCGTCCTGAGTGATGTCGTAGTCAATGGCTTTTTCTCAAGGCAGAAACAGACCTTCACCGGAGCGGCCAAGACGATCAAATCGGAAGAATTGTTGAGCACATCTCCGACAAATCTCTTTCAGGCCTTGGCAACCATTGACCCAAGTATCAAAGTGGTCCAAAACAATACCATGGGCTCCAACCCCAATGCCATCCCGGACCTCGTACTTCGGAGTACGACCTCTCTGGCGACAAACAACGAGGTAGGGCTCAATGCACCTCTTGTTGTGATCGATGGAGTCGAGAGCACCCTACAAGCACTCTATGATATAGACCTCCACGACATCGAGCGTGTGGATATCCTCAAAGATGCTGCAGCGACAGCTCTGTATGGTGAAAATGCTGCAAATGGTGTGATCGTCATTGAGCGCAAGAAGGTATCTCAATCTCCCGTGCGAGTGCGCTATACGATGACTCCGGTATTCAACTTTGCAGACCTGAGCAGCTACAATGTCGCCAATGCCGCTCAGAAACTTGAACTCGAAAGACTTGCCGGACTATACGACAGCAATAGCGGAAGCCTCGATCAGCTCTACTACGACAAGCTCGCTCTTGTCAGCAGTGGCATAAACACAGACTGGAAGTCCAAGCCCATACGTAACAGCTTCTCACACAGCCATTCAATATCCATGTCGGGACGTGGATCCGGGCTGGATTACAACGTCACAGGGAACTTTTCCGATGTCAACGGGGTAATGAAAGATGATTTGCGCAGACGTTATGGGATGAATGTGTATCTGTCTTATACCGCATTCCAGAAGCTCATCCTCACTCTTCGAGCATCACACGAGCAGCTTAATGTGAGACACTCAAAATATGGAGCATTTTCAGACTACCTGAGAGCAAATCCCTATGACTCGCCTTATGACGAGATGGGAAACTATCGACGCAGCCTCTCCTATGACAAAAACAACCCTCTCTATGAGGCTTCGCTCAGTAGCTTTCATACATCGGAGATGAGGACACAGAGAATATCGTTGGATGCGAGATACAACTTCAAGCCCAACTTCTATGTCACTCTACAAGGGGCATACACCACGGGGCGAGGGACAAGTGATAGATTTGTGTCTCCCGAATCAAATCAGTTCGCATCGGTCAAGAGTCTTACTCAAAAGGGAAGTTATACTCTTGGCAACAATGGCATGGATGAATGGAGTGGAAAGATGGTGTCAAACTATATCCAAAGCTTCGACAATGATGGCACTATGTTTACCCTCAACTTAGGAGCAGAGATCAAGCGTCAAAATGAATATACACGTACTCTGATGGGGACAGGATTTCTCTCCGACAACCACGCCGATATTGCATATGCCACAGCGTATCCCGAGGGAAGAGCTCCTCACGGCACTGAGGCATTGGCAGCAAGCCTTGGAGGATTTGTATCCGCTAACTTCATGTGGAAGAACAAGTATGTGATCGACGGGTCATACCGTATATCAGGCTCTTCAAAGTTCGGTGCCAATCATCGTTACGCGCCATTCTGGGCGACAGGGATCGGCTATAATGTGCACAATGAGGAGTTTATAAAGAACCTCAAATGGATCAACACATTGCGCCTACGTGGAAGTTATGGATACACCGGAAGTGTGAAGTTTGCTGCCTATCAGGCTGTAACCACTTATCGCTACCGTGCCGATCTTGCTACCTACACAGGTGTCGGTGCAGTTCCTATCGCAATGTCCAATCCGGACTTGACATGGCAGACGACAAAGAAGTTGAATATCGGTCTGACTTCATCTTTATTCAACGACAGGGTAAATATCAACCTGGACTACTTCAGAGACAACACCGAAGATATGTTGATCGATATGTCCTTGCCCCCTTCGTCCGGAAGTGTCAACGTCAAGAGCAATCTCGGATCACAGACAGGAAGTGGGTTTGAGATCTCGCTATGGGGGCGTATCCTCCAAACTAAAGACTGGGAGTGGAGCCTGTCCGCAAACGGACTACATACCAGAAATGTCATCAACAATATCTCTGATGCTCTCAAGCGTAAAAATGAAGCAAATGCTTCGGCGAAGGCTTCACCAGCTCCACTGCTACAGTTTAGAGAAGGGGAGTCTCCTACCTCAATATATGCAGTAAGGTCTGCCGGCATAGATCCGGCTTCAGGAAAGGAAATCTTCATAAAGAAGGATGGTAGCTATACTTATGACTATTCCGTATCCGATCAGGTCTCTGTAGGCGATACAAATCCATGGTTGGAAGGTGCGGTTTCCTCTCAGTGGAGATATAAGCGTCTCTCTCTATCGTTGAACTTCTCTTATCGTTATGGAGGGCATATATATAACTCCACAAGAGCCTCCAAAGTAGAGAACATCGACCCCAAATCCAATGTCGACGAAAGAGCATTTACCGAACGCTGGAAAACCCCCGGTGATGTCGTACCTTACCTTGCGATCTCAAAAGTGGGAGGACAATCCTTCGTTTACTCTGATCGTTTTGTCGAACGAAATGATGAGTTGTGGCTGTCTTCGATGCAGATCACTTATGAGGTCCCTGACGCATGGTTACGTAAGATCAAACTACAGAAGATGTATTGGAGTGTGGGGACAGAGGATTTGTTCCGATGGACCACCGCCAAGTTTGAACGAGGCACGTCCTATCCATACAGTCGCAGTATTAACATGTCAATGAGCGTAACCTTTTAACACAAATCATCCGAAATGAAGACGATATACTATAACTTGTTTTTTGCGCTTTTTTTGTGTCTCTCTGCAACGTCTTGCAAAGACTTCTTGGATGTGCAGCCGAAATCAGAGAAGTTGGAATACCAATTGTTCAAGAATGCTCAAGGCTTCGAAGATGCTATCAACGGTGTTTACGGCTCTCTCCAACAGACCGAGCTCTACGGCAAGGATCTGCTGTGGGGTATCCCCGAGGTCCTGGCTCAAAATCTCAATGGTCAGAGTACCGAAATGGTGGCATTGTCAAAGTATGACTATGCCAACAATGATCAACTTCGTCAACAGCTCGCAGCATTGTGGATAAAGGGGTATGAAACCATCGGTTATGCCAATAATATCCTCAAACAATTGAAAAAGAAATCTGAGTCAGAGCTCCCCTTCTACAACTATTATAAGGGCGAAATGCTTGGAGTGAGAGCTTTTTTACACTTTGATTTGCTTCGCTTGTTTGCTCCTATGGACATGGGTGCACGCGGTATTCCTTATCTGAGGGACTACTCCTACAAGGTACAAGACTTCAGTAAGGTCGGAGAGAACTATGAGGCTATACTTCAAGATCTCAAAGAAGCCGAAGCCCTGCTCAAGACTGATGATGAAAACATCGCCTATCCAAGAAATAACACAAAGTACAGCAAGTTTCTCAACTACAGAGAAACCCACTTTAACCTATATGCCGTGTATGGATTACTTGCCCGTGTATATTGGATGAAAGGTGATATGGCAAATGCTGCTTTGTATGCTCAAAAGATTATAGATAGCGGGAAGTTTCCTCTTGTAAGCCAAAGTGAAGTGCAAGATTATCTCGCAGGTGTACTTTCGCCAAAAGAAACGATATTCGGAGTATATTCTCAATCCTATCTGAAAACAAGTCGTGAGTACCTCTACAATTTCCAAAGTTATAGAAGTTACAACCCCTACTTTGATGGCTCCGGATCCAGCCACCTTCTGCCATACGTCGCTGTTTATAAGAAAGATGTAGATGCTACAAGTCAGGATTTCCGTCGCAATCACTTCAAAGAGTTTGTTGGCTACGTAAAATTCTTGAAACCGGTAGACTATCATACAATAGAGAATTCCGTGCCCGCCGAACGCAAGGAGATGATCCCCGGCATTACCTTGATGCACTCTTCAGAAATGTACCTTATCGCAGCTGAGGCTCTGCTTGAGACAAACTACCCCAAAGCCGTCGAATACTTCAATATGGAAATATCTTCGAGAGGTCTATCTCACCTAAAGGCGGATGTCGTTTTGACAAAAGAAATGATATTCAATGAGTATCACAAAGAGCTCTTCGGCGAAGGACAGCTGTGGTACAACATGAAGAGACTCAACAAGGATATCGTATCCAATGCCGAGTCAAGGGTAATCAAGGGCTCCAATCAAATATATTCGATACCTATTCCTAAAGAGGAGTTTGAATACAGACTGAGCGACATCTCACAGCCTAAAAAGTAATGAATATGAAAAAGATATACCAATATATAGTTATACTCTCATCTGTGCTGATCAGCCTCGGAAGCTGTCATGAAAATAAGCCTCTCGTATACGATGTGGGGCAAAAAGACGCTGTATTTTTCAGCTACAAAAACGAAAGGGATGAAGCAGACTCTATACTGACTTATAATTTCAACTATGACATCGCCACAGAACATGTCATAGAGATCCCTGTGACCCTCATGGGGATGCCAAAGAACACGACTCGAAAGATCAATATCCGTCCCATCCCCGAGTCAACAGATATGGTAGAGGGGACACACTACATCATCGAGAGTGCAGAGCTTCCCCCCCAAGCCATCACCTCGAGCATAAAAATCAGACTTCTAAGAGAGAAGGATCCTAAGCTACAAGAGCAGGAGTTCACTCTTCGTCTGGGACTCTATGAAAACGAGGATTTGAGACCTACCGGATCTAAAGTCTTTGTAGTAAAATATTCTGATATTCGTCCTACTGTCCGCCCCGACTGGTGGTCCGAGTGGGCTCCTCTTCCGGAGTACTCATTTGAGGCAGCCCAAGTCTTCTTTGAATACTTCTATCGCCTTGCACCCAAGGCCAATAAAGACGTGTTCGATGAGATGATACTGGCCTATGGAGACTACTTTGTCAAGGCAAAAGCCCTACAAGGGCCTATGGCTATGTACAACGTATTTATCATCAGGTATGTACTCATACCGATGCATCTCGAGACCGGCGACAGGTTTAAGTGGCAGCAAGAGCCGTCAATGTAAATCACATATTTATACAAACAGGTATGAAAAAATATATCCACCTTGCAATTACCATTGTCTTGTGCTCCATCGCCTTGATATCTTGTATCAAGGATGAGAGCAGTGTCCCCACAGATAATATCCCTCACCTGAAGATCAAAGGGATAGGAGGGGATATGCCTGTGTACAACTTTGATCTCGGAGATGTCTGTGTCATACAGCCCGAAGTCTCCTATACTAACGGCAACACCTCTGACCTCAAATATGAATGGTCGGTAGGCACTTTTGAGGACGGGGTGAAAGGCAAACTCGAGAAAATAAGTACAGAGACAGCCTTCAAGCACAAGTTTCTGAAAGGAGGAAGTTACTATGTCCATCTTGTCATTACCGATGGAAAGGTAGGACAAGTGGCGGACTATAGGGTAAATATCAATCGATCATTCGAAGAAGGACACATCCTGGTATCCAAGGATGCTTCCGGAAGAGGGAACCTTTCTTTTGTGAAGACGCTCACTCCCGAAGAAATAGCTCAAGGAAAGAAAACGGTAATCGTCCAACATTGTCTCGAAACAATGAATGAGGGTGTTGCCTCAGAGGACAACCTCATCGCTTGCACGATAGGCACAGTAACCTGGCCCAAACAGCTTACAAGGCTGATGGTCGCAATGACCGACAGATGTTATTTCGTAGATCCGAATACGATGACAATCCTTGCAGAGACAAAGTTTACGGATGTATTCCCGGAGTTTCGAGCAGACATTTTTATGCCTGACGAGTACTCTCCTTATGTCTATAGCAAGACGTCAGGCAAGTATGTTCATCTTGAACTCACGTATATGTTCCCTTACGAATACAAATACTTCAAGGGTTATCCTTTTGAAGACTTCTATGAGTGCAAATATACTGCGTGGGGCTCACCAAGGACGATGACCCTATTTGTGGACTACACACGTTCGCTTGTTTGCAGGTTCAATGCCTACAATCCTGACACTTACTTCCCCGGTACAGGAGAATTGCTCAAAGGCAAAGAGATCATCAACGTATTTACCGGAACGACACAAAGTCCTTCAACCTATGTAACGCCGATCTACATCCTGACTCAGGATACTGACCACTTGGTGTTGTATAAGAACGGCAAAGACAACACTATGGATGCGAGAAGTTTCACCACACAACAGACCCCAAAATCCGAAGAGCTTGCGGTGCCGGAGCGTGGTATGAAGTTCCAGCCCTCACCCAAGTATCATCGCTATTTCTACTATATCGGAAGTCGAATATACGTGTTCGTTCCCGGGACAGAATTCACCTTGCCACGTCGCGAACAGTTTGCCATAGATTTTGGCGCAAATGAGGAGGTGACATGTATCCAGACCGACATAAGCAAAGAACTTTTGTATGTAGGGACATTTGACAAAACTTCAGGCAAAGGGAATTTCTACATCTACAATACCTCAGATGTAAGTACCAACAGCCAAGGAAATATCTCTCCGGTAGAGGTACACAAAGCCTGCGCTGATCGCATTACAAGTATAATACACAAACCCAGAATATCAAGCTAAATGAAGAATTTGAAACTAATCCTCACCATTATGTTCTTCGCCTTGGTGAGTCTCGAAGCTCATGCCAAAGTCGTCACTATAACAGGTGAAATTACTTGTAAAGACACATCTTGTAACGATCTTAAGCTCTATATCTTTGGCTTGCCACGGATGGGTGAGGCGTCTCCCCTTCCGATAGAAGTGATAGACAATAGATTTTCTGCTCAGGTAGATGCTCCGGGGCGTTTCTTTTCTGTCATGATCATTACCGGAGGAGGTATGCAGCACATCGTCCCCTATTACAATCATGACGATTCGGCAACGATACACATGTCCATGACCTTGGATCAGAGCTCACTCAATATCCAAGCCTCTGATGTAGACAATCAGGTGCTCGGGGCATTCAGAGCAAAGGTGAATGACAGCAGTCGCCTTTTGTGGACTGACGGGAAGGATATGAGCATAGAGCAAATCATGTCTTTACTAACAGACCTCAATACCACTGCTGACTCACTGGGGGGCACTCAAGGATGTTCGGCCGAAGTCCGTCAGTACATAAAGGTATGGGCCTACAATACAGTCCATGATCTTTACGAAAACATCCCATACATCGTGGAAAAGAGCTCTGAGGAACTGAGTATAGACAGATCAACTCTGCTTCCACCGGCTTATACAATCCTTGACAACGAAATCTCCCAGTACTTTCACAACACCTCTCGTGTGGTGTTCTTATCACTGGGGAAGGGAAGCCTGGACGACAAGTTTCAGACCCTTTATCAAAGCTACAACTCGCCTGACCTCAGACTTCGTGCAGCAGATATGCTTCTTCACGAGTTTATCTCAAAGTTTAACTACAAGGTCGATTATGAGAAAGGATTGAGCCGGCTTGAAGAAATCGTCTCAAAGTATGATCTGGATAAAAAATACTTAGAGGAATTTAAGAAGAGAAAAGCAACAGTCATCGGGAATCCTTTTCCGGAGAATGTGGTCCTCACGGACATTAACGGCAAACGCTTCGATTTTAACACGTTCCGAGGCAAATATGTGTACATCGACCTGTGGGCTTCGTGGTGTGGCCCCTGTATGAAAGAGATCCCACACATGAAGAGGCTTGAAAAAGAAAATACAAATAAGGACATTGTATTCCTTTCGCTATCGATCGATACAGACGAAAAGGCATGGAAGAACAAAGTAAAGAGTCTCGACCTCAAAGGGCATCAAGTGATAGACCTGAAAAACGAGCTCCCCAAGGCTCTGAATGTATCAGGGATACCATTCTTCGTCGTCTATGACAAGGAAGGGAAACTTTACGAATACAATGCACCTCGTCCGAGCGATCCCAATATCAAAGAATTCCTTGAGAGTCTCCACTGATTTGAAGCACGTATAGTGTAAATCGCAGGAAGCGCGGATAAAGGAAGTATTCCTATTGCTACCTTCCCGATAAAATTTTTTGATCTGAGAATAGGGCTGACTTCATCATGTGAAGTCAGCCCTATTCTCATTACTTTTGATAACGCCAGTTTGATTTAAGCGCAAGTAGGAAGTTTGGGGTTTCTAACGATTTCAATATTCAGCTCA
>NZ_JAUMXC010000084.1 GCF_030529325.1 Porphyromonas sp. | reverse complement strand
ACTTCGTTCCCAATGGTATCAAACTCCGCGGTCATATCGGCTCAGAATTACAACGCAAGGCAGCAGGCATTCTCTCGATCGAAAAGGACGAAAATCCCGAATACTCGGTGGTCAAAGCCCTTAAAGTCAGAGACGGTAGCCCTTTGGATGTACCAATGATGCTCTTCGGATGGGATAAAGCCCTGGATATGCACGTCTATCGAGGCGAAAAGTCTAAGGAGGATAAGGACAAACGCAAGACCGAAGAATTGGTATCGGTTATCAGAGAAACCTTTAGGCTCAATACTCGGTTATCGTATCAAGAACTCTGTGAGGTACTGATGCGGGAGATGGAAATCAAGGACCGCACGGCTAAGAAGTATATTGCTTATATGCGTGAGCAAGGTGTTTTGACGCAAGACACAAATGGAAACTATCAAAAGGGGGAGAGATGTCGTACATAGAAGATAGTAAGCTAGAAAGCCGGCAAGCGGACTGGGTTAAACTCCTCTTTGAGCGTATGTTCTCTATGGAAGAGAAGCTCGAACAACTACTTATTCTCAAAGACCAGTTGCCCGACACCACAGTCCATCTGCCACTTAAGCCAGAGTATCTCGACATCATAGAGGTAGCGAAGCTCCTGCGTGTAGAGCAAAAAACCATCTACAACTGGGTATGGGAGAGTAAAATACCCTACCTAAAAGCCAACGGGCGACTACTCTTTAGGCGAGATGAGGTTGATGAGATGCTTGAGCGGACATGAGTCCAATAGCTTGACACCTAAAAAACATTCAGAGAGTTGTATTTTGTCGCAAAAAAGCGGTATTTTTACGACAAAATACAACTCAGAAATAGATGGAAAGCATTGAAGATAAAATAATTAAAATAGCATCAAAACGCGGAAGGGGGACAATCTTATTTCCAGCAAATTTTATAAGACTAGGAGAGAGTCGCAGTGTCCTAAAAGCTTTGGAGCGTCTAGTTGCAAAAGGAATTCTAATTCGCCTTGCTAGAGGCATATATTGTTACCCTAAAGAAGATAAGGTTTTAGGACTAGGTGTGGTGTACCCCTCCTATGAGGAGATTGCTCAAAGCATTGCTCAAAGAGATAAGGCTAAGATTGCTCCGACTGGAGCGTATGCAATGAACATATTGGGCTTTACTACACAGGTTCCTATGAACCTTGTATTTCTAACAGATGGTAGCCCTCGTAGTATCCAGCTTTTTAATGGACATAAAATCACATTTAAGCATACTACCCCCAAGAAACTGGCTTTTCAGAATAAAATGGCTCAGTTGATCACTGCCTCTCTCCAAGAGATTGGGAAAGAATGTATTACTGATGCTCATAAAGAACAACTCAAAAAGATTCTTTCTCCTATTAGAGAGGAACAAATTTCGGCTGACTATTCATTAATGCCAGTTTGGATCCGAACAATTGTAAAAGCATCTTATGAACAAGTACTTTGAACTTAACTCAATACAGCAACGTACTGTAATTACACAGACAGCAGTACAACTTGGTCTACCAGGTCAAGCAATAGAAAAAGACTTATGGGTGCCAACGATTCTACAGCTCGTATTTACGCTCCCTTTTGCGGACAAGCTTGTGTTTAAGGGTGGCACATCGCTGAGCAAATCGTTTGGACTAATACAACGCTTCTCTGAAGATATAGACCTAGTTGTTGATAGAAGCCTCTTTGACTTGTACGGAGACCTAACCAAAAAGCAAATTAAACGTTTACGGAAGGAATCATCTCTCTTTGTTCGTGATGATTTTGCGAATCAACTTAAAATGGCGATCGAATCTGTTGGGTTAGATACTTATTGTTCTGTAGTTCCTGAGAATGATGGAGAAGGAGACAGCACCTATCCTGAACCCAGAAAAATCGAAGTATACTACAACTCATTATTTCCCCTGAACGACTATCTCCAGCCAAAGGTTATATTGGAAGTGGGAGTTCGTTCATTATTTGAACCGACTGTAGAAACATCGATAGAAAGCCTTATTAGTAACCGATTCCCTTAAATCAATACGAGTGTTGTATCAGGTCAATCTATAACAACAGCGGCTCCACAAAAGACCTTTCTGGAAAAAGCCTTTCTTCTTTATGAGCTATTTACAACAGGGCGAGGAGCAAGTGCAGAGCGCAAATCTCGACATTTATACGACTTAGAAAAGATGATGGACATGCCTTTTGCACAACAAGCTATTACAGACAATCTTTTATGGGAGACTATCGTACATCATCGTGAAGTATTCACAAGCCTATCGGGTGTCGATTATGCCCCTGATATTAGAGATCGAATAGTCTTATGTCCTCCCGATGAAATAAAGACTGTTTGGGAGAGGGACTATTCAGAGATGCAACAATCTATGATTTATGGAGATTCCTTGTCGTTTGATGCTCTAATGGAGCGGATACGTCTTCTGGAAGAGTTATTTCATAACAGATAAACCACTGTCACTCTTAATCTTTATTGAGTTAAAAGCGACAGATTTTTCTATCTCCACTTGGGTTTAGAGATTACGACACGACTCATGATGCCTCGGTCTTCTGGCTCGCTCTTCGGAGCGTACATAGAGGACTGGGGCATTGTCGTGTGCCCAGGGGAAATTGGAGTAGGTTCTTGCTTTGCCCCTTGAGAGGTCATGTTTTGTCCACCTCCTTGCCCTTGTTTCTGCTCCTGCTTCTCCCCCTCCTTGATCTCTTCCTTCTCTGGCTCGGGAGGGGCCAATTCGAGAGCTATTTTCCGATCGATCTCGGCGGCTTGGGTCTTGAGGGAACGCAGTTCGTCCTCCTTCTTCCACGAGCCGTTGGCTATCACTGTATATACACCAATGTCTGCCGTAGCCTTGGCAAGTTCTTTCTCGTGTGTCTCAATAACCTTGGGAATACGTTCGAGGGCATTGACAAAGTTAGCACAGGCGAGTTTAGGATCATTGGCGAGCTTACCGTTGTTATAGGTGTAGTAGATACCCTCTTGCCCTTTGACAAAGAATCGATTGGCAGACATCTGAAAGAGGTCTTTCATGGAGCTTTCTGTCTTTACAGTGATTGAGAATCCGTAAATCTCTCCGATTTTGTGGTGCTCACCATTGGTGCGAGCTTTTTCCTCTATTTCCTGTAAGCGTGCTGCCATTACCTTGATGTCTGCACCCTCGTCTACGCCTTTGAGGACAAGTTTATTGATGGGGTTGCCTTCGGCATCACGCTGCACACGGCTCTCGAATGTAGCCAAGTCAGCTTTCGCATCTTCGACACGCCCCGTGTGATACTCTACAGAGTACTGCATCTCTGCGAGTTTACCGCTGGCGGCATCACGTTCCTTGAGGAAGGACTTCCGTTCCGACTCAAGAGTCGTAATCTTCTTGTCGAGTTTGGCTTTCTCCAAGAGGTCAGTGTTCCCCGATAGGACGGCTACATATTCAGAGAAGTTCATACCGCTATCTTCGTCCATTGAGCCCTCATCAATCGTACGAGAACCCAGTGTGTTGGTCTTGAGCTGATTGATGAAGAGCTGCTTGTTGTGCAGGAGGTTGAACTTATAGCTGTCCAACGACCGCTCTACAGCATAGATAATCACATCGACCTTGTTGTCTGCAAACTCCTTGGCGATAAGGTTGCCCTTACGCACAG
>NZ_JAUMXC010000025.1 GCF_030529325.1 Porphyromonas sp. | reverse complement strand
TTACCTCAAAGTTAAGGACTAATGGGGCTTACACACTTTTTTAGGACAGTATCAAAATTTGTCAGATAAAAAGAGCGCCGCGAAAGATAGTAATCCTTTCGCGGCGCTCTTTTTATTCTTGATGTAGCTCTATCAGACCATCCCATTTTCGACCATGATCACTACTCGTTCGGTGAGTGCGTCCTTGTTCTGCGGATCGTAACCACTTTTGAGGCTTGCTCCAAAGATTCCGGCAAAGATGTTCCAGACATTGGCAGAGAAACTACCTAAGAATGCCTCTACGAGTTCAAACCCTGATGAACCGCTCTGACGATCGATGAGTTTGATAAGAAGTTTTCCTTGTCTCAATGTCAGTTTTTTCATCTCCGGGAAGTATTGCTTGTACAGTTCCTTTTCCATGCGTTTGAGATGATCCATGCGCTCTTTCTCTGTCGGTAGAGTCTCTATATACTCGTATGTCTCTTTCATCGTCGATGTGATGATACGTGCATATGGCAGAGTCTTTTTGACATCCCTTATGAGGCGTAGATACTCAAGGCGTTCTTTTTCGCTGTTGAACTGTAGCGGTGCGAATACGTACAACGGGCGAAGATGAATTACCGGGATCGTTACCCCTTTCTCTATCTCTGCGTTGACGATATATCCCCGTTTGACTGGAGGCTCACTGTTGGTTTCTTGAGCCAAAGCAGGCATCCCAAACATCAAAAGGAAAAGCAGGAAGAGTAATCTTTTACCCTTTCTTCTGCCCTCACCTGACCCTGATATTGAGGTTATGAGCGTACGAAATATTGAGAATGCCTTGTCCATATGATGTAACCTCCTACTCGCAAATATATTTATAATTTCGGTTGATTGCATCAAATCTGCTATATTCTTACCGTTTATAAACAATAATTTGCAAGGAAATAGGGTTAGAAGGTTGTATTTCAGAACAAAGAGCGGGCTTTTTGGTGATAAACCCGCTCTTTCTTTTGTCTGCTGAAAATTAGTTCTCAGGTACGTATATGATTTCTCCGTTTTCGAGTTCGTATGCAATACCTACTCGTTTACCCTTGCTCTTGGACGAATTGTTCTGTTCCTCTTTTGGTGTAAACTTTTTGATCTCCTTACCCTCTTTGGTGATGATCTCCATGTTGTCTTTTCCGGGGTTCTTCACGATGGTGAAGTCTTCTTTCCCAAATATCTCTGTCATGTTCATGTGCATGACCATGGCGACCATGAGGGATACGGCAAAGACCATCGCCACGTCAAACATATTGACGATAACACTAAGCGGATCTTCGTCACTGTCTCCGCTCAAGATGGACTTGCGACGGGGACGGCGAAGGGGCTTGTTTTGCTTGTCCTCAGATGGTTGGGTAGGTGAAGTGATATGATTTTTTTCTTCCATGACGTAGAGAAGATGTTAGTTGGCCTTACGTTGTTGCAGCACGCGTGAGATATAGAGCAGGTTGTTGACGTCCTTGGCATACCATCTCTGCTTGTATTGGAGCGTGATGAGTCCTACCGCACTGATGACAAGACCCACGACTGTGGTGGCAAATACGACTTGCATGTTGTAAGCCATGGCTCCGATGTCTCCTGTCGAAAGTCCTACAAGGGCGGGACTCATCGCGATGAGTGTACCCACAAGTCCGAGGACAGGTCCCATCTTTGCGAGCAGGCGGCTTACGGAGAGATCTTTGGTGACAACGATCTCAAAGTTGGAGATGGTGTACTCTGCGAAGTCTTCGTCCCCTCCATGTTCGAGGATGTCCCTCATGTATGGGATGACCGGTGCATTGTTGCGTCGGGGCAAGAGATCTATGAGTTCTTGGGTGTCATGGTCTTTCAGTTTGTCTATGATCGGCTGTAGCTTGGCCATATTTTTACGGTTGGTGATGAACTGTCCGTAAAAAGATCCTGCCAACATGATTGCCCTGATGAAAAGGACAATGAGAAGAATGATGTCCGGGATGAGGAGGCTGTTGGCGATGCCAAAGAGGATTTTGGATATAAGTTCCATAGGTGTTATGTTGTGTTATCTGTGACGTTTTGATGTTTTGTATTTCTTTCTCAGTTCAAAAAGCAGTCCTACTCCGAAGAATATCAAGAAGACTATCAAAGCAAGGAGATAGGCCATGAAAGGTGACGAAGTTGTCTGTGAAGGTGCAAAGAGCATCTCTTCGGTATTCGTCGAAAATAGTGCCGAGAGGCATAGCAGAATAGATAGCGAGAGTACAAGTTCCTCACGCATATTGCGCAGAGGAAGCGTCCACTTGAAGAGCTGCGACATGAAGGGGACGAAGAGCAGAGCTCCCACGCCTACAATGAGTGCCGAGATCTTGAAGTCTACTCCGGGCAGGGCGTAGATGACTTGAGTCTGGATGAAAAAGAGGGTAGGTAGTATGAGCAATGACACATAGTACTTCTGTATCCACCATAGTGGGGTGGCAAGTCTTGTCTTGATCTTGTGCCAACGGCTTTCCCTCTCAGGATCTTTGGCTGTCGTGTGCCACTTCCTGAATGCAAAGGCTATGGCTATGGCGCATTCCACTGTTACCAATATGGCGACATACTGTCGTGCTTCGTACGATGAGAGATAACTCGCTATCTCGTTGCGACTGCTCGTGATAGCATATGGCATCGCCAACCATGAAAAGATCAGGAACAGGATACCGTACACTACGCTCGTCTTGAAGTCTAAGAGGCTTAGTTTTGCCGAGACTGCCAAGATACAGAGGAGCATAACGATGTAAACAAGTGTAATCATCTTGGATTGATAGATATGGTATAAATCATCTGTATGAGTGAAAGAGGTCTGTCCGGCTTCTTGCTTTCTCAAAAGAAAAGATAAAGAAGGTGACAAATTAAGTTAGACAACTTGTGATCACAAGTTCACTACCTTGATGAATCAAGTTAGACAACCTTTTTCGGACATTATCAGGGGAAAGATGTAGGAGCATCGATAGAGATGTCTGTCCTTTCTCATAAGCGATGCTCCCGCAGATCTTTATCCCTTGATCCAAGGCTCAAGCCTGTCGGAAAGATCTCGGGTGGGGTAAATCCTCACCTCCGGTCCTTCTCCGACAGGCTTTGAGTCATGGTAGTAATATATTATACAAGGAGTCCTGCATTAGTCTTCGAGACGCTTGTTCCTCTTGCGGAGTCCGATGATACCGAGCACCAATAGGATGAGCACCGCCACTCCTATACCGATGTACCATGCCTTGGATGTGTCGTCTTCGGCCTTGATCATCTTTTGGTTTTGCTGCGATACCGTTTTGTCTTCCTTGAGGACGATACTCTTGTCATCACTCTTCTCTACACTCTTGAGGGTATTGTCCATCTGCTTGTTGTAGAGTTCGGCCTGCTCAGGAGAAAGCTTTTGGGTGATGAAGTCGCGGAGCTTTTGGTTGGATGCCGCAAAACCTGCGCCCGATGGCCCATGATCTTGTACGACTTTGTTGTGGACTTCGACGAGCTTCTGTACACGCTCAGGTGACGCATTCCACATACCCTTACGTACGGTCTCAAGCATCACTGCTGTGATCTGTTCGAGAGCAGCGGGGTTCACTTTGCTGAAGAATTCTTTGGTGCCGAGGTTCTGGGTGTCCTCGATCCACATGTCATGGATGTTGTCCCATAGTTCGTCGTCGATGACTTCGGGCTTGGATACTTCCCATCCGTAGGTGTTCTCGATGATTTCGGCTATACCGCCGGCTTTTGTATTGCCACCCTTGGTAGCCTCCTTGACAAAGTAAGGGTTGAGGATCGTGCTGCGGCTCTCGATACCGATGGCTTCCTTGAGATCCTGCATCTTGACATTGTTGCGGTTGCGGTAGTCGGCAAAGAGGGCTTCGGGTTCTTTACCTGTGACTTGAGCTATGGTGAGGTTGAGACCACCCATAAACTCAAACACGTGGTCTAGGCTGAGAGCACCCCATGTGTTGCTCTGACGTGGCTGGATGATGACATCGGTGTTTTCGACCGCTGCACGGAAGAGGCCTTTGGCCACAGCTCCCCAGTTTTCTGTCGATGCGTATGCCGCCCCCATGTTGTTGAGGTAAACTTCGGCGATCTCTGCACGATCTTCCCACTTGTCTCCGGCTTTCATCATCTCTTGGATGCCTGTGCCGTACATACCATTGATGCCTCCGAAGACGCGTACGTTTGCCCACTCGCGAGCATCTTTGGGCGAAAGGCCTTCTTCGACAAGGCGTTTTTCGATATTCACGTTACCTTCGTGGACAAAGTTGGTGTGCTTTTCTTCTGCTCCTGCTGCAGCTGCGAGAGAGACTGCCTTGGAGATGAGGTTGAGACGCGATGCTGCAAGGTCTCTGAACTGTCCTGAAGTCTGCACCAAGACATCGACACGTGGACGACCGAGCTCTTCGGAAGGTATGAGACGGACATCGCTCACACGTCCCATGACGTCTCTGACAGGCTCGACACCGAGTATGTAGAAGACCTGGGCTATCGTCGCTCCTCCGGTTTCGATAAATTCGCTACTCCAGAAGGTGTAGCTCACTTTCTTAGGATATTCTCCATGCTTCTTGACATATGTCTCAAGTGTGCTTTCGGCAAGTCTCTTACCTTTTTCCCATGCCAACTCGGTAGGAGTCACTTCGGCATTGATACTGTATAGGTTGCGACCTGTCGGGATAGCAGATGGATTGGCCACGGCATCTCCTCCTGATGTGGGTGCTATATAACCGCCGTTGAGGGCATGGACGATGCCTGAGAGCTCAAACTCCGGACTCTGTGCCAAACCTGTCCGGTAGCGATTGACATTGAAGAGTGTGCGAGCAATCTCCATGATGGCGTCTGCCTTGGCTTTCTTTTCGGGAGTGAGGTCGTTGTGAGGCATGCCGGGATGACCGCCTTTCATCTGTGTCGAGTCCTTGGGCATATCTGCGGGGTGACCGCCTTGCTTTTCTTCTGATTTACCTACGTGGTCAGGCTTCTTGCCAAACTTAGGTATCCATGATGGATGACCGTTTTTCTTCTTGCCCTTAGGCATACCTGCGGGATGTCCTCCGCCTGCTGAGCCATCTGCACTGAGTTCTATATTGGCACGACCCTGCATAGCCTCCATCATGGCTGCCATGCCTGTGAGCTTTGGTTTGGTGATCTCGGCTGCTTCACGAAGTTGTTCGATGGTGATGCCTGCGAAAGAGCAGACAAATGCAGAGTCGATCTTTTTGCCGTTGAGGATCTCATTGACAAGTCTCTTTGCCGGAGCAAGGTAGTGCTCTGTCATGTATGGTTGTCTGCGGAAGTTTTCTTCGGAAAGTTTGCCCGTCATACGATCAAGGGCGGCCTTGCTGTAACCTATAGGGTCGCTGCTCATGGCGATGACACTGGACTTGATCTTATCTACCGTGTAAGGTACACCGGTCACGTAGAGGATGGTACTGATCTTTTCGTTGGCGATTTCTTCTGCAAAGTTGTCAAGCCTCAACATTTCTTCATCGGTATAAGGCTTGGTGAGGATACTGTCGAGTCTCAACTCTCTGTGGATACCCATGCGGATGGCTTCGCGCTTGACATCGAGGGCGAACTTGGTCTTGATATCCTCCCTATCTGCCTTTTCGTAAGAGATCATGTCACGGCGGAGCTTATCGAAGCTGGCACGCATACGGCTCTCCTCAAACGGAGGGTTGAGGTAACTTATAGTGGTGGCGTATGAACGACGCTTGGCCATCATCGACTCTCCTACGTTGGCGATAGTGTAGTAGTAGAAGTGTGGAGTAGTGCCTACAAGAGCATCGGGCCAGTCAGAGTCTCCCAAAGCGACTTGTTTCTGTGGTGTGAACTCCAAACTGCCGTGTGTGCCGAAGTGCATCATCGCATCGGCATGGAATGCTTCCTTTGCCCACAGGTATGCAGCCACGTATGGGTGAGGAGGCGCAGAATTTGCACCGTGAACGATAGCAAAGGAGTCTCCTCCGATACCTGCCATAGGTTGGGGCAGAAGTACCACATTGCCGAGATCAACAGCAGCGATAGAGATGAATGGGCGTCCGTCTTTGACTCCGCTCATGTACTCACCCGGAGCAGGTCCGAACTTTTCTATGAGCTCGTTGTACTTTTCAGGAGTGAGTCCTCTCTTGAGCCACTTGTCGTACTCTTCTGCATCTACTTGTAGAGGAGATGCCTGCTTCATGAAGTCTTCGATAGCACCTTCCGTGAATTCGTTGAGGACAGGTCCGTGCTTCATGATGAGGCGGAATAGTTCGTCAGCAGACGCAGGGAGATTGATCGTATACCCTTCGCTCTTGAGTCTCTTAAGGACATTGTATAGTGAAGGCACTACCTCTATACCTTGTGCTGCAAGACCATTTTGTCCGGGGCCTTTGAAGTAGTAGATAGCCAACTTCTTATCCTTGTTTGGCTTACTTTGGAGAGCAACGGTCTTGGAGAGTATTTCCACAAACTTATGTAGACGTACCGGATCCGCCACTGTCTCTACAATACCCTCTGCATTTTCTTCCTGAGTATTGACGACATAAGGGTATATCGCACCGTCAAGCTCAGGCATCACAAGACTTTGAGACATGAAACCTCCATACATACCCATAGGATCATTGACCCACTTCTCTCTTGATGTCATTACCGTGAGTGGGATGAAAAGAGGTGCATCATAACGCTTCAATGCTTCTACTACCTGATCTCCTGTGCCTCCTGACATCCGTCCATGGGGGAAGTAGATGATAGCCTGGGGTTGTACCGCATTCAAAAATGCCAAACGACCTTGTCCCGAAAGGATAGGGTAGACGTTGAAGCCTTTTTGGTTGAGTGCAACGATCATACTATCGAGGTTTGCTTTATTGCCGCTGTAGGGGTCGTTGATCGCACCTGTGACAGCGATCCGAGGAGCACCTTCGTGATAGTGTCCGATCTTTTTCAGGTAAGCGTCAAACTCGTCTTTTCCCTTGATGGCTACCTCTTCATCGAGATGATAGAAAACTTCCGATTCTGATGGTATCACCTCGTTAGGCTCCGGAGCAAAGAATGTCTTCTTGTCTATATACTTACGGATATAGTTGGCCATGGAGACATAGTTTTTCCTGTTGCCATTGTTGAGATAGTCCATGACCGTAGACTCGGTGATAGAGTCAAGGTTACAGATGTTGTTGGCAGGATTGGTGACACGGATGATCTTTATCGGGTGTCCTTTGTCTGCATATTTTTGGATTGCAGCTCTTTGATTTTCATCGATCTTGAGCCCCATCCCGGATACAAGTACAAAGTCATACGACTTACTTCCGTTAAACTCATTTACGCTTAAAACTTTGTATTCGACATGTTCATTCTGATTAGACTTGACTATTGCCGAACTTTGGAATGCCGGGAAGTTGACGAGTGCCACTTGGGTCGTCGATCCGAGCTTGTTCCATAATAGCAGTAGGGCGCCCACGACAACGAGGGCGCCTACGGCTATGATTGTGAGATTACGTCTCTTCATAGTGATTTTACGTATTTATTTGGTTTTATAGTTGAAAAGTCAGTTTTCCAAAGAATATACGCCCCGGGGTGAGAGACGCATTTTGAAGTCCAAGGTTTTTAGCCTTGTAGTTCAATAAGTTGTCTACTCCCGCTGAGAAGGTCATCTTTCGATCGAAGCTGATGCTGCCTGTCATTCGGAACATCGGATAACCGTCATAGTTTTGTGTCTTTATGACCAATGAGTCATCCGCTTCCTTTGATACAGTATTTATTTCTATTCCTGACAGATATTGTCCTATGAGTGTCACTGCGCTGCTCCACTTATCATTCCATGACTTGTAACCATCTAATTTGAGAAGGAGGTTGTGCGCCCGAGTATTGTTGAGGTCGACTCTCCTGCCGTTGATTTCCCTGTATTTAGGGTCATGTGTGAACGTATATGAGCCAAAGAGAGTTAATCCGTTACAGAGTCTCCAAGTAGCATTTGCATCCACGACAGTCATCCTTGTTGTTCCATCAAGATTGACATGTTGTTGGTCTCCCTTCTCATCTTGTTGCATTGTGATGCGGTCTTTGAATATCGTGTGGGTGATGCCTGCAGAAAGGGTTACTCCGGCCTTGCTCCATTCGATGTTGCTCAAAAACTGGTTTGCTGTCTCCGGTTTCAAATCGGGGTTCCCGATGATGTCGAACATCCCTTGGTGACTCCAGTTGAAGTAAAGTTCCATCACGGTAGGAGACTTGAAAGCCCTTGCGTATCCGCCTCTGAGGGTGAAGTCATGAACTTTGTAGGACAGTGTGGCTTTCGGAGACAGGTGAAGACCGTAGTTGGAGTGATAGTCGGCACGAGCACCATAGAGCAAGTTTAGGTTTTTATGTACCTGCCATAAGTGCTGAGCGAAGAGTACACCATACTTGATGCTTTTTGTCTCCTCTGCCGAGTTGATCTGACTTGACAGCATGGTCTCAAGATGTCCTTCAGCACCGAAGTTGATATCATTGCCCTCTCCAAGATGCAAGTCATGTTGGAGACGAAGCACATTGACAAAATTGCGGTGTTGTATCTCTTCCCTGCCGGTCTTTATGTATTCACGATTGCGCCAAGATATGTCACCGTTATAGAGAAGGCTGATGCGATAGACCGGACTTGACTGCCATCCCATTTTGAGGCTGTTGGTCAGGTAGTCGTAGATGTCGTTTTTGAACTCATCCAAGTACTGTCTGCGGCGAGAGTAGTTTACGTCAAGACCTATCGAAACAAAATCATTGGGTGTAAACTTAAATCTGTTGCCGATCCTTTGGATGTCATTCTGTATGACTTTGAGCTCAGAGGATTCGTCCTTGTTCTTCAGTGTATACCCTCCTTCTCTGTCATAAGAGCCGGAGAGGGAGTTGCTGAAGTACTTGTTTTTGACCCCGACTTGTGCATGACTTGTCCATCCTCCTCTTTCGCTGTACCCTTGTGAGACACCCATCGAGACGGGTTTGTCATACTGTCGGGTTATGATATTGATGACTCCTGCTATTGCATTGGAGCCATAGAGGGCAGAGCCTGCTCCTTTGATCACCTCCACACGTTCGATGTTTTCGGGGCTGAGTCGAGTCAAATCTATGCTTCCACTCTTAAGCCCTGCCACCTCTTCTCCATCGATGAGGAATGTGATGTAGTCCGCACTGTACCCTTGCATGGTGATGTGTGTGATACCTCCGTGTTGGTGAAACTCTATGCCCGGTATGGAGTAGAGCAACACGTCTTTCATCGATGTCGGAGCGATCCTATCTATCTGAGCCTTTGTGATAACCTGCGTCGGTATGGGGACATCCTTATGATGACGCTGCGTACGGGTGGATGTGACCACACATTCGCTCAAGTCCGTTGCCCATTCTTTCATTATGATATCCGGTAGCTCGACATCCCTTACGGCGCGTTCGACCCTCATGATATAGGTCTCGTGCGATATGTGTGATATCCGTAACACAAAGTGTTTACGTTTGCTATTGGTCCGGTCGAGTGGCAGGGTGAATTTCCCGTTTCTGTCGGTCTGACTGTTGTATAGCACTTTTTGCCCTGCTATAAGCTCTACTATGGCATCGGCTATTGGTTTGTGTCCATGTTCGCTGATGACCCTGCCTCTTATATGACCATCACCTCCCTCCGCCGAGGCGAAAGAAGGTGCGGTATACAACAGAGATGTGAGCACCACCAATAAGGTTAGGCAGTATTTTGCTCTCATGCCTCTACGAATTTTGTGTGTATGTTGTTATTAGATCTTTTGGTAAATGAAAGATAGGAATCCTGATTTTCTTCCTTCAGCATCGATAGAGCCTTTTATTTGTAGTTTATATACGCTCTTTCCATCAGCACCCTTAAATATGAAGATCTTATTATTGATAGGGTACATATTCTTTACATCTCCCATTTGAGAGTTCTTGTTGTACGCGAAGAATGTGTAACTATTTACTTTCTCTCCTACGAATACATAGAATTGTTTTTCTGTTTTTGGTTGGCGCTTTTCCTGAGCCGCTTTCATACCATGCTCTACTTGGAGCAGTGCTTCGACATTCGCCTTAAAATCAATGGTCTTTGTGTCTATTGTTGCATTGAAATCTGTACCCTCTGTCATAAAGACCCCGGCTTTCCCACTAAAATTTTGAGGACCATTTACTCTGATCTCCCCTCTGTGAAAAGCAACATCCCAATCCATACTGCTTTTAGGATCCGATACTTCAACAACCTTACCGGTCGCAAAGGAGAAATAAGTCCACTTTTCGTAAGAGCTGGCATCGATATACTCTACTTTTTGTACTCCATCGGGTGTTGGAGGTGGGACATCCGGTCCGTTATTGTTCTTCTTAGAGCAGGATGTTGCCAAGAACGTGACACTCATAAGGAGTGTAATACTGAGAGTCTTGAATAGCTTCTTCATGATGTAATAGTGTTGTTATTTATTTGTAATAATTTCAAAATGCGGTTCCTTTATGTTGTCATTTTGACATTGCAAAAGTAAAGAATAAGCCTACCCTCTGAAATACTCTAATGTCGGTATTTTAAACAAAATTAATCCCTAAAGCAAGGTATATTAAATTCGGTGTTTGGTGCCACTCCCTTCGAGCCTGTGTGAGAATGATCAAGCGCAGTAGAGTTTTTCTCAAAAAGATGTACAACCTTCAAAATCGATGTGCCTACCTTGACAACCTTTTTAGGGCATATCAAGATGCTTGATGATAAGATATTTCGGATGCCGGTATATTATCTCTCGATGGACGTCTGAATTGGGGAGAATTTGGAATGGTTTTGGAGATGCTGTGTCAAGAACACCTGAATGGAAAACTTAAGCCCCCTGACAGTCCGTCTGATCAGGGGGCTTAAGTTTAAATAAAGTTAGAGATGCTTTGCTATGTCTGATCTTTTTCAATGCTTTGGGGAAGATATTGAGTTATAAAAGATCAGAAACTGTATCGGAACCTGAACCAAAACTCGGAGTTGTTCTTGTATGAGGTAAAGATCCCTCCTTTTTTACTTCCTATCCAATCGTATCCGGCCAAGAGGTGTATCTGATCGCTCAAAGCATAATCGGCAGTGAAACGGCTGAACCAGCCCTGACTGATGATGTCATAGTAAACAAAGTCGGAGAGGCGCAGGGTATTGCCGAGGAGATTTTTGGAGATATTCAGAGTGAGTAGGGAGGTGTTGCGCTCTTGGTTGATATAGGGCTTGTAGTCGAAGATGTTTTCGGATGAAAATTGTCCCGATATCATCCATTCGTTGGGAGCATACCAGTCGAGTCCTAAAAGCCAATTGAGGGAGTTGAATCCCCTTTGTGCTTCGGTGGACTTGTAGGTGAAGTGTTTGTCTATGTTCCATGCCGCTTCCCCTCTGAGTACCAGTTGCCCGATCGGGATCGATACATTTCCTCCGACAAATCCCATGCGATAGTGACGTGGTATCACCTTGACTTCTTTGGGATTGATCCATTGCTGCTCGATGACAGGCATTTTATTCCAAGTATGGAGGGCCGAGATAGAGAAGTCTATACCTGGGAGGGTGAAGTTCAGACGACCACCATATTCTATGTTGTTGATCTTCATCGCCGGTTTACCTACACTATGATCCCACGTGACCGCAATACCCGGGATTTGATGCAACTGAGAGAATGGATACCAGGGATTTCGCTCATCCGAGGGTAACTTGTGACCCTCAAAGGTCGGAACGACAACAGCTTCAAACTGTACCTTGTCATTGAACACCATCAGTCTCAAGGCATTGACCGGCATACGGATATCATCATAGTCTTGTGCGAGGAATTCGGTGAGATCCATCGGTGAGATGTGATCTGTGATGCGTATACCATCGGCTACACCCCAGATGATCAGCTGACGCCCGGCGGACAGACTCCAGTTTTTCTCTCGATGTTCAAAGTAAGCTTCACGCAGGTGCAGGATGTTTCCTTCCTTGAACAAAGCATTGTGGACAAGATTGAGCGAAACATTGACTTGTGAAGTCCCAAAGCGTTTCTTTATCTCTGTGCGCACTGTGGAGCGCGAACTCATGAAGTTGAACGGAGAAGTACTACGGAAAGCCTGGTAGGTATCCACAAAACCTTTGACCTCGATGGGAGGAGGGTTGTCCTCTTGTGCCCATGCTCCGAGTGATGACGCCATCATGCCACTTAGGAGGATGAGCAGAGTTTTTTTTATGTGCGTATTCATAAACTTCCTTTTTCGAGGGTACTTACGCTGAACTTTGACTCATCCACGGGGATGTTGAACTTTGTGTTGGAAAACTCCAAGATGGTTTTGTGTTCTGACTGTTCGTTAGACATCTGCATCCTTTGTGCTGTCCAAAAACCATCGATCTTCTTGATATCTGATAGTACAAGTCTACGGTGTAGCTTATCCATCTTGTCGTAGTACTCTACCTTGACGGGTAGATGGCAGTCTTGGCGTATCCAGGCGATCTTGCGTGAAAAGACATCTCGCTTGTCTTTGGATATCGACTCGATTTTCCAGCACTTTTGACCATCTATGATCTCCTCACCGAGCAGATTGTGAGTGTCTTCGTCGACGTTGCGGCTACCCATATCATCATAGGTAAAGTCACTGCCCATGAAGTAGTCCTTTTGGGCAGAGGAGCCACTGATACGTCGGGTCTTTTTCATCGCAGGGAGGTAGAGCCACTTGTCATCATCTTTGCCGATTTCGTCATAATCCCAAGTGAGGAAGCCTGTACCTTTGACATCGCCGGGATAGAGAAAAAACATGATTGTCTTGCGATCTTTCTTACCCTTGCCTACATCAGTGGAGTAGGATATGAGTTTGCGTTCCCGCACGCTGCCTCTCTTGTTGATGAGTTTCATCGTCATCTCGGACTGACGAGTGTCCCCATCGGGGCGGTCTTTGACCATTTGCATGATGTCACGTCCACTTTGTGCCAATCCATTTGTTACTGCAAGCAGTGACACTATTATGCTTATTGTTAGGATCTTTTTCATAGCCTCATTTTCTAATCAGTTCATTTTTTACTTCTCTATAACTTCGCCCTCTTTTCCGAAGATCTTGAAGCGACGGAATAGGAGAGGGGTGATACATAAGTCTGCCAATAGGGCTGTGAACATACCGGCTACAGACAGGATCCCCATGTGTACGAAGGAGGATCCTTCGGATATAGTATAGGCTGCAAAGTTGGCAGAGACAATCAGGCTGGTAAGGACGATAGGAGTGCCTACGATGCGGAATGACTTGAGGATGGCGCGTCGGTAGTTGCGTTGTCGGTCAAATTCCAAGTGGCCGTGGTTGAAGAAGTGTATTGTGTCGTCTACTGCCAACCCTAATATCATAGGCATGATCGTTGCAGTCATCATATCAAGAGGGTAATTTAAGAGACCCATGAGACCTCCTACTACAATTGCAGGCATGATGTTAGGTATCAGACCGATAAGCCCTACACGGACACTGCCGAAGACTATCATCATCAATATTCCGATGATGATCAAAGAAATCAAAAATGACGACATCTGCCCATGTACAACATACTGCATCATGGAAGTGAACTGAGGTAAACTTCCTACAGGAGTTATCTTCGCTGTCGGGAAAACTTCCTGAGCATATTCTGTGATCTCCCTCAGCTCATCTTCGGCTTCTCCGGAATTGTAGCGATGTAGTTCCACATTCAGGCGTAAGCGCTTATACTCGTAGTCGATCCAGTTTTCCACTTCACTCCCTCCAGCATTTTCATACAATAAGAGTTGTTGGGCTATTTCGTCGGCATCATCAGGTATGGAGTAGTATTTTTCCTCTCCATTGTGCAATGTCTGGTTGAGGTCCTTGAGGATATTCAATATTGATGTCGTGCGTTTTGTGAGGGCGAAGCTATCTGCCTTTTGTGTGATAAGGTCAAGAGCTTTTAGGTGTTCGGGGAGTTTGGCATCTCCCTCATTGGGGAGGTTTACCATTATGTCATAGGAATAAAGGGAGCCCAGTTCACTCTCTCCGACATGTATAAGGTCGCGCACATACTCTACCCTCCGTCCCATGGTCCTGTCTACATCAAAAGCCGTCTCCATTTTGGTAAATCCGTAGATCATCACAGCTGTAATGGCTATGGCGATCGCCCATGTTGTCTTTTCGTGTGCCAGTACCCATGCTCCAAAGTTTTCCAGCATCCTGTCCATACAGTGCTTTTTATTTTGTTGAGAGAGCTGTTGGGGGGCTCTATCTTTGCCTATACTAAGGGTTGTAGGCATTACCATCATGGCGATGAGAAAGGAGAACATCACGCTGGAGGAGGTCGCTATGCCCACAAAGTGCATAGGGACTACCGGAATTGCCAAAAATGAGAGGAGTGCAGCAAACGTCGTCAATGCGCTGAAGAGTATGGGCCAGCCGGTCTCTTCTATTGTCTCTATCGCTGCCAGTTTACGCTTCCCATGCAGTCTCATCTGCCTACGGAAATAGGAGTGGATATGTATGTTGTATGCTACCGCCACAGCAAAGGCAAGGAGCATCGGTATCATGATCATCCCACTATCTATCTCCAGTCGTAGGTATCCGGTCACGCCATAAGCCATGATGATGGACGATATGGCAGTGATGATAGGTACGAGTGTCCCTCTGAGTGATCGAGTCGAGAGTGCCAATACGATGAGGGCAAGTATGACTGCTATCCCCATGACTACCGGTATTTCCTTATTGATCCAGACGATCTTGCGCTCGGCCAGATATGGCATCCCTGTTCCTTTAGGGTTGAGGGGGGCGTACTCTGCTTTCTTTATGATCTTTTCGAGTTCCCTACCTGTGACGGCTTCCGGAGATATTCGCTCCCTTGTCTTTCCCCACTCTGATTCTGAGGGGAAGGGTCTCAATTTCAAAAGAATCCATGTCAATCTCTTGTCCTGAGAGATGAGTCGTCGGGCGATGTGAGGTTTCAAAAAAGCCTTCTTGCGTATCTCCTCGAGTTTCTCCGGATCGGATGGGATCTCTTCGGGTACTATCTGCTCGATGGTCATCCCATCCTCATTTCCCACCATAAACTCTATATCCGTGAGTGATGTGATCTTGTCGGCATAAGATATGCTGTCAAGCATCTCATTGGAGAGGCGTCTGATGAGCTCCAAGTTGCTTTTGGTAAAAACGTTGTCACACTCGACGAGCACCGCTGCATAGTTGTCGTTGCCAAAGATTGACTTAAACTCCTCGGTCCGTATGATCAGTGGATCGTCTTCGAGAAAATAGTCTTCCCACGATGTTTTGATGTTGAGAAACCGTGCTCCGTTCAGGCCGATAGCTACGAGGAGGACGAAGCTTCCCAGAACCCACCATCGTCCTCTGATGATCTTTTCGCCCAACCGGCGAAACCATCTATTGATACGTTCGATTTTCATTGTTGTTTCATGATGTTATAAGTTATAATCTTAATCTTTGTTTTATAGCTGTATCAGTGCCTTCCAACCCGCAGTGCCGAAGGTGATGTATTCTCTTATCCCTTGTTCTACCTCTTGCTCCGAAAGAGAATCGTCAGAGACGATCTCCGATAGTATGATCCACCACCACATAGAGCTGACACGTAAGAAGAAGGGTGATACATCGGTATTAGTACTCGGATACTTCTCCTTGAAGGCTTCGAGATATCTCGCTCCGGACTTTACATGACGTTCTACGATTTCCTCTTTGTAGTGCTCCAAGGAGGAGCCTCCCGAGTGTAGGAGCAGGAGTTTGAGATCAGTACGGTATCCCCTCGCCAGTTTGATAAATTCCCCGACTGTGGCATCCCTATATCTATCCGGTGTATGGACATATATTTCCATGTTGGTCTCGGTATTGTGTTCGTTGATGACCGTCTCAATAGCCTCTATGAGTGGAGCCAATACAGCTCTGAAGAGAGTATCCTTGTTGTCAAAGTGATTGTAAATATTACTCACGGTGATCTCGACTTCACGAGCAATCCGTCTCAGAGAGGAGTCTCTGAAACCATAGGCTATAAACTCCGCTCTTGCAGCTTGGAGTATCAGCCATTGTGTCCTGCTGTCAGTAGAATAGTTTTCCATATCATCACGAAGTTATTGACGATGAACAGTGTTCACAATACCCTGATTTCGGTATTTAACCCTCATTCTCTGCCACTTGACAACCTATATTATGTGGTGATCTTTGTATTTTTTTTCTCCACTCCTCAGCTGCTCTACATGGTCTGATTTTGTGGGAGAATTGTTTCATTCTGTTCCTCCCTGATACTCCCTCCCGAAAGAGGTTTCCGATGAAGATGTAGAACCTTCGAAATCGATGTGTCTAACTTGATGAATTAAGTTGTCTAACTTGAGATCTCAAGTTAGACAACCTTTTCAGCTCTTCCAAGAACGTGGGGGAAGCGATGTGTTTTCATGTGGCTGGGGATATCAAAAAAATAAGGTCATATGTCAGCTTTGTGACACATGACCTTACTGTATTTGAAAACCTTGATAGGTCAGAATGGATAGGAAAGGCTGCCGGTGATCCCCGTGTATTCGGGCACGAAGCGACAGATACCTCCTACACATTGGATCCCTTCTCTATTGCGCCCGTAGGAGAGGGAAGCGCGTAAACTGTTGTAGGTGAAACTACTGCCTATGGTATAGTATAGTTGTTTGGCATCTGCGGCATAACTGTACATCAGACTTCCATAGAATGCAAAACGTGGTGCGAGCCCTACTTCGGCAAGTCCGTAAATCCAACCTTTGTCCTTCATGTCGGTTGTCATGTGTTGGAGCTCGGAGCGCAGAGAGTACTTACGTGTGATCTTCCACAGGATATCGAGGACTTGAGCTATCGACTTGTTTTGCTGTCCCTCGTAGTATTGTTTTTGATAGTACAAACCTCCATTGATTTCGAGAGATCGGGAGATCTTTTTGCCGACTTCGAGAGCCAATTCGCTGAAAAGAGCAGTCCCGCCTTCGCCCCAAAAAGGCATTGTACGCATGGGGTTGTAACCTAACGATCTGTAGTGGGAGGCATTGAGTGCTATCTTGAGGGGATACTTGCCAAGTCGTTCGTTTTTGATCGTGTGGTAGATATCGACCTGTCCACCGATCTCTCCTGATGGCCTGGCTTGGTAAGGATACAGTCCCGGTAGGGCATACTTGTGCTGCTTGGTGAGAGCCGGGATGTAGTTCATCGGGACATAGATCTCCTTGGGAAGATTGTCGATGCGGAAATCCATGTGTTCGATGCGCCTGAAGGCAGCTGAGATTCCGAAGTCAGAGAGTGTGTAGTCAGCATTGACCAGCAAGGCATCTCCACCTTCATCAAGATATCTGAGTACGTGTGGTGAATAGCTTTGGCTTGCTCCCTTTTGAGTGTACTCGATCCCCATGGTGAAGTCCGAGGTGCTGAACCCCGTACGTAGGCCCCAGAGGTTGGTCTGTTTTGGAGCTTTGGTCCTAGCAAACTCTTTAGTATTGAAGTGTGACAACCATGAACCTCCGAGCGTAACGTCGTAGTTCCGTTCTTTTGTCCACAGGTGAGCGATACTCAGGTCTGTGTCTATCCCTGCAACAAATGCGTCTGCATATGTGAGATAGCGTCGTGGCTGACCTCCTATGACCTTGATGCTTGCCCAATCGGTCGGAGTGTACTTGATATTTAGCCCTCGTAGAGAGTTGTTGATACCCAATGATCTCTCCTCATAAGCTCGAAGCAAGAGCCCGCTACCAAATTGTTCGTAGAAACTTCCGAGAGTCAGATTGACTTTCTGCCCGGAATAGTTGGCATAGTATTGGGTCAAAGCATGACCTTTGAGATCTTTTTCGTAGCCCAGCATAGGCGGTTCGAATGTCTCGTACTGAAGCCCGGCATTGAAGTCTTTGTAAGTGTATCTGAGATTGATATAAGTATTATCACCTTTACGCTGGGATTCAGGATCAGAGGGATCTTTCTTATAGATTGCCCCATTTGACTCTATTCCTCCCTGCAGTCTGCCGTAGTCTTCTTTGGAGGGAGACTGGGCATACAAGTCATGGAGGGGTGAGGCTACAGTGGCTGTGAGGAGTAAAGTGATGATATTCTTCATCATATCGGTTGGTCAGTTGATCAATCTTGATGTATTCGTTATCACTTTGTGTACTTTAGAGCTTCCTCGATGACATGTTCTTCATCTCCGGGGGTATAGCCGCTATGAGAATAGACTTGCTTACCCTTGTAAAAAATAAAGGTATAAGGAACCCCGAGTGCATTCAGACTGTTGTATAGCGCCTTGTTGGTATCAAGGTAGATCTCAAATGGTAATCCTCGCCCTTTGACCAATGATGGCACTTTACTCTTGGATCTTGAGTCATCGATAGAAATGGATACGATGCGTACCTTGCCTTGCCACTCTTCTTGCAAGTCTTTCAGAGCTTCCATCTCCATCATGCAAGGCTTGCACCAAGTCGCCCAAAATGATATAACGACGGGCTGCTCTCCCTTGATGATCTCTGAAAATAGGACTTTCTCTCCTTTGAGGTTTTCAACTTGGATATTCTGAGCTTTTGCTCCCAAAAGAGGCAGGAGGCAGAGTAGTGTGAGGAATAAAACCTTTTTCATAATAGATTGAATGTTATGGATTTGTTATTATTAGTAACTTATGGATTCTCCGAGCTTGACTCTTTGTACATTCAGCACCTTGTGATTAGAGTCGAGTATGAGGATGATCAGCTTGCAGTTCTGAGTTTTCCAGGCTGAGTCAAGATTCATGGAAAGTGAAATCTTTTGGGTATTGTCTTTGGGTAGGTTGAAGGCTGTTCCTTCAATAATCCCTCCCTGAGCTCCTCTATAAACATGATCGTGAGAGAAGCCCTTTCCTATATGAGGGAATCTACCCGTGGCATTCTTTTGGTCAGCAATGAGTTTGTCTTCCGTAATTATGGCAAGCCAGCTTGCACTTCGTGCTTGTGAACTTCGTACGTTGATCGTTGCGGATAGAGAATGTCCGGACAGCTTACTTTCAACTGCGATACCTACAGTTGTACTGTTGGGAATGCGATTGGTGATATCTGTTGGGTTACCGGATGTATTGATGCGCTGGTTGCGGTCTCTGTTAGGAACAAGGCTTGGGTAACCTCGCACATTCATAGCATTTCCAACATATATTGCCGAGGTAGTCGCAAATGGATCATAGCGGGGATTGCCTCTTGAGTTTTGTCCGCTATGTAGAGCAACGGCTATGACTCTATCATTTTTTGAAGCCTCATCTACCATGTGTATGGCTGTGGGGCAGTACGGACACCAAGTGCCTGTGAACTCTTCGACGTAAAGTTTAGGAACGGCAGAAAGGTTGACCTGACCTTTGATTGTTACAGGTGCTGATTCCTGATTGCCTACCTTTGCCACTATCGATATGTTACCAACTTTTTGGCTCTTGAGTATATTGCCCTGCAACTGTTGTCCGTCAGCATAGAATGTTACGTTCCTTGTGACATCTTTGTTCCCCATAGAACTGTCGAGGCATTTGAGTACGGCAAAGTCCGCTCCGTCACTTACGATGGTCGATTTGTCTGTACTTACTACAAGATTCTGTACAGTGGCAGCATTTACTTGGAATGTTATAGTATTGCTTTTATTTCCGTTGTAAGTGGCATAAGCACTGAAAGAACCTGTTTGATCCGGAGTATAGAAATAAGATGAGATAGGTTGTCCATTCACAAAGATTTGTGAAGAGGGCGTAACATCAACTTGAGAGGAGTTTTTCACTGTGAACCGGGCCTTGTCTGTGCCCAGAGTCAATTGTGACTTATCTATTTCGATAGTGATGTGTTCGGGTTGATATGCCGTGAACGATTCTTCGTTGGAGTGTTCTTCGTTGTAAGTCGCAATCACCCTATATGTATCAGCCACAGAGGTGCTGTATTCCCTTGAATTGGTTCTTTGTCCATTTACAGTGAATGTCGCTTGATTGGATATATCACGATTTTGCGCATCAAAGACCGTAAACCTGACTTTTCCCTTGCCATCAGCGAGGATGCCTTTTTTGTCTAATTGCAATCTCAAAGATGCCGGACGTTGAGTAGCCTGGAGGGAGATAATATTAGATTTTTTATCTCCGATCTTTGCGTAAACTTTGTAAACATCAGGCCTTGATGTCTTGAAAGAGTTTCCTTGTATAGGGCTGTCATCCACAAAGAATGTTGCCTTACTTGTGAAGTCTCTATTGGCTTGATTCAAAGCTTTGAATGTTACGACGTCTTTGTTGTTGGCAACAATACTCCTTTTGCTTGCCGTGATCGTAAGTTCCTTGACAATAGTATCGGGATGAGGTTCGGCAACGACGAGCATCGGTAGAGTCTCAGATCCATCAAATCGAGCCGTGATGCGGTAGTCTCCCGGCTTATCGGTTTTGAACTTATTCCCGGAGATTGCTTTCCCATCCACAAAGAATGTAGCTTCTGAGGTCACATCCTTGTTTTGATCAGCGGTATTGATGCAAGTGAGTATCACCTGATCTTTATCATCTGCAATGATTTTTGTTTTGCTCAGTTCAAGCTTAAGTTTAGCAGCGCGTTTGATTGCATTGATGGTGATGATGTTAGACTTCACGCTTCCAACAACGGCCACGACTTTATATACATCAGGAGTTGTGGTTTTGAATGTATGACCCTCTATTGCTTTGTCATTGATCTGTATGGTTGCCTTATCGGTAAAGTCCCTATCAGCTTGATTTTTTACGCTAAAAGTAACGACCTGCTCGCCATCAGCGATGATCTCCTCTTTGTCTGCAGAAAGAGTAAGGGTTTTAGCTATGGTGTCCGGGTGAGGCTCTACGACAAGGAGAATAGGAGAGGCTTCATGCTCTTTGTACTTTGCTGTAATGCGATAAGTTCCTATCTTATTTGTCTTGAATACTTTTCCGGGAAGTGGAGTTCCTTCTACGAAGAATGTCGTTTCAGAGGTGAGATCTTCATTGTTTTCTGCCGTATTGATGCAAGAGAAGGTGACCTCATCTACATTATCACCGATCAAAATATCTTTGCTGGGTCTGATAACGAGATTGTACTTGATAGGCTCCCTTGCTGTCACGATTACGGGTGCACTTTTGTTATCGTTGTAGACTGCGGTAAACGATAGCCGGCCTGCCATTTGAGGTTTGTATACGTTTGACTCGATGGGAGTGTCGCCGAGGAAAAATTGACTCTCTGATGTCAGATCTTGTCCTTCCGCATTTTTCAGGGTCAACACCACCTTGTCCTCTCCGTCAAGATAGAGAATGGATTTGTCCGCAGTAAGGGTTAACTCTTCCACCTTGTGTGTAATGAAAGATAACGGCAGAGAAAACTCTTTTCCTACAAAGGCCACAGCATTTTGGGTGCCAACCTCTGTGGTCTCGTAGGTCAGTCCCGATATGGGTTTGTCATTGACTGTTATCTTTGCAGAAGATGATACGTCCTTGCCCTGTGCATCCTTGACGACAAAGGTCAGGTGATCCTTGCCATCTGCAAGAATACTTTTCCTATCAGCAGAGAGCGTAAGAGTTGCTGTTTTGGGTTTGGCTGTAAAGATAAGCTCATTTGATGATACGTCATCCACAGAGGCATGGCATCTGAACGTGCCGCTCTCATTCGCTTTAAAAGTGTTTCCCGACAACACCTTGCCGTTGACGACGATTTTTGCTTCATTGGTCAGGTTTCTTCCATTCTGACTTTGGACTGAAAATGTTATGATCTCCTCATCATCAGCAGTTATGCTTTCTTTGTCTGCCGATATGGAAAGACTCTCTATCAGCAGTTCCGGATGATTTTCTGAACAGAAGGTAAATAACGATAGTAGTACAAATAGTGGGAAGAGGTAAATAGTCTTCTTCATTCTCTTAAAAAAATAATATTTCAGATATGAAATGTTTCGTTTAAGCCGGGAGAGTTAAAAACTCTGCATCTGTACAAGTTTTGCGTAGTGTCTGCCCAATGCCAAAAGCTCTTCGTGAGTTCCTTGTTCAACAATCTGTCCTTTGTCAAGGACACAAATCATGTCTGCACTGACGATAGTCGAGAGACGATGGGCTATGATTATGGTTGTACGCCCTTTCATGAGGTTGTCAAGTGCTGTCTGAACAAGTTTTTCAGAGGCTGTATCAAGTGCTGATGTCGCTTCGTCAAGGATGAGTATGTCCGGATTCTTCAGTATCGCGCGGGCTATACTCAAACGCTGGCGCTGGCCTCCCGACAGTTTTCCTCCTCGGTCGCCAATGTTGGTCTCATACTTCTCCGGCAACTGTTGGATAAACTCATCGGCATTGGCTATTTTGGCAGCTTCAATTATTTCTTCCATTGTTGCTTGTTTTTCTCCAAACGCAATGTTGTTCCGTACAGTATCATTGAATAAGATCGCTTCCTGATTGACATTTCCCATGAGACTTCTGAGATCTACCATTTTGAACTCTCTTACATCTGTTCCATCTATCGTCACGCGTCCGGATTGAACATCATAAAATCTTGGGATCAGGTCTACCATAGTACTTTTACCCGATCCGGAAGCACCCACGATAGCAACTGTCTTGCCTTTAGGTATAACGAGGTCTATGTCTTTGAGAACCCAAGTGTCTTTGTAGCGGAATGATACTTTTTCGAATGAAACGTACTTCTCAAAAACAAGAGGTTTTGACACTTCGGGGTCAAGGATATTGGACTCCGCCAGGAGTATTTTGTCCACACGTTCCAATGATGCCATCCCCCTCTGTATAGAGTATGCAGATCGTGTGAGTTCCTTGGCCGGATTGATAAGGCTGTAGAAGATCACGAGGTAGTAGATGAATGTACTCGCATCTATATTAGATTGATCTCCCAAGATCAGGACTCCACCGTACCAAAGCACGATGGCAATGGTGACAGTGCCAAGAAATTCGCTCATCGGGTGCGCCAAGAGGTGGCGACTTTGGACACGACCCGACAGTCTGCGTACAGTCTCTGTCTGTCTTTCAAATCTTCCTTGTATCTTTTTTTCTGCGTGAAATGCTTTGATGATCCTGAGGCCTCCCAGTGTTTCTTCCACCATGCTGATCATCAGCCCCGACTCATCTTGCAATCTTGTGCTGTCCCTCTTGAGGCTTTTTCCAACTTTACCCATGATAAATCCCGAGATGGGCAGTAGGATTAGGACGAATAGCGTAAGTTCCGGACTTATGATGATCATACTTGTGAGGAAGATGACGATCATGATTGGGTTTTTGAACAGCATATCAAGTGAACTGATCAAAGAACTTTCCACTTCGTACACATCATTGGATATGCGAGAGATGATATCTCCCTTACGCTCTTCGCTGAAGAATCCTATTGGCAATCCCAATACTTTTTGGTTGATGTCGTTGCGTATGTCTCTTACTACCCCTGTACGGATTGGTACCATAAAGTACGAACTGAGATAGCTGGCTCCTACTTTGAGAAGTGTCATGCAGACAAGAAAACACCCGAGGATGATGAGTGAGGTAGCTCCTCCATAGGTGTCTATTAGGTTGACCAAGTGGTAGTTGAAGTTGTTGCTTATGATAGATCCCACTTGCTTTAGTCCCTGTAGTGATAGTAGGTTGACACCATCCCACGGCATGTACTTGTATGTGGCAGTATCGATCCGAAAGAGTACTCTCAGGATCGGGATGATCATTGCAAAAGAGATAAGATTGAGCAGTGCCGCAAATACGTTGAATATGATATTGACCACAACAAGCCACTTGTATTTGGGTATGAAGCGGTGGAGTGTACGGAAGAAATTTTTCATTTGTCAAAAAAACTCTTTGTTAAATGAAGTTCAAAGGTACAAAATAATGAGGACTCATAGTGCCCTGTGCCTTGTTTTTAGCTTGAAACAGATATGATCATCAAAGAAGATGAGCAAGAATACACTCACCAAAGATGAACTTTGGTTGTTTTTTCGGCATTAATCAAAAAAGAGAGGCATCCCGCAGAATGCCTCTTTGTCTTCAATCTATGTCCTTTTATCATATCTTACTACGAGTGGTAGGAATGTATTCTTCATCTCTTGAGTAAGAATATCCAGCACCATTCGTTTAATTCTCCCGTACCTACACTCGGAGTATAGAGGAATAATTTGACCGTTTCTTCAGGATTATCCTTCAAAAACTCTCTTACCTTTGTCAGCCCCTGGATCGAAAGCCAGGCTTTAGAATAATCAGGGTTCTCATTTTCGGGATCAAATACGTTTAGAAATCCATTTTTAGGATATGCCACCCTTTTGAAGTATGGGGTTTCAAATTTTTCTGCAGGTACCCATTGTTCCGGAAAAACTATCTTGCCTGCTCCCATCCAGAAAATGCTGCCGTGAAACAGGAGCTTGTTGATTTCCTTGTAGTACAATTTTATGGTGCCGACATCTCCGGGTGGGATGTACTCGGTTTCGATGGTAAAGTTTTTGTTTTTCTCTGCAAAATCAAAGATGACACCTCCGCTAAATGCATTTGTCAGATAGTCTACTTTTAGCATCAGTACCTGATTGATATGTTGCTCATTAGGTTTGTCATTCGTGGGGACTTCTTTTTCCCCACAACCCCAAAAGAGGGTGATGAGCAAGAGGGGGAATAAAAATCGTGCATTCATATCTGTATTTTTTGTGTACGATATAATAGGCTCCTTTTTCATAAAACAATGCAAGGTGATTTTTGTTTGTAAATGGTTCTTTATCAATGTTATTCTTCCTTTCTTTTTGATGAAAGGTTTATGCTTTCCGGTTCTTTTGTTTGGGAATATCAAAAGGGATTGGCCATAACTTAGTTTATGGCCAATCCCTTATATCTCATACACATCTGACACCGACAAAATATTTCGGAATCAGCAATATAGGAAATCTATCAGTCGGTTAGATTACCTGGATATTTTCCTCATTCATTGGATATTCTGATGCCGGAGTGATGAGCTTGTAGCCCTTGCCGTGGATATTGATGATCTCTACTCGAGGGTCATCTTTGAGGAGTTTACGGAGCTTCGTGATATAGACGTCCATACTGCGAGCATTGAAGTATGAATCCTCATTCCAAATGCTCTTGAGGGCATAGTTGCGCTCAAGTATTTCGTTGGCATGTGCGCAAAGGAGGTTGAGTAGTTCACACTCTTTGGTTGTCAGTTTTGTCACCTTATCACCGATAGTAAGTGTCTGCTTTTGTGTGTCAAAGAGAAACTCACCTACCTTGTAGAATGGTACATCTTTGGCCTTTTTGCCCTTTACTCTACGTAGGACTGCTTCTATACGTAGGATGAGCTCTTCCATGCTGAATGGTTTGGAAAGATAATCATCAGCTCCAAGTTTGAAGCCTTCGAGTACATCTTCTTTCATTGTCTTTGCAGTCAAGAAGATGATTGGTATGTCCGGGTTGATATCTTTAATGTCCGACGCCAAGGAGAAACCGTCCTTTTGGGGCATCATCACATCAAGTACGCAGATATCATATGAGTCTGACTCTTTGACAAAGTTTTTGTATCCTGCCTCACCATCAGTGAACAACACAGCATCATAACCCTTTGCTATCAGGTATTCACGAAGCAACATCCCTAAGTTTTCATCGTCTTCGCAAAAGAAGACTCTCATTTTCTGTTCCATAATTTACTTGGTATTTATAAGTGGCAAAATAATAATAAATTTAGTTCCTTTTCCAAGCTGACTTTCAGCTCTTATACTTCCTCCATGATTTTTGACAATCTTATTTACGTATGCCAACCCGAGCCCGAACCCCTTGACATCGTGCACATTTCCCGTAGGTACTCTGAAAAATCTGTCGAAAACCTTTTTCAGGTACTCTTTTTTGATCCCTATGCCATTGTCTTGTATGCATATACAAAGGTTATTCCCCTCATTGTACGTCCCTACGACAAGCTGAGGCGGTACATCGGGACGACGATACTTGATGGCATTGTCCAAGAGGTTGAAAAGCACGTTCGTTATATGCATCTCATCTACATAGACATCCGTTTTGGTTGCATCAAGATCTATCTCGATCCCCCCTCCGTAGCTTTCGGTCTTGATGCTGAAGGTACTCACGACAGATATTAACAGGTCTTGGATGTCTATTTCTTTGAACTTAAATGCTACCTTTTCCTTGTCAAATAGTGACATATGCAGCACCTTTTCAATCAGGAAGTTGAGACGCTTGCCTTCGTCTGCTATCGAGTCAAGAATATGTCCGGCCATTTCCGGTGTTTTATTTACATCTTTGTCCTTGAGCATCTGTGAACCGAGGATGATCGTAGAGACCGGGGTCTTGAGCTCGTGTGTCATGTTGTTGATAAAGTCAGACCTGAGCTCGGCCAACTTTTTCTGTCTCAAGATAAGGATGATCGTTAGGATAGAGAGGATAAATACCCCTGTGGTGAAGATAATCGATGGCATCAGAAATCCGATGCTACCCGAGATATAGTCTTTCTTCCCCGGAAAGTAGACCCTCAAGAAGTGCAAGTCTGAAGGCTTGTTGTTGGGGAAAAGAGCTTGTGTGTAGACTGCCGCCGGTTCATCCGTAGGGACACGACCGTTTGAGTAATATATCTGATTGCTATAGTCTACCACTTCATATACATAGTATAGAGAGATCTTTGCATCCGACAAGAATACTCCTATGTATGTCTCCAACTGTCTTTGGCTGACCCTGTCATAAAATGGTGTCGAGCTCTCTTTCATCAGCATGTCTATAGCATACTCACTGAGAGTTTCTTGTATATATCCGAGTTTGCTTGACAGCTGACTTTGCAGGAGTTTGGATGTATCCAATATTTTGTCATTACTCTCTGTGATAGGCCTGAGCGGATCTATCGGGAGCTGGTCCAGTTGGTATCGCTTGGGATCTAAGGATAGATCAAGGGGGCTTCCGAATGAGTTGGGGGTAACTGCATGAGGCTTCAAAAGTTCGTTGTCCAACCACTTTCGCATTTCATCTTTTTCAAGTGCTCGGTTGACTTGAAATAAGGCCCCTCTGACTGACTCATTGAATTGCTCATTGCGATATCTGAACATGACATTGATATAGCTGACCTGCATATAAAGCAGACCCGCAAACGCAAAGAGCATTACCGTAATCAGCAACCAAATTGTAGACCTTCTCATAGTTGCAAATTACGCGTTTTTCCGACTCGTTTTAATATAACAAGTGTTAAATTTTAAGACTATCTTTGTTAATTTTCTTGAGAAGGTATTTCTATCTTATTGATTATTAAAGGAAAAGTAACAAAATGGTTATGAGTCCTTAAAAAAGGCCTGAACTTACTTATGTTCCAATAAGGAGAGGTAACGTAAGGGGGCAGAGTCGTTGCACTCGTCACACGAGAGATCTATATTTTCGTGTATATGTAGATGTCTGTTGATGCAGAAGAGTCGTTTTACCATCTTACATACTGCTCCTACATCATGGGAAACGATAAGTATAGCCGAGTGCTTGTTAATTTCAGGAAGGAGCTCATACAGTTGGCTTTCAAAGTGCTTATCGACATAGGTGTTGGGCTCATCCAGGATAAGGAGGGTGGGCATTGCCACTATTGCACGAGCCAAGAGGACTCTTTGGAGTTGTCCTCCGGAGAGCTCCCCGATGGATTTTCGAGAGTACTCGAGCATCCCGACACGCTCAAGAGTGGCAGCTACTTGTCGTTGATCCTCCTTGGAGAGGTGCAGTTTGCCGGCTTTCATCAGCCCATATCCGACAACCCGGCTTACTGATATCGGAAATGCCTTGTCTATGGCATTTTGTTGAGGGACATATCCTATCTCCAAAGAGGGCGAAATTTCTCCTTTGGCGTTGAAGTACTCTATATGTCCTGTTGTCGGTGGGATGAGTCCGAGGATGGCTTTCATCAGGGTTGTTTTACCACCTCCATTGGGGCCGATGATACCGATGAAATCCTTGTCATAGATGCTGAAAGAGGCACCCTTGATCACGGGAGCATCCTCGTAACCTATGGTAATGTCTGAGGCTGTGAGTATGGGTAAGCGATTTGTCATAATGAAGCAAATGCACTGATGAGTAAGCGTATCTGTCCGACCCAGTCCTCATCCAAGGGGCGTATGGTGACGGTCTTTGCTCCGATCTCACGTGCAACGATTTCCGCATTTTTGATATCAAATTCCTCCTGGATAAATACGAGTCTTACATCATCGGCCTTGGCTTTTGCTATGAGTTCGGCCAAATGTGCGGGGGTTGGTTCTTTTCCGTCTTTTTCTATCGCTCGCTGCTCAAGATGCCATTCGTCGGCAAAGTAACTCAACGAGGGATGATAGATGATAAATACACGTTGTTTGACATTCTCAAAGACCGCTTGGCACTCAGCTTCGAGAGCTTCGATTTCTGTGAGCAGCTCGTTGTAATTGCTCTCGAAAAGTTGGGTGTCATGCGGATACATCTCTATCAACTTTTCATATATTCCTCTTGATATGGCTTTAGCACCCATGATGGATGACCAGAAGTGCGGGTCTCCGTGCACGTGACCATCCTTGTGCACACAGACATGCTTCATGGGGGGGAGATATTTTGAGATATCAACACATGTTATGTCTGCATTTTGTTCCTTTATGGCTTGTAGCCAAACGTGTTCAAATGCCAATGAACCCATGTAAAAATACACATCCGAGTGGGCTATCGCTGCGATATCTCTCGGCGTGGGATCGTACATTTCAGGATTGGCGTCTTTGGGTACGAGGACATTGACCTCATAGCCCTTTCCGGCGATGCGCTCGACAAAGAAACGCTCGGGAGCTATACTTACCGTGATGGTGGGTTTATTGTTATGTTTGGTTGTGCAGCTTATCAAAAATGCCATGACAGGCAAGAAAACAAGTAACCCTTTCAAAAACTTCGACATGTCGAAAAATATTTATTCATTTATGTAAAATCCCAATCTGCGTCTCTTCTTCTCAGAGACAATACAAATGTACGCATTTCTGCACATATAGCCTTCATGGAGCGCGCACAAAAGGAGCTTCTTGAGGACTCATCCTAATTGTTTGAAGCTTTGGTAATGTCTTCCCAGATTGGGATTACCAAAGATTCTTTTGCCGATAATCTCTCTCGCAAAATAAGAGGTATTGATGAGTCAAGGTATAGAACCCTCGAAATTAAGTTGTCTAACTTGATGAATGAGGTTGTCTAACTTGATGCATCAAGTTTAGGTACAACTGTTCGAGAAAAGGGCATTGGAGAGCAGATGGAGGGCAAGTGATTGAGAGTGAGAGG
>NZ_JAUMXC010000024.1 GCF_030529325.1 Porphyromonas sp. | reverse complement strand
CGTTTACGTTTTCTATTCTCTATTCTTTACTTGTCAATATGTCTATGATCGCTTTTCAAGTCATCCGACCAGTCAACCGGCGAATTTGGGTGCAAAGTTAACAACAACTTTTGACTCTTACAACACCGAACCAAAAATAATTATCACCCACCCCTAAAGATCGCCTATAAAAACAGTCTAAAACAGGCTGAGAAACAAAGCCTTTAGAAAGGAGATAACGTTCCTAAAAAAATCAAGCCAACAAAACCGGAATGGTATTTACCAGAAGATAGCCAAAGCCGATCAACCACAAAAACAGTATGCCGGCCATAATAAACGGACGCAGACCGGCCTCTCGAAACTTCGCAAACATGGCATCCATACCTAAAGCTGTCATAGCCATAGTGAGGGCAAAGGTATCTACCTTTTCGATCACACTTATGATATATCTGTATTGCTCTGAAATGTTCAACACTTCGGCAAAATGAAGCAAAAGGGTATTAAGCCCTATGATAATCATGAACCAAATGGCAAACCAAGGAATAGCAATACGACTTCTATCACCCCCTTGGTCTCCCTTACGTCGGTTCAAAAAGAAGCTGATGATCAAAAGAACCGGCGCGAGTAATATGACTCGAATCATCTTTGTAATCGTGGCAATCCCTGCCAACTCAGGCACACCTGACGCGGTACTCATTGCCTCTCCCGCTCCTGCCACATGAGCAACTTCATGCAAAGTAGACCCGGTATATATACCCATGACCTGAGGAGACAAATCAAAAACTCCCATACTATATAATATAGGATACAGCAACATGGAGATTGTACCAAAGATGACCACAGTGGCTACGGCAATCACAGTCTTCTCGGGCTTGGCCTTGACAACGGACTCGGCACCCAATACCGCTGCCGCCCCACATACAGCACTCCCCACAGCGGCAAGAAGAGCCGTTTCTTTATCAAGACGAAGAATTTTCCCAACAAATATCCCCAGCAATATGACAGACGTAACAATCAGCACGTCTATCACGAGAGCAGACACACCGACACTGACAATACTACCAAGGGTGAGACGGAAGCCATAAAAAACAATGGCAAGCCTCAATATTCTTTTGGAGCAAAACTTCACACCCGGCACCCAAGACTCGGGCATTCGAGCTCGCAAGGTATTGGCATATACCATGCCTAAAAGTATACCTATAATAAGCGGGCTGATCTTGAGGACCTTTCCGACAAAAGGGATCATGCCGATACCCCATGCTATAGTTGCCATAATGACCACAAGCAACAATCCGCTGAAAAAGCCTCGATTCTTAGCTGAATCCATAAAATATTGAATACCTTTTCAATTCGAAATAAAACTTAAAAAACACCTCAAAGGTAGTTATTATTTCAACAAAATACACTCGAGTGGAGGCATACGCATCTGAGGACATCATACGGAACATTATGACACAAGACATCAGAGAAATATCCCGGCATCTGTGGTTGGCCTGCATACAAGGGCCGACGATCGCTTTAGACCTAACTCTATGCACCCTTTGAAAGGTTAGACAAGTTGAGAAAACAAGTTAGACAACCTTCGATCGAAGGTTGTCTAACTTGTTTTCAACCCTTCTACACCTTTTCACCGACTCCATAGCTCACAACATCAGATGAGCACAGAGAATTTATAAGCCGAGTAAAGCAGAACAAGTCGGTAGATGCGGAAGCTGTTGGGTCACAGCACCGTCGTAACCAACATGAAAAACACCGATCTGCGCACCGTTGGTGATGACGATGTAGGGGACACGGAGGACAGAATTATATCTGAACACTTGGTCGATGACTGCCTGAGTGAGTTTGATGTGTGGCGCTTTGTACTCTATGACCATGACAGGTTGGAGCCTTTTGTCGAAGACTACAGTGTCGCATCGCTTCTCAAGTTTGCCCACCTTGATAGAAAATTCATTCGCCATAAGTCCGGCGGGGTAACCAAGCTGCTCAATAAGGTAGCGGACAAAAAATTGCCTCACCCCCTCTTCCGGTGTGTGGGCAACATGTTTTTGCCTGAGAGGGTCAAAGATTGTTTCCCTCGGAGTCTTGTCTGCACCTGCATCTTGCTTCATCTCAATAAAAGGTATAAATTTGTCGTTACACAACCATTTACCACACAAAGATAATGGCAAAATCCGAAGATCCTGCATCCGTACTCAAAAGTATCCGAAAAGATAAACCTCCGCACAACATATACATGCTGTATGGAGACGAACCCTACTTTACGGACAAGATCGAGCGCAAACTCGTGGCGACCTATATGCCCTCCGATGCAATGGACTTCAACTACACACTGCTCTATGGCAATGAAACCAATGGGGCGGATGTCACCACAGCGGTGATGCGTTATCCGATGATGAGTGAGCGGGTGGTCGTTGTCGTCCGCGAAGCTCAACACCTCTCGGGCGTCGATACTCTTGAAGCCCTCACGACACGCCTCCCGGGGAGCAACATCCTTATCCTTTCGTTCAAAGGGGCGAAGCCCGACGGCAGACAGAGGGCTTTCAAGGCTTTAGAAAAGGCTGGTTTGGCCGTGGAGTCAAAGGAGATACGCGAGTACGAGATGCATAAGTACATCGACAACCTTGCGGACGAGCATGGCTTGAAGCTCGACAGCTCGGCTTTGCAGATGTTGATGGAGCATCTCGGCACGGACATCGTACAGATCGACAAAGAGCTGGAAAAACTGGAAGTCATCGCCCAAGAAAATGGTTCGTCTCTCGTCACGGGCGAAATGATCGAGAAGTACACATCTGTAACGAGACAGGTAAGCATATTTGAACTGAAAACAGCCATTGCCAACAAAGACAGGGGCAAAGCCACCAAGCTTGCTCTCATGATGGGAAATGACCCGAAAGGCTCCCCCGTGCAAGCAACAATCTCAATGCTTTTCAATTACTTTAGTGACCTCTTGATAGCTTTTTATTCACCCGACAAAAGTGAAGGTGGGGTGATGAAGCACCTCGGACTAGCCAAACCTTTTCAAGTCAGAGACTTCATGGCCGGTCTCCGCTGTTATCAACCCAATAAAGTGATCAACATCATCACCTATCTGAGAAAGTGCGATGCTCGTAGTAAAGGGATGTACGGAGGGTACACAAACCAGAGTGAAGTCCTCACGGACATGGTATACTTCATTCTTCACTAAACACCTATGCCCTTGACACATCACCCCTTATCTCAGTTTGAGTATTGTCCCCGCTGTGGAGATCACGGCTTTGTCCCCAATAACGCCAAGTCCAATCGCTGCAAAAAATGTGGATTTGTGTACTACATCAATCCCTCATCGGCATGTGCAGTACTGATCACAGACTCCAAAAACAACCTACTCGTGGCTGTAAGAGCTCACGAGCCCGCCAAGGGGACTTATGACCTGCCGGGAGGGTTTGCAGACCTGAATGAATCCATCGAGCAGAGCGTTGCCCGAGAACTCCTTGAAGAAACAGACATGGACATCAATAGCGAGAGCGTACAGCAACAGATAAGCAGTCCCCTCCGATACTTATTTTCAGAACCCAATACCTACTTGTATAGCGGATTTGAAGTCCCTACGGCCGACCTCATCTTCCACATCGGGATAATGGACCTGACGGCATATGCAGGTAAAGGAAGAGATGATGTCAGTGAACTTTTGCTCATCCCTTTATCGGAGCTGAATCCGGAGTTTTTTGGACTCCCATCCATAAAGAAGGTAATCCGGAGAGTCATAACAGAACCCGAGCTACTAAGGTAAACCCTTCCTACGATTCTGACCTTATAGCCTTCTCGATGCTTTCGATATAAGACAGTATCTCATCGCGTCCATCCCCCTTTTCAGAAGAAGTAACAAACATCGGAGGCAATTCCTCCCAGTCCTCCGACAAGCGGACCTTATAGCGTTCTACACTGGCTGCTGCTGCACCCTTGCTCAGTTTGTCAGCCTTAGTAAAAACGATGGTGAAAGGTATGCCATGCTCCCCCATATCATTGATAAAATCGATGTCGATCTTCAAAGGTTCATGGCGTATATCAATCAGGATAAATAGATTGGTCAGCTCTGCACGTTTGTATATGTATGAGTAGATAATGTTCTTGAACTCCCCTCTCTTTTCCTTAGAAGTCTTGGCATAACCATAGCCGGGCAAGTCCACGATGTAGAAATCATCATTGATCAGGAAGTGATTGATGAGTTGGGTCTTTCCGGGCAATTGAGATGTCTTTGCCAACCCCTTTTTACGCGTAAGCATATTGATGAGCGAAGACTTTCCCACATTGGAACGCCCGATAAAGGCATACTCAGATCGCCCATCTTGAGGACACTTATCTATCTCCGTGTTGCTGATCACAAACTCTGCACTCTTGATCTCCATATATCTGTCTTTTATGATTGTTAGGATTCCAAAGTTACAAAAATTAGTGCGACAGCTCAGCGCCCCTCAAGGGGCTGTACGGTGCTGATTCGGTCCTCCTACCCTGCATCACCCTCGGACAAACACCTCAAAATCCCCGAAAAACATTATACCTTTCTCAAAAAGGATGCCACCGTAATGCCTGGAAAAGAACAAAACAGGTACAAACTATTGTATATTACGGAAATATATGATAACTTTGCACGACTGAAACGTAGATACGTATCAGATAATTAGAGCATAAGCAATATAATTAACTACAACAAAATACAACATTCGAAAGTAAAGAACTATGATTATCGTTCCATTGAAGGAGGGCGAAAACATCGAAAGAGCCCTAAAGAGATTTAAGAGAAAATTCGAAAGAACAGGTACTCTTCGCGAACTAAGAAGCCGTCAAGCGTTTGTTAAGCCTTCTGTCATCAACAGAAAGAAGATGGAAAAGGCGAGATACATCCAACAGCTTCGTTCTCAAGAAGATTAATACTCCATCTTTCGAGATTATCAACATGCCGATACCCAGATAAGAGGGTCAGGCAGTATTTATTCTTTTAATCTTCAACCTTAGGAGGTGTTGTATTAGATATACCGAAGAGGGTTATCCGTATGGATGACCCTCTTCTTTTTTTTTGTTTCAAAGCAAGAACAAAGTCTGCCGGCGACAATCCGCCAAAAGAAGGTTAGACATCTGTCGAAATCAAGTTGTCTAACTTGACGAATCAATGTGTCTAACTTGAAGCATCAAGTTAGACAACCTTTTTTGGGACTCGCCAAGAAGACCATAAAAAAGGGAGTAACATAGGCTTGAAAAAGGAAGTGATATTTACTGAAAAATAGCTATCTTTATACCCCGAAGAATACAGGCGACTGTAAGTCACATTAGGACTATGGATAAGGACATCATCATACCTATAACGATAAAGACTTATGAGGAACTTTCGTCGCAGGAAAGGCTTCTCATAGACGAAGCAAAGAAAATCGCAGAGGGTGCCTATGCACCCTATTCGCAGTTTTCTGTCGGCGCAGCGGTTTTACTCGAAAATGGACAGATCATTACGGGATCGAACCAAGAAAATGCCGCCTATCCATCAGGCACTTGTGCCGAGCGCACAGCAATCTTCTATGCCAATTCCCAATATCCTGACGTCCCTGTGGTGACAATAGCCATCATAGCCATCAATGGAGGTAAGATCGTGGATGGACTGTCCCCATGTGGTGCATGTCGTCAGGTACTTGCCGAAGTCTCGACAAGATACCGCAAGCCCTACGCCGTGATCATGGCCGGAAGCAAACATCACACTATAATAAAAGACAATAGGCTGTTACTACCACTGACGTTTGATGCCGATGTCCTGAATGACAGATAATCCACCTCTATAGGGATACGTTTATGAGCACACACCAAGTATCAGCACTGAAGTTCCGTCCGGCCACATTCGCTACCGTAGTAGGGCAAAGTGCACTCACCACCACCCTCAAACACGCCATACAACAGGACAAGTTGGCACATGCCTACCTATTCTGCGGACCTCGAGGAGTGGGTAAGACGACGTGTGCCCGCATATTTGCAAAGACCATCAACTGCTCCAATCGTACAGCCGATGGTGAGCCCTGCAATGAGTGCGAAAGCTGTGTGAGCTTCAACGAACAACGCTCGTACAACATACTGGAGATGGACGCAGCATCGAACAACTCGGTCGATGATATGCGCGAGCTCATAGAGAAGGTCCGCATAGCCCCTCTCGGAGGCAAGTATCGGGTCTATATCATCGATGAGGTGCATATGCTCTCCACTGCGGCATTCAACGCATTTCTAAAAACTCTCGAAGAGCCCCCCGCTCACGCGCTCTTTATCCTCGCGACGACAGACAAGCACAAGGTACTACCTACGATCATATCGAGATGTCAGGTATTTGACTTCTCTCGGATATCGGTAGATGACATCAGCAATCAACTGCGTTATGTCGCTCAGACTGAAAACATAGCATTTGAGGAAGAAGCCCTGCAGATGATAGCCGTACACGCAGACGGAGGTATGCGCGATGCACTGAGCATTTTTGACCAGATCGCAGGCTTCGGCCGTGGTACGATATCATACAAAGGTGTACTCGAAAACCTGAATCTCCTCGACGAGGCGGATTATTTTGAGATGCTTGCCTATATCCTCATGGGCAATCATACCAAGCTCCTTCTGCTCATCAATCGTATCATCGGACGAGGTTTTGAGCCGGGGCGCATCACATCCGGGTTTGCCAACTTCCTGCGCAATGTCTTACTTGCCCAAGATCCTGCCACATTTCCGCTCATACAGACAGCGGAAAGCATACGCTTGCGTTACCAAAAAGCCGGAGCGGCATGCAAACCTGCACTGATATGGAAATGCCTCAAACTGGCTTCGGCATTTGAGTCCGAATACAAGTACTGTGCATCTCAGAGACTGGCTCTCGAGGTGACCTTACTATCGATGTGTGAGCTATCGACATCGTCCGAACTCAACGCTCCGACAATGGGAGTACCGACGAAAACACAGACTCAGTCCGCCCCTACTCCTCCGGCACAAAACAATACACCGGCAGAGAGTAATTCGGCACCTCAACCCACCACCGTAGGGACTCTTTCCGTAAAGGGGACAACAGCGCCCAACACCACTACTCAGGGGCACATCAAAAAGACAGAAACAAGCCGTCTGAAAGAGCGTCTCAGCTTTTCCCTAAAAGGTAAGGGTGAAGCAGAAAGCGTATCACAACAACAAAAAAGGGACAAAGCATTTACCCAAGATGAGTTGCAAGATGCATGGCGAGCATTCACCGCAACGCTCACCACACAGATGCTCGTCAAGCAGACGATGCGAGACTGCCTCCCCATACTACTGGAGGACGGCACGGTCGAAGTCCCGGTCATCAGCCCTCAGCACTCTCAACACCTGCACAATATAGAGTCCGAACTCATGACCTATCTTGCGGACAGACTTGAGAATGACTGCATACAGATGCAGATCAAGTTGTCTAATGAGCGTGCTCAAGGAGAACGCATCCCCATACGAGTGGATGAGAAGATGGAATATTTCGCAAGAAAATCGGAATGGTTTGGCAAGTTCGTCAGTGACTTGGGACTCAGACCAAGCATGTGATAAGGCAGGGAATAAAGTACGATTGCGTAACAGACATATAGCAACTAAATAACTAATAATTCAATACTAAACATTAAACCATTTAACAAACAAAACGATGAAGAAGATCCTTTCACTCGGACTTTTGGCAGGCGTTCTGAGCCTCAATGCCTTCGCGCAGGAGCCAAAGGTAAACACAGAATCTTACGAATTCACTCCTGTCAAGGAGCTTAAGATCACATCTATCAAAGACCAAAGCAGATCAGGTACATGCTGGTCATTCTCAGGTCTTGGTTTCTGGGAGATCGAAGCATTCCGCAACACAGGCATGGAAGTCGACCTTTCACCAATGTTTGTCGTCAGCCACTCATACAAAGACAAGGGAAGGATGTACATCCGTATGCACGGCAACACCAACTACACTCAGGGTGGTTCGTTCTACGATGTCCTCTATGTCCTCAAGCACTATGGTATCGTACCTATGAGCGAAATGTCAGGTCTTAACTATGGCACCAAGAACCACGTCCACAATGAGATCGAAGCTGTATCAATGGGATTTCTCAAGGGGCTCAATGCAGAAATGGAAAAGAGCAATAACCTCAGCACTGCTTGGACAAAGGCATTTGACGGCATCATCGACGCTTACCTTGGCAAGGCTCCTGAGTCTTTCACTTTCAAAGGCAAGAAGTACACTCCAATGACATTTGCAAAGACATTGGGTCTCAATCCTGATGACTATGTGTCACTTACTTCATATACTCACCACGAGTTTTACAGGCCTTTCGTGCTTGAGATACCCGACAACTGGCGTATGAGCTCATCATACAACCTTCCTATCGATGAGCTTATGCAGGTCTTCGACCACGCCATCAACAACAACTATGGTATCGCATGGGGCGGTGACGTCAGCGAAACAGGCTTCACTCGCAACGGTATAGGTGTACTCATCGATGCAAAGGCGGCTTCTTCTCGCGGCTCTGACCAAGAAAGATGGGTCGGTAAGGCTGACAATAAGAGCAACGCAATGTCTATCGCACAGATGATCTCTCGTCCAAACTGCCCTGAGATCACTCCGACTCAAGAGTTCCGTCAAGAAGGTTTCGACCACCTTTCACTCACAGATGACCACGGTATGGTTATCTATGGTATCGCAAAAGATCAGTTTGGCAAGAAGTTCTATATGATCAAGAACTCTTGGGGCGAAACAGGTGCGTACAAGGGTATCTGGTACATGTCTGAAAACTTTGCTAAGGGTAAGACCATGAATATCGTAGTCAACAAGAACGCTATCCCTAAGGACATCCGCAAGAAACTCGGTATCTGATCTGCAAGATAGCCTTTAACTCATAAAGCTAAAGAGAGTGTCAAGCCTTGTGCTTTGACACTCTCTTTCTTTTTTCCAATAACCAAAATATATTGAACCTCAAACCATTGACATACTCAAAGGGAACACGGAGACACAAGAGGTAAAAAATGCAGTACCTATATATTTGCGAAATTGATTTTTTTGCCTTACCTTTGCAGTGAAATTGGAGACTGACCCATGGTGTAATGGTAGCACTACAGGTTTTGGTTCTGTCTGTTGAGGTTCGAATCCTCATGGGTCAACTTATCAAGTGAGCGATGTGTCAAGGTATCTTGGCACATCGCTTTTCCATTGTATGTAATTGCAGGAATAAATATTTTTATGAGAGGAAGGTGCAAGGTTACAGAGAATTCAGCATTTACAGAGTAGAAAAGCGAGTAACACTATTATCTTTAACTCATAAATAAAGTACAACTATGAAACGAAAATTCTACACTCTACTGAATTGGAGCACGGTCCTCTTACTGATTTTGGGTCTGACTTCATGTTTGGGGAATAGCCCTGAGCCGACACCAACTCTTCAACAGAAAGCCATGTTTGGGCAGTATAAGGGTAGTATTTTGGTCGTCAAAAAGCAACAGCAGACTCCAAATAGGGCTGATGATGGTCCGAATGTGGCGGAAGGTAAAAAAGATATCATCAAAGAATATGGGGACATGGTAATGTCTATCGATCAGACCATAGTCGTGCCCAACTTCCCACTTGACGTCATCTTTGAAGCGATATTCAGCAAGAAAGCAGGGAAGGAGTCCGTACAATTCCCAAAAGATTACACATTAGAGGCATCTTACCGATACCTCCCCGGGAACAACTTCATCAATGTGTTCCTGAATCCAACACCGATCAGATTTAAGTTCAAGGCAGACGGGATTTCTCAAGAAGATGAAGTGACCGCAATCATCGATGGAGTTGTCACAAGTGCTCTTGTGGGGCTTTACTTTGCACCCGAACGCAAATACACTATGGGGTTGCAGGTAAGGAACATAAAAGTAAATGGAACTGTGGTAGAAACACCGGTAAGGCTATTTTACTACCTGAAGTTTAAGCAGGAAAATAAACAGAAGGGAACAGGAAACTAACTCTTCCTCGAAGAAATGCTCAAGAAGGACAGTGAGGAGATCCTCATAAAGAAAATACTTAACGGAGAACAAAATGCAATGAGAGGTCTCTACGACAAATACAGTGGAGTCCTCTCTACCACTTGCCGGCGGTATATCCCGTATGAGGATGATATGAAGGATGTCCTTCAGGATGCATTCATAAAGATATTTGACAAGCTGAATACATTCCAGTATCGGGGGGAGGGTTCACTACTTGCATGGATGACAAGAGTCGTGGTCAATGAGGCTCTCAAGCATCTTCGGGACACAGGAAAGCGCAATATCGTATCTTCGACATGGGACCTGCCCGATGTCTCAGAAGAGGATGAGCCGGACGGTGTATCAAATATCCCTCCGGAGAAGCTATTGGAAGCCATACAACAACTACCGGACGGGTATAGAGCGGTTTTCAACCTCTATGTCTTCGAACAAAAAAGCCATAAAGAAATAGCACAACTACTTGACATAAACGAAGCCTCATCGGCATCTCAGTACCATAGAGCCAAGAAGGCACTGAAAAAGCGAATCAATGAACTAATCAAACAGCACCAGAATGAGTAACGAAAAATGGATACAGGACCTGCGTAAGAGTGTTGAAAGGCACTCTACGACTCCTCCCAAAGACCTTTGGGCGGGCATCAGTGCCGGTATCACCGGTGCTTCACCCAAAGCGATTCCCCCCAAAAAGGTCAATCCTACATGGACATGGATAGGGATTGCTGCGGCTATCGCTTTGTTGCTTGGGATAGGAGGCATATTCCTCTATCCGGAATCGGACAAGGCTTTAGACCCTATCGTAATCACAGCAACGAACAATGCAGAGACAGATCAATCATCGATTATAGAATCTACCGGCGTAATCATCGCAGAGGCGTTGACGACATTATCCGGCAAAGAAGACACAGGCTCAACACCCTCAAAATCAGGCAGAAATGCAACACATCAATCCACAACTTCTCAGATACAGGAAGTCAAAGTGGAGACTGAAAGTCCGGACATACAAAATCCTATCTCCGATAACAAAAAATCGTCCACCGATACAAGTAGGATAGAAGAGTCGCCTCAGCAAGCGAAGTCTCAAAGGAGAGAACAAGGCAAGAGTGCAACCTTATCTCAATCCCAGACATCCCGGTCTCAACTTAAAAAGGGAAAGACGAAAAAAAGAATTCAGATAGGTGTCGGAGGTAGTGGGTTTACGTTCCACAATACGACACCCAAAGAAGACTTTTCTCCTGTGTATATGCCCTATGACAGCGGTGATCGAGCCTACAAGTCCAACGGAACCTGGACCAATAAAAACGGAGCCAAACCTATCGACGAACTTTTTCAGTCATCTTCGACAACATTCCACCACAGCCGGCCTGCAAGTATCGGGCTTTATCTGCGAGGCGAACTTTATCAAGATTTGAGCTTCGAAACCGGGCTGATGTACCACCGTCTATATTCGACATTTACAAGCCCTGAAAACAGCATGAGACCAACCGGAGATCAGGCTCTCGAATACATCGGTATTCCTTTGGGTCTGACTTACAACATATGGGAAAACTCCCGCTTCTCAATCTTCGGCTCCATCGGAACACAGTTCGCATTCAATGTAAGGAGAAAAGTAAACATAGAGAATGCCGAAGAGCTCTATCCCCTCGAGTCTGACGGACGCATATCTCAGACTTTGGATCGCTTACAGTACTCGCTGAATGCAGGGATCGGGCTTCAGTTCAGCATCACATCGAGACTTGGTCTCTATGTAAAACCCGAAGTCAGCTATTACCTCCACAACGGCAGCGCTGTCGAAACTATCTACAAAACCACTCCTCTCAACATGGGCGTCAATGCCGGAGTGAAGATCGATGTGGGAAGACTGTTTACCTCAAGATAAGCCATAAGCCGATATAAGTAAAATCAGCCTCAAGCAAGTTTACCTTGCCTGAGGCTGATTTTGTTTATGGAAAAAAGGTTGTCTAACTTGCGACATCAAGTCAGACAACCTTTTGTGTCAAGTTAGACACCTTAATTTCGAAGGTTCTATATCCTTCTCCTTGTACATCATCCAAATCAAAAGGAGAGAAACAGTTTTGATGCAGAATATACCGCTCCCACTACTCTTCTTTCAATACCCCGATCATCGTAACATCAAGAAAATCCACGTGCCACTTATCCTCATAGAAAGAAAAGAAGACTCGATCAATGAAAATATCATAATTCTGAAAATTAAATATATACGTCCCCTGAGTCATAGAGATATCAGAGTCATTCGCCTCGTCGAGAGAATAAGTGGAAAAGAGCTCATTGATAATCAAGTCTGCAGGCACCCGAACAAGAATACTGTTTCGGAAGGATATTTGGACAACATCAGGAATTGAAACATCACTGAAGTATAATGCACCTCTCAGCACAGAGCGATAACGAGTGACATCATACTCATGGTTAATATCATCGACTGACAGCCTTATCCTGTGGATGGGCTCCGAGTTCTGACATCGAGGCTTGACATTGTCGATATCCAACTGTCCATACGTCTCTGTGAGCCACAGATCATCCCCCTGAAAACTCAAGTAGTTATATGCTTCCCTAAACTCTGATACACGTTCATCAACGAGCCCTTCTATCTTATTGATCTCCTCGACAGGTAAAAATTTGCCATCCTTGCCTCCGAGAAATCCTAACTCACGCGCCAATGAGACCATGCGGTTTTCCTGAGACATCAGAGACAGTTTTTTCGGAGAAAGGACAAAGTTGTACGACAACCCTCCGATGACGATAAGGATACTGTACAAAAACACACGGAAAACTCTCGAAGGAGAAAAGAAAAGAGCTATCGTAGTCATAAGCATGATGACCCCAATGGCTGCAAGGTAGACACGCAAGACCGTCCAACCATAAGCTGCAACACGCACATAGACAGCCCAGGCAAAGAGCGCGAGAGTCGGGATCATCGCCCATTTATAGTTCCTCGCCAGCCAATCCGTGAAACGAGTCATCTCAAATAGCAAATAGCGAGCAGACAGCACCAAAAGTCCTACGATGAAAAGACTGATGGTGATATACGAGAATATCCCATGTGGCACGATGGAAAAGATAAAAAACTTCAGCAGATACAAGGTGATAATAACCGTGTAGATAGCGACCGCAGGAGACAGGACGTAATTGAACGTAATATTCAGAACGGGAGCCTCCTCTCTCTTCAGCGAAAAGAACACTTCCTCGAGGTATCTGTACATCAAGGGAGCGATGACGAATGGGATGAAAAGATAGACATAGATCTTGTAGCTCTCCTCCGCCTCAAACTCAAAAAGATACAGCAATGCTTCCGAAATACCGACGACCAATCCCCAGATCACACCGACAAGGAAAATGGTTGACAGCAAAGCCATGAGGACATCATAGCCTCTATTGACAATGCTACGATCATCTTTGCTGACACCGGGAAGGGTCACAATCAGCAGAATAACAGATAGAAGATAAGAGACAACAAACAGCTCGGGAGACTTGAATGCTCCTCCTATCCCAAAGAGCCCCCAAAGTAAGAGCATAAGCGCAGGAACAAGATTGAGGATATATTGCCAAAAACGAGAGATGCGATCTTCCATCCTATATAGGAGGACATACGTCAATATCATAAAAGGCAAAGCATATACCCCCAAGAGCTCGGCATCAAACTTTCCTAAAATAAATCCCTTCTCTCGCTCTCCTTCAATGGTAAAGACAAAGAGGAGATACAAAATCAGGGAGTAAATGATCATCATGTTGCTTCGACTTACCACAGCACTGAAATCTGAGGCTTTGAGCTTGAATTTCCGGAAGATTTTTGGATTATTCATAACTGAACGGATATATGACTGTGGACACCTCAATGGGCTTCACAATCGGCTTGAATAAAAAGATATAAGAAGATAAGATATGGGCAGATGCCGACTCAGAGAGGAAGCATATCCCTAAGTAGGGAGGGTATTTGATCAAGTCTCTCGACTTCGTATATAGGAGTCATCCGAGCAATATTGTCTCGCTCTCGGGTTTCACCCGAGGGATTGAACCATATCGAAGGGATACGAGCATTCTGTGCTCCCACGATATCGGCCTCCCAACTGTCTCCGATCATTATCGTCTCTTTGGGTCGACTGTTGGTGACAGAGAAAGCATAATCAAATATACGCTTACTTGGTTTGCTGACACCGGCGTCCTCTGATAGGACAAGATGGTCTATGTAAGGGGCAATACCGGAAACTGTCATCTTAGCTCTCTGCACCTCCCTGAACCCATTAGAGAGGATCACGACCTTGTACATGCTACTCAGATACTCCAAGAGGGCAAAAGCCCCCTCTACCACTCCGGTTTTCTTGGCTGTACCACCAATAAACAGGCTGTTGATCTCAGAGATATCATCCTCCGAAGTGATCCCCACCGGAGCAAGAGTATGCGCAAAGCGATTGTACATAAGTTCTTTCTTGGATATTTCTCCGTGCCGATACAAAGCCCACAGATGCTCATTATATGGGTAGTACTTCTCCCAAAAAACATCAAAAGAACCATACCCTCTACCCCAATCGAGGAGAGAGTATAGTTCTTTCAGTGTTTCTTTGTTGTTCCCCTTGGTATCCCAAAGAGTATCATCAAAGTCTATAAAGACGGTTTTGATCATTCTTGATACAAGAGGAAAGCAACAACAATATATTAGAGATTCACCTCTACGACAAGGTAACGGCTCAGGCTCCAGAATTCCTTAGCATCAAGGATATTTAGAGTCATCTTGCCTTCGCTGTCTTTTACAAACTCATAAGATGAAGAAGGGTGCTGAGTACGCACTCTTGCCTTAGGAGCATATAGAGGGATAGATGTAAGTTCTCTGATATCGACAGATAGGAAATAATCCTTGTTGAAGCCTTCAGGAAGCACTTTTGCGCTTGAGAAGAGTCCACCACCGGAGATGATCTTGTGTTCCTTTAGTTCGGCAACACTACCGAAACAATAGTAAGCAGTATTGAGATCATTGTCTTGTCTCTTCATGATCTCTTCTCTCTGTCTGTTTTCATGAGTGAGATCCTCTACATTTCTTGACAAGTTTGCCACAGTACTATCAAGTTCGTTGATACGGATATCTCTCGAAGCGAGTTCTCTGCGGAGATTTTCCATTTCAGCTTCCTTGAGTTCGAGCTGCTTTGTCATCTGTTTGATCTTAGCAGCAAGAGACTTAGACTTGATATTATTCTTACGAAGTTCTTCGTTGAGCAAGTCAAGCTGTTCTCTACTCTTCTTGAGGTTTTCAGTAAAGATCCTCATGTTGTTGCGGATCTCTTCGCGAGTAGAAGCATTGAGTTCCCCGCTTTTTCTTTTGATTGTCACATAGTTTTCTGCCTCTCTGATGTCTTGGAAACTCTGTTCGACATCATTGATGATAGAGAGCATTTCTTCAAGATTTTGATCTGCAGTGGCAGAGACTGTCAAAAGGGAGTCATACTGCTTCTGCAACTTCTTGTACGCGGATGAGTTTTCACCACAAGATGTAAACAATGCCACTAATGCGCAAACTAAAATAAAATTCAACTTTTTCATATACTTCTCATTTTAGATGTTGATACTTATTTGTGTGCTGAGATATTTCTTTTTCTTTGGGTGCAATGATAACAACGATCTCTCCGAGAGGAGGTTTTGCCTCAAAGTGAGTAAGGAGCTGATCTGCCGTACCACGCACATATTCTTCATGAATCTTGGTAAGTTCTCTCACTACTACTATTTCTCTCTCATTGCCAACGCTCTCTCTGACCTGCTCAAGGAGTTTGATCAACCTTGTAGGGGCTTCGTACAGGATTGTCGTGACATCTCTCGTTGCTATCGCTTCAATGCGAGACTTACGGCCCTTCTTATGAGGGAGAAAACCCTCAAAATAAAACTTATCGCAAGGCAAACCTGATCCTACCAATGCAGGAATGAGAGCCGTGGCTCCCGGGAGACAGACAACTTCGATACCGGCCTCGACACACTCCCTCACAAGGTAAAACCCCGGATCAGAGATCCCCGGTGTACCTGCGTCTGAGACCAAAGCAATCTTATGCCCGAGGAGTATCTGTTGGACTATGCCCGCAGCCACACTATGTTCGTTGTGCATATGATAGCTGCGTACAGGGGTGGATATCTCATAAGCCTTGAGCAGTCGTTGTGTCGTACGCGTATCCTCTGCCACGATGAGATCTGCCTCACGCATACAACGCAGAGCCCTGAGGGTGATATCCTCAAGATTACCTATAGGCGTGGGTATGATGATAAGGGGATTCATAAATGGCAGCGCTCCGGCGTTTGAAGTTCAGTCCCTCTCAGTATAATACGGAGCGATCATCCTCAAGAGATCTGCCACAATTTCGCGTTGTGGATCCAATAACAATGTACGAGAGATGTAGTCCTGTCCCTCTGTAAAAGAAGACAAGCCCTCAAGCTCCGTAAAAACACGATGCATCTCCTCAGAGTCATTACCAAACAGTTCGCACTGAAATCGGAAAATATCAATGACACTGATATAGTCGACCATACGTTTTGAAAGTTGGCTGCCGGAAGGCACAGACACATCTATCTGCCGAGAAGCTGCAGCCTCATCGCTATTTACGGGAGTAAACGTAGGCATCTTGACGCCCACGAATACATTCCCGGACTCAGTCTCTGACTCCTCGTTGTATCTGTAGAGATTTTTGAGCTCGTTATCTATAGAGAGCAACTCTTGCCTGACAGCCTCCATCTCACGCATTGCAGCACCAAGACGGATAGAGAGTTCTTTTATTTTTTTATTCGCTTCCATATACCTTTGGTAAGGTTGTACGCAAGCAAATGTACACAAAAAATACTATTTTGCACGCTCTTTGAACCGTGAGAGCTCCAACAGAAGCCCTCTTAGAAGATAAAAAAACACACTTTAACAGTAAAAAGCACTCTGAGCTTGCATAAAGATGAATTGGGCAAGGAAAAAGGGGAAAATAAGCCTGACGTGCTTTTTCTTTTTCGTACAAGCATAAGGGACACCGGACTCTGCCGGCAAAAAAAGAAGAGAAGCACAGGGACGGATATCCACCTGTGCTTCTCCTCATTTGGTTTGTCGTTATGGGGAAGACTACTTCTCTTACTTTTTCTTCTGCATATCCCCATCGATAAGCTCTCTACGCTTCTGTGTAGGCGTCATTCCATACTGACGACGACAGTAGACCGTGAAGTGCGATGGAGAGGAGAATCCAAACTGCTCGATAATATCGGCAAAGCTGACAGACTTCTGAGCGAGCTTCTTCTCGATCTGTATACCCTTCTGGTTGAGCATCCATTGATATGGAGGCATATTGAAGGTATCCTTGAATGTCTTGTTGAATACTCTCAAAGACATATTTCTGAGCTGTGCCAATTCCTGTACGGTGCTGACCTTGGAGTAGTTGTTGATCACAAACTCCTTGAAGTCCACCTCATCACGGAGGAGTGGAGCCAAAAATTTACCCAACTCTTCGGGACTATAAAATGCCGAAAGGAGGAAGAAAAACTCTTTTAACTTGGCTTCCATCACCACACCACAGTTGAGACCTGCCTCATAGTACATCTCTGTAGACTTGAGAGCAAGATCGAGAGGCGACACAATGGGCAAAATAGTCACCTCCATAGTTGATGGGGCATAACGTTTGAGCTTATTGATGTCGTAGTTGTCACACAACCTTGTTGGTTCATCAAAAGTGAAAACGCTCAACCTGCATGTTTGATAAAATTTAAAGATTATATGAGACTCCTTGTCGAGTAGGAGGATGAAGTCTTGATCGACCTTCACCACAGAAGCATCGTTGAGTGAGTAGCTGATCGCACCATCCTCTACAAAGATCAACATCATGCTACCCTCAGACTTCAACTCGACGCGATCATCTTTCGCATAAACCTTTGTGGAAAAGCAGCATCTGCCTGTTTGGGCAAAATGCTTGCAACCCCAATGACGTTCGATATCTACTGGTTTCATCTAATTAAATAAATTTACATTTGTATGTGCTATAGACTTTCCCACCCCATAGCATCTCTTGACACATGTACGAATAAATACAAGGGAAAATGCCCTGAAATAAAAAATTTTTTATCACTTTACTGCTGCAAAGATACCACATTTTTTTAAATCATAGCGTATTTATACCTTTCAAAAGGTTAAAATATGATATAAAACAGATCTGCTAAACGCTATGAATCACCGACATATGAGTGTTCAAAGGTTCTCGAACAGGCTCAAATAATAGACAAATATGTATCTTTGTCATCAGACTATAACTATTAAGACTTAGATGCGAAAAATTTACATTCTGATCATGACTGTGGTACTTACCCTTCAGGGAAGTACTCTGAGTGCACAGGAGATCAAGGACCTCTTCATCGAGGTTCCCGAGCAACTCTTGCCCATACTACCCAAGACTGCAAGGTCCAAGATGCTCAGCCTTTACCTGTCCGACCCTAAGGGTAAAAGCATAGACCATACAGTGACTAATCCCCTGGGAGGCAGTGCTATGATACATCATCTTACCTCCTCATACATTCGTTTGTCTCCGGACAAGCATACAGAGCTACAATACAAGCTCCTACGCACCGATGACGGGACCACGATTATAGGTATGATAGCCACCTCGTGCGTTCCCCCACGACAGTCCGTGATCAAGTTTTATGACCGTGAGTGGAAAGAGTTGTCCACCGGAAGCATCATAGAACAATTTCCTCGATCGGAAGATTTCCTCAAAAATGCCAAAGACAGCACACTGCTTGTATTCAAAAACGCAATGGTAGAGAGAGGTAGTCTCGACCTCTATGCCAACTTTGGTGCCGAAACTCCCACCCTCACCATGTACACATCTACATTTGATGATGAGATGGCACGCAGGCTGCACCCGGACTTGCTTCCCCTCCTCAATAATGAAGGAATAAAGTACACTTGGCAAAAAGGCAAAATGAAAAGAACCAAATAAACATCATCCTGAAATATGAACGAACAGATTGAAAACAAACAAAGACAACGTCGAGCGGGTCTGATTGTAGGAGGCATCGTCCTTGCCCTTATCATCCTCTGCGGTGCTTATTACATCTGGCACCAGAGCAAAACGATAGAGACGATCACAGCCCAAAGTGAGCTCGACAGACAGTTCCTCGAAGAAGAGTACAACGAGCTCTCGCTACAATACGAAGGGTACAAGTTCTCGATAAACAACGACTCTCTCGTCGCCCAACTCTCCAACGAACAGGCTAAGGTACAGAGACTCATGGAGGAGCTCAAGACTGTCAAGAGCACCAATGCCAAGCGTATCAACGAGCTCAAAAGGGAGTTGCAAACTCTCCGTAAGATCATGCGCAACTATGTCGCTCAGATCGACTCTCTCAATGCTGCCAATCAAGCTCTCCGTACTGAGAACAAGGAAGTGAGAGCTCAGATACACCAAGTCAGCACGCAACGCAATCAACTTCAAGAGGAGAAGCAACGTCTCTCAAAACAAGTGGAACTTGCCAGCAAACTGGTCGTATCCAATATCCGCGTGGACTACCTCACAGACAAGGGTAAGCCAACAAAGAAGGTCAAGAAAATGAAACAATTCAAAGTCTCATTTGCGATCGATCAAAACATCACCGCAGAGCCGGGGATGAAAAAAGTCTACGTCCGCCTCTACAAACCGGATGACACTCTGCTCCTCAAGTCTTCGTACGGCACTTTTACATTTGAAGGCAGCGAAATCCCCTACTCTATCTCACGCCAGATCGAGTACACGGGAGAAGCCACCTCTCTCGATATGTATTGGGATATAGATGAGTATCTCGAGGAGGGCAGTTACCGCGTGGAGATATTTGCGGACGGCTATCTCGTCGGACGTAGCAAGTTCGTCCTCTAAGCACAAACTATAATTATAGTATAGAAATATCTACAACGGAGACGTCGTCCGGCAGGTGTTTTTGACTGACATCTGCCTGACGATGTCTTTTTTACGCATACTCCCCCCGGCCATCGGAACAAGATCAAGAAGGAGATATACAAGCCTCCAAATCAAGTTGTCTAACTTGATGAAAAAGGTTGTCTAACTTGATGTCTCAAGTTAGACAACCTTTTTCTGTACCTCAGAAATGCTCGACAACGGATGTATTATGGACTAAGCCCCACTTGAAATCATTCCAATCCGAAGCATAAACTTGCAACCATCCTCTGTTCGAAAGAGTTAGGAGCAACTCAGGAGAATATTTCATTAAACCTCAGACAAAATCATATTGAGAAACGATGGCTTTTTTATCTTTAGCGAATTTCACTCAAAAGATTTTTCTTTTTGAATAAAAGGGCGTACTTTTGCACACGTGTGCAATACATTATTTTATTATTAGCACAACATTAACACATTATTAGAGATATAATTAAATACAACGATGAAACCTATCCTCGCCCTTTCCTTATGGGTATCCCTCGTACTACCGGTCCAAGCCCGGAGGGTCTTAAGTATAGATAGCTGCAGGTCTTTGGCCTTAACCAACAATAAAGAGCTACTCATGGCTCAAGAGCGAGTCAATGCAGCGCGAAGCCAAAGGAAAGCGGCCTTTACGGCTTGTCTCCCTTCACTCTCCGCTACCGGATCTTATATGCACAACAGCAAAGAGATTGCACTCTTGAGTGAGGAGCAGAAAGAGCGCCTATCTCATATGGGAACGACAATAATCAGCGGTATCGGCAAAGACCCTGCACTCGCACAGATGATACAGGGGATACTGCTAAAACACCCGGACTTGGCTCCACTTGTAATGTCGCTCAACCAACAGGTGCTTCCCAACATAGCCAACAACCTCAATACCTTGGGACAGAGTATTGCAGACGGATCACGTACCGATACAAGGAATATGTATGTGGGAGCTGTCACTTTGACTCAGCCCATATTTATGGGAGGGAAGATACGAGCATACAACCGGATCACCAGGTACGCAGAAGCCCTTGCACAACAGAAACAAAGAGGAGACAAAGCCGAAGTGATCCTGAGTGTCGATCAGGCATACTGGCAAGTGGTATCGTTGATCAACAAACACAAGTTGAGCTCCAACTACCTCAAGCTACTGAAGCAGCTGGAGTCGGATGTACAGATGCTTGTAGACGAAGGTGTGGCAACACAGTCAGACCTCCTATCCGTCAAAGTCAAAGTCAACGAAGCAGAGATGACGATGTCCAAGGTCGAAGACGGTCTCAGTCTCTCAAAGATGCTCCTCTGCCAGCTGTGTGGACTTGCGATAGACTCGGAAATATCGCTCGAGGACGAGTCTCTCAGCGATATCCCAAGTACAATCTATGAGGGTTCGACAGATGCCCGACAAGCGTTTGACAACAGATCCGAGCTCAAGAGTCTCGACCTCCTCACCAAAATATCGCAACAAAAGGTACGCCTGGCTCTCTCAGAGCACTTGCCCAACGTGGCATTGGTAGGCAACTATCTTGTATCCAACCCCTCTTCATTCAATGGGTTTGAAAACAAGTTTGGTGCGATGTGGAACGTAGGTGTCATGGTCAAGATCCCGCTGTGGAACTGGGGCGAAGGATACCATAAGGTCCGTGCCGCAAAATCCGAAGCTCGTATGGCACAGCTCCGTCTCGACAGTGCCAAAGAAAAGATCGAACTACAAGTCAATCAGTCCAACGCCCGTGTCAAAGAAGCCAACAAACGCCTCATCATGGCCATCCAAAACTTGGCTCATGCAGACGAAAACCTACGCTATGCGACACTCGGGCACAAGGAGGGTGTAAATACGACGGCCAATGTACTGGAGGCTCAGACAGCATGGCTCTCGGCTCAGTCGGCAAAGATAGATGCACAGATAGATGTCCGACTTGCTGATGTTTACCTCCGAAAGGCTTTGGGACACTTATTCTGAATATTGAAACTCGAAACATAGATAACAACAACACAACATACACCGATATGACAACTAATAATAAATCTCAAAACAGCAGTATGCTCGTGGCATTTGTGACACTGTTGGCTGTCCTTGCCGTAGTAGCCATAGTAGGATTCTTCATGCTCAGCAAGAGCGATACCACCATACAGGGGCAGGCCGAAGCGGATGAGTTCCGTGTATCGAGCAAAGTCCCCGGTCGTATCCTTGAACTCAAAGTAAAAGAGGGTGAGAGTGTCCGTGCAGGAGATACCCTTGCTATACTCGAAGCTCCGGAAGTACAGGCAAAGATGGAACAGGCCATGGCTGCCCAAGCCGCAGCAGAGGCTCAAAACACAAAGGCCATAAAGGGAGCGAGAGCAGAACAGATACAAGCTGCTTACGAGATGTGGCAAAAGGCAAAGGCCGGAGTAGACATCGCTGAAAAGTCCTACCAAAGACTCCAGCGCCTGCATGAGAATGGTGTGATCACGTCTCAAAAATTTGACGAAGTGACAGCACAAAGAAATGCAGCCATAGCAACCGAGCGTGCTGCTCAAGCTCAGTACGAAATGGCAAAGAATGGTACCCAACGTGAAGACAAGCAGGCTGCCGAAGCACTTGTCGCACGTGCGAAAGGTGCAGTGGCTGAAGTGCAAGCTTACGTACAAGAGACTTATCTCATAGCTCAGGCTGATGGAGAGGTGGCAGAGATATTCCCAAAGAGAGGCGAACTCGTAGGTACCGGTGCACCGATCATGTCCATAGTACAACTTGATCAACAATGGGTGACATTCAACGTACGAGAAGATCTCCTCGGAGACATGAAGATGGGCTCGGAGTTTGAAGCCATCATCCCTGCACTATCCAACAGATCTGTAAGGCTCAAAGTCTCTTACCTCAGGGATATGGGATCATACGCTGTTTGGAAAGCAACAAAAACAACCGGACAATACGACCTCAAGACATTTGAAGTAAGAGCCACACCTATCGAAACGGTAGCAGACCTCCGCCCCGGAATGTCAGTGATCTTAGAGAAATAAGAGGAGCCATGGATACCTTGTTATCAAGGAGAGACCGGATATGGGAAGTGACGAAGCGTGAGATCAGGCTACTGACTTCACGCCCGCTTTTTATCTTCTGTATGGTCATAGCTCCGCTCTTCTGCTACATCTTTTTTACCACACTGATGTCCGATGGACTACCCAAAGAGATGCCTGCCGGTGTGGTAGACCTCGACAATTCATCCACGTCCCGAAAACTTGTGCGCAATCTCGATGTCTTTGCTCAGACCAAGGTCGTGGCACACTACGAAAGCGTATCCGAAGCAAGGGAAGCAATGCAACGTGGAGAGATATACGGTTACTACTACTTTCCTCAAGACTTGGGAAAGGAGTTGATATCACAGAGACAGCCGAAGATCTCCTTCTATACCAACTACTCATACCTCATCGCAGGCTCTTTACAGTTCAGGGATATGAAGATGCTCGGAGAGCTTGCTTCGGGTGGTGCTGCACGGCAGATATTGTATGCCAAAGGAGCTACGGAAGATCAGGCAATGGGATTTTTACGACCTATTGTCATAGAGACCCACGCTATCAGCAATCCGTGGATCAATTACTCCATCTATCTATCCAACGGTATACTACCCGGGATACTTTCTCTACTGATCCTTATGGTGACAGTATGTACCATTGGTATAGAGATCAAAAATGGGACGGCGCAAGAGTGGCTCAAGACAGCTGGCGACTCGATATACGTCGCCTTGTCGGGTAAACTCCTGCCACATACCGTCATCTGGATGATCATGGGATTTTTGTACAACATCTACCTCTATGGCTATCTGGGATTTCCTTGTCAGAGTGGTATAGGTACGATGCTCCTTGCCACCACTCTTCTCATCCTTGCGTCCCAAGCCATGGGGATCTTTATGATAGGGACATTCCCGATGCTACGATTGGGTCTTAGTTTTGCTTCGCTATGGGGAGTGATCTCTCTATCCGTCGCAGGTTTTTCGTTCCCCGTCATGGCAATGCCCAAGATGATACAAGCCCTAAGCATCCTTTTCCCCCTCAGACATTTCTTTCTGATCTATGCAGACCAGGCTCTCAACGGCTTTGCCATGATCTATTCATGGGGCAACTACGTGGCGCTCTCGGCATTTTTACTTCTGCCGTTCATAGTATTGAACAGGTTACATAACGCTCTCAGATACAACACATACGTTCCGTAATGAATACTGAAAAGACAAGTACAAGGCGAAAAATGAGAGAAGTCATCGAAGACATCTTCTACATCTTCTCGCAAGAGAACAGGATGACTTACAGAGACACGGGCGTGATGATATTCTTCGTCCTTGTCCCACTCCTTTATCCTTTACTTTACAGCTATATATACAATCCCGAAGTCGTGCGGAAAGTTCCGATTGCAGTTGTGAACGATAGTGGTTCGTCCCTCAGCAGGGACTACCTGCGTAGAGTAAATGCCACTCCGGATGTAGAAGTCATTGCCTACTGTGCCAATATGAGTGAGGCGCAGGAGATGATGCGCTCACATAAGGCTCATGGGATCGTGTATATACCCGAGGACTTTGACACCAATCTCAATCTCGGGCGCCAATCCACGGTCAGCCTTTACTGCGATATGAGCGGTTTGCTCTATTATAAGTCCATCGTCATCGCAAATACCAATGCATCTCTGGAAATGAACAAGGAGATCAAGATAGCTCGTGGGGGTAAGACGACGGACAGAGAGGAAGAGATACTATCCTACCCCGTCGAGTATGAGGAGGTGGCACTCTTCAACCCGACCTCGGGGTTTGCGTCATTCCTCCTTCCCGCCGTACTCATCCTCATCATCCAGCAGACTCTGCTCTTGGGTGTGGGACTCTCAGCCGGGACAATCAGGGAACGCAATCGCAGCGGAAGCATCATACCCTCCAATATCCACTACAGTGGTCCCCTACGCATCGTCATAGGGAAAGGGATGAGCTACTTTATCATCTATTCGCTCATTGGATGTTACACTCTATGTATAGTGCCGTGGCTATTTGATTTTGTACATATAGGTAACCCGATGGCATTTTTTGCTTTCCTCATGCCCTACCTGTCGGCCTGTGTCTTTTTTGCTATGACATGCTCCGTGCTTATCCGTAACAGAGAGACCGGGATGATGATCTTTGTCTTCACTTCGGTTCCGCTGTTGTTTTTGTCAGGTATCTCATGGCCGGGGACATCCATCGCGCCGTTTTGGAAATATCTGTCATATTTATTCCCATCGACATTCGGCATCAATGGCTTTGTAAAGATCAATAACATGGGTGCAGAACTATCCTCCATATCGACAGAATACATCGCTCTATGGACACAAGCAGTGATATACTTTGCGACGACATACATGGTCTACCGTTGGCAGAAGAGAAAAGCTCTGAAACACGCAAGTCAGACGGCACAATCTGAGAAGGGATAACTCCTGTATTTGAGCCTACTCAAGAAACATAAGCAAAGGAGGGTTTGATACTATTCATGTCAAACCCTCCTTATTTTGTATCACCACATTGTAGAGAACCCTTGACGAGGAAAGGCAGTGAAACATGTAGAATGTTAGAAGTCGACATACTTCCCTTATTAAATTGACACACGCGCCTTGATGAATCGAGTTGGGCTGACTTTTTCAGCCCCATTGAAGTAAAGAGGAGAGAAAAAACTCTATATGCTAAAGATGCTCTAATCCAATTTTCACTCTGCCATGGATAAGTATAGTCCAAGCGCATCAAAATATGTGCCGATCAAACATACAATCAAAAAGGGAGTCAGACTCATAAGCCTGACTCCCTTAAATATTTTCGGATGATACAATTATCAGATATTCCCTCTCTCAATATCCTTGAAGTACCGATAAGTACCCACTTTGAGTTCGACCGTGGAGTCTTCGTCACAGACGATGATACCTTTCGGATGCAACTGAAGAGCGGAGATAGTCCACATCTGATTGACACTACCTTCGATACCCTGCTTGAGAGCTAAAGCCTTGTTGTGACCGTTTACGAGGATCATGACCTCACGGGCATCGAGGATAGTTCCGACCCCCACTGTCACTGCAGTGGTAGGCACTTTGGATGTATCATGGTCGAAGAAACGAGAATTGGCAATGATCGTGTCTGTCGTAAGCGTTTTCACACGAGTACGACTCGCCAATGAAGAACCCGGCTCATTGAAAGCTATATGCCCATCAGGACCTACACCACCGATAAAAAGATCGACACCACCGAGAGCCTTCATCTTATCCTCATACCTGCGACACTCCGCATCTATATCGGGAGCATTGCCGTCGAGGAGATTTACACTTTCGATAGGGATGTCTATGTGGTTGAAGAAGTTGGACCACATGAAAGTGTAATAACTCTGTTCATGATCACGCGGGATGCCGATATACTCATCCATATTGAAGGTGATGACGTTGCGAAACGACACCGTACCCTCCTTATGGAGTTCTATCAGACGAGCATACATCCCCAGAGGAGACGAGCCCGTAGGCAATCCGAGGATGAAAGGCTTTTCGGGTGTAGGATTAGCATCATTGATCTTACGAGCAACATAATCCCCGGCCCAAACGCCTACGGCATCCTTGTCTGGTCTGATAATAACTCTCATAACTTCGTTTTTTTGATAGTTCTGTGATTACTTGCGCTCAGCAATGAGGCGTTCGGCCATCATACGTCCGAGTTCCCAAGCTGCAGCTTCCTGATCATCATTCATAGACATCTTGATCTCCACAGGGTTGCCGACACTTTCCCACTTCATGGTCTCTCCGAATGGGATGAGTTTCTTCACCGCAGCTCCGTTCCAAGTGTAGCCACCGAAGCAAGAGTAAAGACGGTTAGGGATCAAGCGACCTTGAAGTTTGGTAAGGAGGCTGTCGATCTCAGGATAAAGCTCGTTATTGTATGTAGGAGAACCGATGATCAATCCTCTGTAGCGGAACACATCGGCGATGATGTAAGAAGCATGAGACTTCGATACGTTGTGCAAGACAACCTTTGTGATACCATGAGCTGCAAGAGAGCGACCGATGACCTCTGCCACCTCCTCTGTGTGTCCGTACATAGAACCATAAGCCACGACAACACCCTCTTCTCCCTCATAGCGGCTTAGTCTGTCGTAGAGAGAAATGATCTCTGACTTGTGTGTACGCCATACAGGACCGTGTGTCGAACAGATGGTATCTATCTCAATGGTAGAAGCTTTTGCTAATGCCTTTTGAGTAAATGTACCGTACTTACCTACGATGTTCGAATAATAACGGTAGACTTCCTGAAGATATTTCTCACGGCAGACCTGATCATCAAATATACCGCCATCAACTGTTCCGAACGAACCAAAAGCATCTGCCGAGAAGAGTGTCTTCTCCTTTGGGTCATACGTAAACATCACCTCTGGCCAGTGTACCATAGGCGCGAAGACAAACTTGAGCGTACGGCTACCGATATTGAGTTCGCCTCCATCCTCTACTTCGAGACATCCGGTGTTGATGCCGTAGTATCCCATAAGCATATCGAGAGTCTTCTTGTTACCGATGATCTGTACATCAGGATACTTGTTGCGAAGCAAAGCCACAGATCCTGAGTGGTCAGGCTCCATGTGGTTGACGATGAGATAGTGCAGAGGTGCACCTTCAAGAGCTCTTTCAAGACGTTGAAGGAAACGATCTGAGTAACAGATATCGACTGTGTCGAGCAAGACATTCTTCTCATCCTTGATGAGGTAAGAGTTGTAAGCTACACCATTAGGAATAGGCCACAAGCCCTCAAAGAGTTCTTTGGTACGATCATTGACACCCAAATAGTAGGTAGAGTCATTGACTTTAGGTAAGAAGTTCATATTTCTAAATGATTATTATTGATTGATATAAGTTTTTATTTTACAGCATGTTTGTTATGACGCATACTATATACGATCGAAGCTATACCGGCAAGAATAAATGGGATACTGAGCAATTGTCCCATGTTGAGGGCCATCCCCTCTTCAAACGCACTTTGGTTGTTCTTCACAAACTCGATGAAGAAGCGAGAAGTAAAGACACAGGCCATAAAGATTCCAAAGATGAAACCCTCACGTTTCTGAGCCCCCTTCACCCAATAGAGCCACATACAGATGAGGAACGTGATCAGATAACACAATGCCTCGTACAACTGCGTCGGATGCGATGGTGCAGAAAACACAGGCTCGGCACCCTGTTGCCATGCAGGGATATTGGTGATAAATCTGAATGCCCAAGGCACATCTGTAGCATGCCCATAGATCTCGTGATTCATCAGATTGCCAAGTCGGATCATCATCGCGACTATCCCTGTCGGCACTGCCACGAGGTCAAAAGCCCAAAATATACTCTTGTGTGTCACCTTACGAGAATACCACCATAGAGCAAGGATGACCCCTACAGTACCTCCATGGCTTGCGAGGCCGCCATGCCAAGTCTTGAATATCTCGATAGGATTGGCGAGATAATACTCAGGAGCATAAAAGAGGCAATGCCCAAGACGTGCACCTACGACAGTACCTATAAGTGTAGCATAAAAGAGAGATGTAAGCCACTTCTCAGGCAATTGCTCATGCTTCCACATTTTGGTGATAAGCCAATAACCGATCACTATCAATCCGAGACCGAAAAGGACACCGTACCAACCGATTCGGATAATGCCTATCAAATCTATATGAGAGTCAATTTGAACGATAATAGGGTCGACAGTCCACGTTACGACATTCAGCATAAATAATTACAATTGAAAGTTTAACATCTCACTCCAAAAGAATAAAAATCTCGGGGAGTTATCTACAAAAGCACTCATACGTGACAATCGTGCAGTATGCGCACAAAGATAGTTATAATATATGAATAATCTTTTGTTTTTTCTGACCGCCTAAAAGCTTTACTATCTGAGTCGAAAGGCGACTTTGAGAGAGATAGACAAGGATAAACTTTTTACAAAAAAGACACCTCTATCCGCACACTTTCCACCCAACCACCTATAAAAATTTCTATCAACCTCCGAAAAATCACCAAAAACCACCAACAGATAAGTATCATCATCTCCGCTCCCCGTCCGTACCAAGCATCAAGAAACGAGATAAAGAACCTTCGAAATCAATATGCCTACCTTTCGATCGAAAGGTAGGCATATCGATTCATCAAAGTAGGCACTTCATTTCCGACATAGAAACAAGCTCAAAAAAACAAACTTAACCCGCTCATATATAGTTATACAGAAAAATTTAATTCTATAGATCGAATATCCCAAAAGTAAATCCACCCTCCACCTCAACAAATAAATTAACGTCAGTTCGACGTAAGAAAACGATAAATAAAACGATTTCACCAACTGCATTAAGTGCCTAATATTGTTCGTGTTATAATTGAAAAAGTGGCGAATTATTTGTATATTAGTA
>NZ_JAUMXC010000083.1 GCF_030529325.1 Porphyromonas sp. | reverse complement strand
TGTCTAACTTGACGCATCAAGTTAGACAACTTCATTCATCAAGTTAGACAACTTGATTTCGACAGATGTACATCTCCTGCCTACCCTCGCACAAGGCATATATCCATCATCAATATACGTGCGTTGGGGACACTCACAGTTTCAAAGAAAAACGTAACTTTGTAAGGTTGTGGAGGTGAGAACCCTTCTTGCCTCACAGAGCAATCCGCAGATTAAACGCAAAAACAATACACATCATATTATAATGGCGAAAGAACTAAGTGCAAAGTACAATCCTGCCGAAGTCGAAAGCAAGTGGTACCGGTACTGGATGGATCACAAGCTCTTTGCTTCCAAACCCGACAGTCGCGAACCATACACCATAGTGATGCCTCCCCCCAACGTGACGGGAGTCCTCCACATGGGACACATGCTCAACAATACGTTGCAGGATATACTTGTGCGCCGTGCTCGTATGACAGGCAAAAATGCGTGCTGGATACCAGGAACAGACCATGCTTCCATAGCAACAGAGGCAAAAGTGGTCCAACGCCTTGCCGGTCAGGGAATCAAAAAGTCTGACCTCACCCGTGAGGAGTTCCTCAAACATGCATGGGAGTGGACCGAAGAGCACGGAGGAATCATCCTCAAGCAACTCCGTCACCTTGGTGCTTCGTGCGACTGGGATCGTACGGCATTCACAATGGATGAGCCTCGTAGCGAGAGTGTCATCAGGGTCTTTGTGGATCTTTACGAGAAAGGGCTTATCTATCGCGGCGTCAGGATGGTCAACTGGGATCCTCAGGCTCTCACAGCGCTCTCCGATGAAGAAGTGGTATACAAGGAAGAACACGGTAAACTGTACTATCTCCGTTATAAAGTCGAAGGCGATCCTGAAGGACGCTATGCTGTCGTGGCAACGACCCGCCCTGAGACGATCATGGGAGACACAGCGATGTGTATCAACCCCAATGACCCTAAGAACACCTGGCTCAAGGGAAAACGCGTCATCGTCCCTCTTGTGGGACGTTCGATACCTGTCATCGAGGATGATTATGTAGACATAGAGTTTGGGACGGGATGTCTCAAAGTCACTCCCGCACACGATGTCAATGACTATATGCTCGGAGAGAAGTACAACCTCCAGAGTATCGATATATTCGATGACAATGGGACGCTCAACGAGTCGGCAGAACTATACATAGGTATGGATCGCTTCGATGTACGCAAGCAGATAGAGCATGACCTCGAAGCTGCGGGCTTGCTCGAAAAAGTAGAACCTTACACCAACAAGGTCGGCTACTCTGAGCGCACCAATGTCGTGATAGAGCCAAAACTATCGATGCAGTGGTTCCTCAAGATGGAGCGACTTGCAGAGATGGCTCTCAAGCCGGTCATGGATGACAGCTTGAAGTTTTATCCTGCGAGATACAAAAACACGTACCGCCACTGGATGGAAAACATCAAGGACTGGTGCGTATCTCGCCAACTATGGTGGGGACATCGCATCCCTGCATACTTCCTCCCTGAGGGTGGCTATGTCGTAGCTGCTACGGAAGAAGAAGCTCTCGTCAAAGCAAAAGCAAAAACGGGAAATGAGGCTCTCACGATGGCAGACCTGCGCCACGATGAAGACTGTCTCGACACATGGTTCTCATCTTGGCTATGGCCTATATCTCTATTTGACGGCATCAACAATCCGGGCAATGAAGAGATGAAGTACTACTACCCCACAAGTGATCTGGTGACAGGCCCGGACATCATATTCTTCTGGGTTGCCCGTATGATCATGGCAGGGTATGAGTATGAGGGTGATATGCCTTTCCGCAATGTCTACTTCACCGGTATCGTACGTGATGCCAAAGGGCGTAAGATGTCGAAGTCTCTCGGCAATAGCCCTGATCCCCTCCACCTCATCGAGACTTACGGAGCGGACGGTGTGCGTATGGGACTCATGACATCGGCCTCGGCAGGAAACGACATCCTCTTCGATGAGGCGATGTGCGAACAAGGACGCAACTTTAACAACAAGATATGGAACTCGTTCCGCCTCATCCAAGGATGGGAAGTGGATGCTTCGATCCCCCAAAGCATGGCAGCTCAGACGGCAGTCATGTGGTTTGGCGAATTGCTCAAGGCTACAGCCCTCGAGCTTGAGGATCTGTTCTCCAAGTACCGCATCAGCGATGCCATGTTGCTCCTATACAAACTGGTAAAAGATGACTTTTCGGGCACATACCTCGAACTCATCAAACCGGACTACGGCTCACCGATCGATGCCAAGACCCTTGCAGAGACAAACGACTACTTTGATCAGATACTTCGTCTGTTGCATCCGTTTATGCCGTTCATCACTGAAGAGTTGTGGCAGGCTCTTGCACCTCGGAAGGATGGAGAAAGCCTTGCGGTACAACAGATATCTAAAGGCTCAGAAGGGAACAAGGACATCATCGCCTACATGGAAGTGGCACGAGAAATAGTATCGGCAGTGCGCAACCTCCGCGCATCTCGCAATGTGTCACCTCGAGAAGCTCTCGAACTATATGTTCCGGAGGGCGCAATGTGCACATGGGCAATCGCAGCAATCTCCAAGCTGGCAAACATCAGCGAGATCAAGACAGGCTCTCTCGAGGGGGCAGATATCGCCTCATTCATGATAGGGACTCACACATACAGCGTGCCATTTACAGGATTCGTCAATGTCGAAGAGGAGTTGGCCAAGTTGGCTGAGGAAGAGAGGTACTATGAGAAGTTCCTTGCGAGCGTACGTGGCAAACTCTCCAACGAGAAGTTTGTATCGAAAGCTCCCGAACAAGTAGTGGCTCTCGAACGTAAAAAAGAGTCCGATGCTCTCGAAAAACTTGAGAACATACACTCTCGCATGGTAGCCCTCAAACAGTAAAAACTCATAAAGAAAACATATACAGGATATGGATAAAAACACTAAGGATAGAGTATTTGTGGAAGAACTTTTTGATGAGTTTTACACAAATCTGGAAGCATCTGACATATTGTCGATCAGTGACATATATGTACGTCTCGATCTCCCTCAAGGCGATCTCACAATAGCCGATGAGGAGGAAAACTGCGCAGTCCATAAGACACTCTATCATTGGTGTGCAAAGGATGAAACTCAGTCTGAAAGTGTACGGAAAAATGCCCTAAATACATTGCGAGCGACTCTGCTTGTGATGCAAAACAAAGGCTACTTCGATCGTCCTGCCTTCCAACACCCCATGTCCGTACTATATATGGATCCGGCAGAGACAGACCCGGTGGAACTCCTATCCATCGATGACAAGTGGCTCGGACTCGACCTGCCTCTCATGGAAGGTTTGGACAAGGAACTTGATGACTTCTTGACCAACCTTTTGGACGAAAAATAATCTGCTTATCGAAAATAAGAAAAATCGAAGCTGCTCTCTTGTCATGTCATAATACTCAACAAGGGAGCAGCTTCTCTCATTTGTAAAAGGATTTGAAGGAAATAATGCCGTTGCCCCCGAAGGATGACTTTCAAGGTCAGATGAACACCTGTTCAATCAGGCGACATACCGGACTCAGCAAGCAAGCCCAAGGCCTAAAATGCGAAACAGATAACAGGGCAACCGCATCAAATTTTGAGTAGCTTTTTGAGGTAGTCTATATTTAGTCGCAGAGTAATCCTTACGGGCTCGACAAGCATCCTCCCTAAAGGTTACATCCAAATGCTGGTGAAGCCAGTTCTCAATCCCCCAATGTCCCCGAATACACTGTCCGATTAATTGACACTGCTCAGGAGGTAAACTGCTGATGTAATTGCTTATCTATGCGTGTATCTCTTTCCCGCGTGTTTTGAGAGCCTTCAACTCTGCCTCCCAATTCAACGCTCCCTCTGTGG
>NZ_JAUMXC010000023.1 GCF_030529325.1 Porphyromonas sp. | reverse complement strand
AACTCATCGGAGATAGAGGATATATTTCCCAAAGTCTTTTTGATCAACTCTTTGTCGATGATATTCACATGATCACAAGAGTCAAAAAGAACATGAAGAACTCTCTTATGCATCTTTACGACAAGGTGTTACTAAGGAAAAGAGCTCTCATTGAGACCGTCAATGATATGCTCAAAAACGTCTACCGGATAGAGCATACCAGACATCGTAGTGTTAACAATTTTCTTACCAACCTTATCTCGGGGCTGATTGCTTACAACTTCCTCCCTAAAAAGCCTGAACTGAATATTGAAATCGTCAGAAATCCTAAACTTCCTACTTGCGCTTAAATCGAACTGGCGTGCTTTTAAGTCCGGACAAAGATAATGCGCATGATTTCTGAGCCAATCGATTACAGTCGATAGTCCTCGCTTATGAGCCATTCAAATTGATCTCCGATAAAACTTTATTGAATCCCGATATAGATAGGGCTGATCCGGATAAGAGGGATCAGCCCTTTATTGTTACTTTCTTTTTGTGCAAACTTAGTAACCTGATTTTCTAAGTGTAAAAATAAGTCACACCCTGCCGAAACGTGGGTGTGACTTGCTTAATTATCGTTCTTCAGCATCCAATGGCCCTACTTTCAGAGGTACAGAGATGACCTTCCCTTCCTTCAGGGTCATGTTCAGTATTAGACCCTCAAAAGGTAACGAAAAATCTTTTACCACATTGATATAGAATTCGCTATGATTGAGCCACCCATAGTCTTCCAAGGTAACCTCTGCAAGATTCTTTTCAATCTGATTTTCATCTGTCTTGAAAATCCTATGCTTCTCGGTAGTACACGTCAAAGTAAAATGAGAGGAAATATCCTTTCCATTTTGAGTGATGGTAATAAGTTTTATGTTCGTAGGAGCCATTGAAGTTGGGAATGCGCTATAGATCTTTTCCTCTCCTTTCTCTCCATGAGCCAATGCATACTCTGTAAAGAGTTTTGGGTTACTGTCGATTGTGACCTGCTGCCCTCGAATCATGCCGATAGCCCAAGAGCCTTTGACATCTTCATATCTCCGGACTTTAAGTCCTTCTACTGAGTAGTATATACCGATATGATAACGTCTGTAAGACAACTCCGGCGATTTCTTTTTGCAAGAGGGCAACAAGAGCAGCACGGCAAGAGCAAAGAAGGTAATAAAAGTCGCTTTTTTCATAACGAGATGATTTTTATGAGTATTAAATTATTCCTTTAGGTTCAAACCATAACAACACACAAAGACATCTATATCCCTTGGATCGACAACAAGCTCTGATCCACATGATGTATGGAAGGGGAATGATCTGAGGTTGATGGGTAGGTGGCAAAGGTGAGGACGGTATCGCCATCCGGTAGGGGGACGACTCGGACGTGATGGAGTTGGGGGATCTGTCCCTCCGGCATGGATGACATCAGTATCGTCTCGCCCTCACGCCCTTGGTATATTATCTTTTCTCCAAAGCCCTTGATCTCACCTCCTGAGAGTTTGTACACCGTTTCCTTGGCACTCCAAAGCTCTATGGGAGAAGTGTTATCTTCTTTCATCCGTGCTTGTTCTTGCTCCGAGGCATACCTTTTGAGGAGCTTGGCTGCTTTACCGCTCTTGGACTCTATGTCTATACCTATGGTTGTGGTATTGGATGCCAAAGCTACAGCCACAGCTGTGGGACAGTGAGATATGGATAGTGACAGATCCGGATGAGAGGCGAGATAGGGGCGGCCGTTGGCTTCGTGTGCAAGGGCAACATCATCACCCAACAAATAGCACAGCAGCGCCCTGACAACCATTTGTTGTACAAGGAGCTGCTGTGCCTTGTCGCGGTCTCGCTTTATGAGCGGACGTATGTCTACAAGATAGATACTTGTCTGTTGAGCGCAATGTATGTGTGTCGCAAGGTCAGGCATTGCCCTTATCACCGTCTTCGGCGACCTCTTCACGTTTGATAAACTTGACTGTGGAGATACGTCGACGTCCCATTTCAAGGATGATAAATCTGTGTTCATCGACCTTTATCTCTTCGCCCACAACGGGAAATTCTCCCTTGATTTCAAGCAACATACCTCCGATGGTATCCACTTCCTCCTTCATCTCTTCGATGAGTGGAGACTCTTCGATCTTGACGATACGGATGAAGTCCACGAGGGACAACTTGGCATCGAGGACATACGAGCCGTCCGCCTCTTCTCGGTACAGACAGTCATCATCGTCATACTCGTCCGAGATCTCTCCGACGATCTCCTCGAGGAGGTCTTCCATCGTCACGAGACCCGAGGTCCCCCCAAATTCGTCCACCACGATACCCATGTGTATCTTTTGCTCTCTGAAATCCTCAAGCAGTCTGTCTACCCTCTTCGAGTCGGGTACATAGAACACCGGACGCAGGAGACTCTGCCAGTGGAAAGAGTCCTCATCGGACAAGTGGGGTAGGAGATCTTTGATATAAAGAATCCCTTTCATGTTGTCGATACGCTCATCATACACAGGGATACGCGAATATCCTTTGTCGATGACAAACCCGAGCACTTCCCGATAGGGCGTGTTGTGCTCGAGAGCGACGATATCAACACGTGGGGTCATGACTTCGGAAGCCGTCTTGCTGTAAAACTTGACGATCTCATTGAGCAAGCCCTGCTCTTCGCTCGTTTCCGTCGTGAGCTGTATGGCCTTGGATAGTTCATCCGCGGAGAGGTCATAAGTCTTCTTTCGCATGGACTTGGTGATGCGACCACCGAGAGCCACAAGAGGTCGGGAAAGGGGGGCAAAGAGTATCTCCAACTTGCTCATGGCGCCTGCTGCAAAACGCGAAAATTCAAGTGCCTTATTTTGACAGTATATCTTCGGGAGGATTTCTCCAAAAAGGAGAAGGAGGAACGTGAGCAACACCACCTGTACTATAAATCCGAGTATAGGGGCGGAAGCAAAGTCGAAAGTCTCGCTCACGATATAGTTGGAGATCATGACGATAGCGACATTGACCATGTTGTTACCTACAAGGATTGTTCCCAGTAGTCGCTCGGAGTCTGCAAGTAAGAGTTGGATGAGATTGTCTCTCTTGTCTTTGCTGTTGCGTATCTCATCGAGATGAGCGGGAGAGAGAGAAAAAAATGCTACCTCGGAGCCCGACATATATGCCGAAAGCATCAGGAGGATGATAACCGCAATGAGGGCGATGCCCGTGCCCCAAGTCAGGGGCGAAACCGTAATGTCAGCAAATACCTGCTGTAAATAATCGTCAATGTCCACTTAGTTGGTACTTAGCATTTAATGTGTCAGACATCATCGAGCCGATCTTGCGCCGGAGTGGTGCATCAGAAAGGCAAATCAGGGTCTTTCCCCTTGATGATATCGGTGTATTTCTTGAACTTGTCACTGTCGTCACTTGTCCGTGTAGAGGCCGGCGGAGTCTCTGTCTCCGGTGTTTTGAGCCCTTGTCCACGTCCCAATAGTTCGACTCTGTCGGCGACGATCTCAGTCACACGCTGAGAGTGTCCGAGTTTATCTGCGAAATCTCTGTAGTGTAACCTCCCCTCGACAAACAGATGCGCCCCCTTGCGAACGTACTTTTCCACAAACATCGCTGTATGCTTGAATGTCTTGATGTTGTGCCAGTCCGTCAGAGTAGCGACCTCTTCTCCGTTTTGTTTGGTGTATCCCCTTTCGTTGGTTGCCAACGTAAATGTGGCGATGCAACTATCACGATCGAAGTACTTTACCTCCGGATCCTTGCCGACATTGCCTATGAGTATGACTTTGTTGTACGACATAACAATATGGAGTCAAAGGTACACATTTTTTCAATAACGCTATGAAACTCCACGTGGTGAGGCGGTTTACTTTGACATCTCTGGGAGTTTGGCATTGAAAAGGAGAAGACACTGTAATTGTCTCTGCTTGGACATCCCGAAATCAAGTACCTCTGCTATATACTTGGACATGCTGCCGTGGCGCTTTACCAAGTAGCCTATCATATTGTTGAGATCCGTATCGCGACATCTGAAAAACTCGGTAAGGGTCTCTTGTACCTCGCTGGAGTATTTGTATCCATCGGGAAACAGGCGAGAGGCAGAGAGCACATGGTTGGTTTCGGTGTATTCTCTGATGATATCGTTGTGGCTGACTTCGAGAATACTCTGCAGGAGCATGATGAAGAATCCCACTCTGTCTTTGCCAAAAGTGTCGGAGATGAGGACGGGGTAATTGGCAGGTTCAAGGAGGAAGTGCAAGGCTTCGGAAAATTGAGCTTTGTTTTTGTAAGCCAGGTCTTTGAAGTATTCTTGCTGCTTTTGGCGCACTCCTTCGGCAGATAGACCACCGGTCTTGATATCCTGTATATGCTCGGAATAGTTGTAGCCTACCTCGGTGGGGATGACGAGGGTAGGTACATCGGGCAGGTCGCCGTGTGTTTCATTGCCATAGACAGACTCGGACAGTATCACACGGGATCTGAGTCTGAGATTTGACAGGAGTACTCTGTCCTTTTTGCTTATGTCCACCAAAGCCCCTGATCGTGCTATCATGCCCCAAGATACCGCCTTTCCGGAAGTCGTCACGTAGCCGCCGATATCTCTCAAGTTGATCGAACTATCCGTATTGGGAAGGCGTACGGCCGTGACGGTCTTGTGGTTTTGGTTGAATACCAATAGGAAAAACTTCCTTGATACCTGATCCGCAGGGATGTATTTCACCATCTGGTGAGCGATAGGTGCGGTGATCATCGGGTCAGAGGGGAAGGAGTGCGGATCATCCGATACGAAGATGTCTACCTTGCCATTCATCACCGGCATGGTCTCCCAATGTATCACGTAGTTCCCCACTTCGTCACGCTTGGTAGAGGCGTCTATGAATTGGGCTTGCGGTGCACATGCCGACAGTCCCTCAAAGAGGATTGCCAACAAGCATACCCATACCGTTGGTCTCATAGCAGTCAAAATCGACTTAAATCTTTCGGTAAGCATAGACCTTATTGTATTGCAAAGTGTCGCACCAAAATCTAAAGAAAAAAGGATAACTTTGTAACAGTCACTCATCCTTCATAAGTTATCTTTCGCAAAGATAATTAGAAGAATGAATTAAGATTCTTCATTTCTGTATTTTCACACTAATTTAATCTTTATCATCTCAAAATGGCATGTGAAGTAATCGTATAGTGCCCGATATCTCTCACTGCTCTCCTCGAAACAACTAATGTCCGACTCATCTTCCATCAATCAACATACGGCCATCCTGCTCATCAATACGGGATCTCCCGCCGCTCTCACTCCATCAGAAGTCCGCAAGTATCTCATCCGTTTTCTCACGGACAGTCGTATCATAGGCTTGGCACCACCACTTCGTCACCTGCTCGTGAGAGGTCTTATCGCTCCGCTGAGGGCAAAAAGTTCGATCAAAAAGTACCAACGCATATGGTCTGACGAAGGGCCGTTGTTGCGTGTGTACTCTCACCGTCTGTCCCAAAAGATGGAAGCCCTCAGTGGGATCACCGTGCGCTGTGCCATGCGGTACGAGCGTGACAGTGTGCGCACCGCCTTGGCAGAGCTCCATGCTCTCGGTAAGACAGAGGTCATACTCCTGCCACTCTTTCCTCACTATGCCATCAGCAGTTTTGAGACCGCTGTTATCCATGTCCGGGATATCGCTCAGAGGGCCGGACTCTTCTCCATGAGTCTCAGGTGCGTCAAGCCCTACTACGGTCATCCGGAGTATGTCGAAGCCTTTGCCCGAAGCCTTTCGGCGCATGTCAGAGCAGGAGACCATGTGGTCTTTTCCTTCCACGGTATACCCCTCTATCAGGTCGATCCATACGTAGACCAACCCCTATACGACTACCCTTGGCAATGCACAGAGATGACAAGGCTTGCCTTGGCTCACCCGTTGCTCTCCTCGATCGGAGGAGTGACACACGAAATCTGTTACCAGTCACGATTCGGGCATCACAAGTGGCTCTCTCCTGCTACCATAGATAGAGTAAAGAGCCTCCCGTCCGAAGGGTATAAGCGTATAGTCGTGGTCTGTCCGTCGTTTGTCTGCGACTGTCTTGAGAGTGTCGATGAGATAGGTTACGAGGCCGAAGAGGACTTCCGTCATGCCGGAGGAGATGTCTTGGACTTTGTCCCTTGTCTCAACGATGACGATGCCACGGCTCAAGCCTTGTTGTCCATCGCAAAGACGTGTACCCTCCCACTCTCGGAGCTCCTTCCTCCCGGTCTCTGAAGTGAGAGAAGTGTCATGATATATTTTGCGCTCAGGAAATAAAAGTGTAAATTGGACATCGACAGCATCTTATGCTGATTAAAGTCAAACAATACAAAGAACTTTATCATGAACGAACCGAATACAAAAAACAAATGGGGATTTACTCTGCTCTTCAGTATTTTTCTCGCTTTGAAGATACTGTTGGATATCTCGGTACAGTCGGAGTGGGGCTCATGGTCTACTTACATATTGGTGCTGTTTGCCATTTCCGCAGTCGTCAATACAGTGTGGTTGCTGATGAGAAAAAACAGAAATATCTTTTTCAAGATACTCGCGATACTGGGCACTTGGCTTTTGGTATACACCTCTCTTCGATTTGTAGCGCCTTTCTAAAGCGTTTTTTGCCGATAGGGAAGCCTCGGGAAATCGAGGTGCATGTCAATGCCTCCGGAAAAAGGTATAGAACCTTCGAAATTAAGTTGTCTAACTTGTCATCGGAAGTTGTCTAACTTGATGCGTCAAGTTAGACAACTTTTTTTGGACCTTCGTAAACGCTTGTATCTCAAGTATCCCCGGGAAAGCGATAGGAAAGGGCGCTCCGATGACGGCTCGACAGCGAAAAATACGGCTCAGGTGGGATGCTCTCGGAGGATGAGAGACTTTTTTGATTTTTTTGTGCCCCAAAATGTGTGCGGGTGATTCTGTATGTGAGCGCAAATCGTTATTTTTGTGCATTAGTAACCACTATATCATCCCTAAAATCAGAGATATGTTATCTTTCTTTCGACACGCCGATGGCACGGTCTATGCCGTACAGCACTCCGCTGACTTTTCAAATGCAAATATCGAAGCCTTGACCTGGCTCTTTGATGGGGCAGTACGTGTGTCTGCTTCGGAGCTTCAGAGCTTCCATATCGGGCCTCGTCCTGAGATGATCACCCCATGGAGTACCACAGCTGTAGAGATCACACAGACCATGGGTCTGACAGGTATCGAACGTATCGAGTTCTTCGTCTCGGCAACTCCCGAGACAGCTTATGACCCTATGCTCCTTCGTGCTTACGAGGGTATCAATGAGGGTATATTTGCGCAGAACTTCGAGCCCGCCGCCATCCTCAAGGTCGAGGACATAGAGAAATATAACGAAGAACAGGGGCTTGCCCTCAGTGAAGAGGAAATAGTGTATCTCAAAGGGGTGGTTCGTGAGCTCGGTCGTCCTCTCACGGATAGTGAGTTGTTCGGATTCTCACAGGTCAATTCGGAACACTGTCGCCACAAGATCTTCGGTGGTACATTTGTCATCGACGGCGAGGAAAAAGAGCGTTCGCTCTTCAAGATGATCAAGGATACATCTGCAGCCAATCCCAATCGTCTCGTGTCGGCATACAAGGACAATGTCGCATTTAACCAAGGTCCCCGCATCGAGCAGTTTGCACCTTCTGCAGGGGACACTTCATCATACTTTGGTACCAAAGAAATAGATACCGTGGTGTCTCTCAAGGCTGAGACGCACAACTTCCCGACGACAGTGGAGCCGTTCAACGGTGCTGCGACAGGATCGGGAGGAGAGATCAGAGACCGTCTCGCAGGAGGTAAGGCCAGCATCCCTCTCGCGGGTACTGCGGTCTACATGACTTCATACACCAGAGATGACGACAAGGACCGTAAGTGGGAACAAAAGATCTCGGCTCGCCCTTGGCTCTACCAGACACCTCAGCAGATCCTCACAAAGGCTTCGAATGGTGCTTCGGACTTCGGGAATAAGTTCGGACAACCGCTTATCTGTGGTTCGGTACTGACATTTGAACATCAGGAAAACGACAAGACTTGGGGTTATGACAAAGTAATCATGCTCGCCGGTGGTGTCGGATTTGCCAATAAAAGGGATGCCCTCAAGGGTAAGCCCGAGCCGGGCGAAAAGGTCATCGTCATGGGTGGCGACAACTACCGCATCGGTATGGGTGGTGGTGCCGTGTCTTCGGTCAATACAGGTGAGATGAAGGAGGCTGTGGAGCTCAATGCCATCCAACGCTCCAACCCTGAGATGCAGAAGCGTGTGGCGAACGTGGTGCGTTCGCTCGCAGAGAGTGATGACAATCCTATCATCTCGATCCACGACCACGGTGCTGGCGGACACCTCAACTGTCTGTCCGAACTCATCGAAGAGACCGGAGGACATATCGATATGGATCGTCTGCCCGTAGGCGACCCGACACTTTCGGCAAAAGAAATAATCGGAAATGAGAGTCAGGAGCGTATGGGGCTCCTTGTCAAGGAAAAAGATATCGAACGCATCAGTAAGATAGCGGAACGCGAACGTGCTCCTCTGTATGTCGTCGGAGAGACAACCAACGACATGGCTCTCGTATTTGAAAAAGATAATGGTGAGAAACCTATCGACCTCGCTCTCCAACATATGTTTGGCAGTGCGCCAAAGACCATCATGACGGATAGGACGGTGGAGACTTCATTCGCCGATCCCGATACTACTGCTTGCAACGAAGATTTTGCAGCACAAGTGGAGGCTGTCCTCCGACTTGAAGCAGTGGCTTGTAAGGATTGGCTCACCAACAAGGTGGATCGCTCGGTCACAGGTAGAGTAGCTCGCCAGCAGTGTCAAGGGGAGTTGCAGTTGCCTCTCTCCGATCTCGGTGCAATGTCTCTCGACTTCAGAGGAAAGAGCGGTATAGCAACTTCGGTGGGTCATGCTCCTGTGGTGGCTCTTGCCAATCCGGCTGCGGGTTCTCGCCTCGCGATAGCCGAAGCCCTCACCAATCTCATAGGTGCACCGATAGAGGGAGGTATGGAGGCAATCTCGCTCTCTGCCAACTGGATGTGGCCTTGCCGTAATGCCGGTGAGGATGCTCGCCTCTATGAGGCTGTGGAGGCTTGTTCGGACTTTGCTATCAAGCTGGGCATCAACATCCCGACAGGTAAGGACTCTCTCTCCATGACACAAAAATATCCTTCGGGCGAAAAGGTTGTCGCTCCGGGAACTCTTATCGTCTCCGCAGCAGCAGAGATCGGAGATGTCCGTAAGATCGTAGGCCCGGTCATCAAGGATGTCAAGGGTAGTGGTCTGATACATGTGGACTTCTCATTCTGCAAGGCATCTCTCGGGGGATCGGCATTCTACCAGACTCTCGGTAAAGTCGGTAACGACACGCCCGATGTCATGGACTCCGAATACTTTGCTGATGCTTATCTCGCTGTGTCCGAACTCATCAACAAGGGAGACATCCTCGCTATCCATGATATTTCAGCAGGGGGGCTTATCACGACTCTTCTCGAGATGACATTTGCCAATACAAAGGGCGGTCTCGATGTGAACTTGCAAGCCACCGAAAGCGACCTTCGTACACTGCTCTTCGCAGAAAATCCGGGTGTCGTCATACAAGTAGCGAAGCCAAAAGAGGTAATGGCTTATCTCGAAGAGGCAGGGGTCGGATGTGCTCAGATAGCTACACTCTCGCCCTCTCGCCACATACATATCGCAGCAAAGGGTAAGGACATCACGCTCGACATCGATGCCCTCAGAGATGTCTGGTATGAGGCTTCCAAGCGCATGGAAGTCTATCAGACTAATCCAGCTCAGGCTGCCGAACGTGCGAAGAACTACTTCCACCAGCCTGTACAATACCACTTCGGCGCAGATTTCAAGGGGACTCTCGGGTCGTACGGAAAGACCCGCGACCGCAAGGAGCGTTCGGGCATCACGGCTGCTATAGTAAGGGATAAGGGAACCAACGGTGAGCGCGAAATGGCTTATGCTCTTCACCTCGCAGGCTTTGACGTCAAGGATATTCATATGACAGACTTGATGACCGGCAGGGAAGACTTGTCTGAGGTGCAGATGTTGGTATTCTGCGGAGGATTCTCCAACTCGGATGTGCTCGGATCTGCAAAAGGTTGGGCAGCGGGATTCCTGTACAACGAAAAAGCAAAGGCTTCTCTCGATGCGTTCTATGCTCGCAAGGACACTCTTACTCTCGGCATCTGCAACGGATGTCAGTTGCTCGGAGAGCTCGGACTCCTCTATCCTGAGCACGAAGAGAAACACCGCATGGTACACAACCTATCGGCTCGCTTTGAGTCGGGCTTTGTCTCTCTTGAGATCCCTGCCAACGACACTGTGATGTTCGGCAGTCTCAGCGGACAGAAGATAGGTGTATGGATCGCTCACGGAGAAGGCAAGTTTGACCTCCCATATACTACCGACAAGTACAGCATCGTGGCAAAGTACCTATACGATGCTTATCCTGCCAACCCCAACGGTTCGCCCGAAGGTATAGCAGCCCTTGCCAGCCCATGCGGACGTCATATTGCGATGATGCCACACCCCGAGAGGTGTATCTTCCCATGGCAATGCGGTTACTATCCTGAGCGCGAAGGTATGGATGTCACTCCATGGTTTGAAGCCTTCGTCAATGCCTTTGAGTGGTGCCGTATACACAAAAGCTAAATCACAATACACATACTGAATCCCAAAGATGTTGCTCAATTACATCTGGATATCATTCTTCCTTATCGCCCTCGTTGCTGCCGTCATACAGACGGTGGCAATGGGCGATACGGCTGTATGGGGCAACATTGTAGAAGCCATCTTTGGTTCGGCCAAGACAGGTTTTGAGATATCCCTCGGACTTACCGGGGTGCTCACTCTCTGGCAAGGCCTGCTCAAAGTAGGCGAACGCAGCGGCATGGTGCAGAGGATGTCTCGTGCCACGGCTCCGTTTTTCAAAGTTCTTTTCCCCGAAGTTCCTGCAGGTCATCCCGTCAATGGCACCATGCTGATGAACTTCTCTGCCAACCTTCTCGGGCTCGACAATGCCGCAACACCTCTCGGTCTTGAGGTGATGCAACAGTTGCAACAACTCAACAAGGACAAAGAGCGGGCATCCAATGCGATGATCATGTTCATCTGCATCAATGCCTCAGGGCTGACACTCATCCCTATTACCATCATCATGTACAGGATACAGCTCGGCAGTGCCTCACCGTCCGACATCTTCCTGCCTATACTCCTGGCGACGGGAACAAGTACACTGTCGGCCATACTTATGGTGGCCATACGGCAACGCATCAATCTCTTCCGCAAGGCATTTGTGATCCCTGCCTTGATCTTTGTCGCTCTCATAGGGTTGCTGTTTTATACCTTCAATAATGTTCCGAAAGAAGAGCTGACCCACTATTCTACCCTTACCTCTCACGTCATACTCTTCGGCTTTATCTGTCTGTTTATCCTTTCCGGAGTCCTTGCCAGACGCAACGTGTACGAAGACTTCATAGATGGGGCAAAGGATGGGTTCAAAACAGCCGTCACGATCATCCCTTATCTCGTTGCTATCCTCGTTGCTATCGGAGTCTTCAGGGCTTCGGGAGCGATGGATACTGTCATGTCGGGAGTCTCCTATCTCGTGAGTACGATGGGGCTTGACACTGCTTGGGTGGATGCCCTTCCTACTATGCTTATGAAGCCTCTCAGTGGCGGAGGTGCAAGAGGTCTCATGATCGATGCCATGCAGACCCACGGAGCCGATAGTTTTGTCGGACGCCTCGTGTGTCTAGTCCAAGGCGCCAGCGACACTACATTTTATATCATTGCTCTGTACTTCGGCAGTATAGCCATCAAGCGTACCCGCTATGCCCTCGGGGTTTCCCTCATCGCAGACCTCATCGGCATCGTCACGGGCATCTTCCTCTGCTACCTTTTCTTCGGGTAAAAGGCTTGCCGGGTCGTCCGGTGTTCTTGCATAATATCTCCGAAAACAACCTTAAAAGAAATAAAGAATTGAGGGCTGTCACAGTTCTCAATAGCTTAGCGTATATCAAGGTAGGCACCTTGATTTCGAGAGATGCACATCTCTCACGGACGAACAAGGCATTTTTCCCGATCACAAAAAGGATAGGAGAGACTTAGTGCCTGTTTTGGCATGTCCATTTTGAATAAAAGTCGTACTTTTGTCGGAAGGATGGCTCACATCATGCAATCGAAAACATTAGCAATACAACTCAAATTGAAGACATTAGATATACACAAGATACGTGAGGATTTTCCCGCACTTTCACAGACCATTTACGGAGACAAGAAGCTCATCTATCTCGACAATGCAGCGACAGCCCAAAAACCTCGTCAAGTCATCGAAGCCATGGATGAGGCGGCTCTCTTTCGCAACGCGAATATCCACAGAGGTGTCCACTTCCTCAGCCGGGAAGCCACCGAAGCTCACGAAGCAGCCCGCAGGACAGTAGCAGCCTTTATCGGAGCGGAGTCTCCCGAAGAGGTGCTCTTCACCAGAGGAACGACCGAAAGTATCAACCTCGTGGCGCACTCTTACGGACGCAAGTTTTTGAAACCCGGAGACGAAGTCATCATCTCCGTGATGGAGCACCACTCCAATATCGTGCCTTGGCAACTCCTCGACGGTGTACGACTTGTGCCCGTGCCGGTTACAGAGAGTGGAGATCTCGATATGGATGCATACCGCAAGGCCTTTTCGCCTCGCACCAAGTTGGTGTCCATGTGCCACTCATCAAACGTGCTTGGCACAACCAACCCCATTCGTGAGATCGCGAATATCGCTCATGCTCACGGAGCACATATGCTTGTCGATGCCGCTCAGTCGATAGCGCACCGACCTATCAATGTGCAGGAGATGGGTGTGGACTTCCTTGCCTTCAGTGGTCACAAGGTCTATGCTCCTACGGGGATCGGGGTGCTCTATGGTCGTCGTGAACTCCTCGATGCTATACCTCCCTACCAAGGTGGTGGAGAGATGATCGAAAAGGTGTCGTTTGAGAGCACCACGTTCAACGAAATACCATTCAAGTTTGAGGCCGGTACACCCGACTTCATTGGCAGTGTGGGCTTGGGCAAGGCTATAGAGTATATCCAATCGATAGGCTTCGATGCCATCATGAAGCACGAAGAAGAACTCCTTGTCTATGCCACCGAACGTCTGAGCACGATCGAGGGTATCAGATTTCATGGTACCTCAAAGACCAAGGAGGCTGTGATATCCTTTACCTTTGAGGGTATCCACCCTTACGATGCCGGTATGCTCATCGACCGTATGGGTATCGCCGTACGCACGGGACACCACTGTGCTCAGCCTCTCATGCGCGAACTTGGGCTTGAGGGAACGATCCGTGCAAGTTTTGCATTTTACAATACCAAAGAGGATATCGATGCTCTTGTGGCTGCGCTCGAGCGTGTCCTCCCTATGTTGAGATAAGAAACCAATAACATTTTATCAAGTCAAACTAAAGAAAATACAATGAAAAAGATCCTGACCTGCCTGGCAGCAATGATGCTCTGCCTATCGTTTGCCGACTGTACTACAACAAGTGCTTATAAGACTGTCTCTGTCGAAGAGTTCAAGACAATATTGAAAGAAGAGGGTATGCAGCTCCTTGATGCGCGTACGGCCGAAGAGTACGAAGCAGGGCATATCGACTGTGCCGTACAGATTTCCGTCAAAGATCAAGACTTTGAACAGCGTGCGCTTGAGACTTTTGACAAGTCTCGTCCGATAGCTGTGTACTGCCGTAGTGGTAAGCGTAGTGCCAAGGCTTCGGAAATCCTAAGCAAAGCCGGCTTCACGGTGATCAATCTGGATGGAGGCTATCAAGCCTTTATAAAGGAATAAGGGTAAAGTCTCCTGAGACTTTTTTCGCAACAACAGGCAGTGCCGTCAGACCTCAATCGGGGGATGTCGGCACTGCTTGTTTTTATGGCTTGGATAGATCAGGTTTCATGCTTTGTCTCCTTCGGGCTTCAAACCTTATACAACCATTGATTGTTAAATAGACAAGGACAAACAGGACTTAATACTTTACAACATACATATATGGAACTATCTCATATCGGGCTCATCGGTCTTGCGGTCATGGGCGAAAATCTCGCGCTGAACATGGAGCGCAACGGCTTCCGTGTCTCTGTCTATAATAGAAGCGCTGAGCAAGTGGACAGATTTATGAACGGTCGTGCAGCCGGCAAAAACTTCGTCGGCTGTAAGGATGTGGCCGGCTTTGTGGCTTCGCTCGAGAGACCTCGCAAGATCGTCATGATGATCAAGGCAGGCTCTCCTGTGGATCAGGTGGTAGACCAACTCCTTCCTCATCTCGAGGCGGGTGATATCCTCATCGATGGTGGCAACTCCAACTATATCGACACCGAACGCCGTGTGGCAGACCCCCATGCCAAAGGTGTGCACTTCGTAGGCTGTGGTATCTCCGGTGGTGAGGAAGGCGCACTCAATGGCCCATCCATCATGCCCGGTGGAGCGGCAGAGGCTCGTGAGCATGTGATGCCCATCTTGCAGAAGATAGCGGCAAAGGCCGGCGATGGCAGCCCTTGTTGCGACTGGGTCGGTGGCGGTGGCTCCGGACACTTCGTCAAGATGATCCACAATGGGATAGAGTACGGTGATATGCAGCTTATATCGGAGGCTTACTTCATCATGAAGAAGATTCTCAATTATGATAATGACCGTATGGCGGATGTCTTTGGAGAGTGGAACAGGGGCAAGCTCGACAGTTACCTCATCGAGATCACCGAAGCCATCCTTCGTCGCAAGGATGGCGAGACAGGTGGGCATCTCATCGATGTCATCCTTGATGCGGCAGGACAGAAAGGTACGGGCAAGTGGTCGGTGATCAATTCGCTCGAGTACGGTATCCCCCTCAACCTCATATCGACAGCGGTCTATGAGCGGAGCATCTCTGCTCTCAAGGATCTGCGTGTCGAGGCAGGTAGACTCTACAATCCTTATCTCGTGCCCATCCCATTCACCGGACGTGAGACAGAGAAGATAGCAACGGCTTTGTATGCTTCTAAGTTGGTGTCGTACGCTCAGGGCTTCCAACTCATGGCAGAGGCTTCCAAGGAAAGAGGCTGGGAACTCAACCTCAGCAACGTCGCTCGTCTATGGAGAGGCGGCTGCATCATCAGATCTTCGTTCCTCAACAAAATAGCTGAGGCTTACGAGCGTAACCCACAGTTGCCTCACCTCCTCTTCGATGAATACTTCAAGGAAGAGATGACAAAGTCTCTCGAAGACTGGAGGGAAGTCGTAGCCCTTGGTGCTCGTGTGGGTCTGCCCATACCGGCTTACTCTTCGGCTCTTAACTACTTCCATTCGCTCACCACAGCTCGCTTGTCTGCCAACATGATACAGGCACAGAGAGACTACTTCGGTGCACATATGTTCGAGAGAGTGGACAGACCGAGGGGTGAGTTTTTCCACGAAGACTGGGTAGGTCTCGGAGGAGATGCAGAAAGCACAGTCTACAACGCATAACAGCATAAGCCTATGACATTGACTACACGGAATATACAGCCGGTGATGCCGGAGTCTTTGATCCTCGTTATCTTCGGAGCTTCGGGCGACTTGACGATGCGCAAACTCGTACCGTCACTATATCAGCTCTTCGTAAAGGGCAAGATGCCCAAGCGTTTTGCTATCGTAGGGGCTGCGCGTACTTCTTACACGGATGAGGAGTATCGCGAATACCTGCATGGCAAACTGAGCGAGCATCTACCCGCCGATGTTTTCAAAGAAGACTTGGCTAAGGACTTCCTCCGGCACTTGTATTATCACGCTATGGACCCTGCCAAGGTGGAGGACTATACCGCGTTCAAAGAGAGATTGGAGACCTTGGACAAGAAGCTCGACAATCCTCAGAACTATGTCTTCTACCTCGCGACTCCTCCTCGTCTGTACGGAGTCATCCCCCAACACCTGACTCATGTGAAACTCAATGAGGGAAATGCACATGGTACAGAGCGTATCCGTCGTATTGTCATAGAAAAGCCATTTGGTTACGATCTTGAGTCGGCGTTGGCTCTCAATAAGGTGTACACATCTTCTTTTGAAGAGGATCAACTCTACCGTATCGACCACTTCCTCGGCAAAGAAACTGCCCAAAATATCATGGCCCTACGATTTGCCAACGGTATCTTCGAACCACTGTGGAATCGTAACTACATCGATCGCATCGAAATAACTGCGGTCGAAAATCTCGGTATCGAAGGTCGAGGAGGCTTTTACGATGAGACCGGGGCGCTCAGGGATATGGTGCAGAACCACCTCGTACAGTTGCTTGCTCTGACGGCAATGGAACCTCCTGCGGTATTCAACTCGGATACTTTCCGTAACGAAATCGTCAAGGTCTATCAGTCATTCAAGCCACTGACCCCCGAACAGATACACAACGAAGTCATACGAGGACAATACACCGAATCCACCGTCAATGACACCCACCTCAAGGCTTATCGCGAGGAAGATAAAGTAAATCCAGAAAGCCGGACGGAGACCTACGTCGCAATGAAGATGTATGTGGACAATTGGCGTTGGGGCGGAGTCCCTTTCTTCATACGCACCGGAAAGCAGATGCCTACCAAGGTGACAGAGATCGTGGTACACTTCAAAGGGACACCGCACTCTATGTTCAGTCCCGACTGTAGTACCGGTTGCGTGCCCAACATATTGACCATACGTATACAGCCCAATGAGGGTACAGCTCTTCGTTTTGGTATGAAGACGCCGGGTTCAGGATTTGACGTCCAACAAGTGTCTATGGATTTCTCTTACGACAAGCTCGGAGGCGTACCTGCCGGTGATGCCTACTCTCGCCTCTTAGAAGACTGTATGAAGGGAGATCCCACCCTTTTCACCCGAAGTGATGCTGTCGAAGCTGCATGGAAGTACTTCGATCCGATCATCAAAGCCTGGAAAGAGGACGACACCATACCTTTGCATGGTTATCCCGCTCGTACTTGGGGACCTAAGGAAGCGGATGCTCTCATGCCCGAAAGGAGATTTTGGACCAATCCTTGTAAAAACCTTACCGACACAGATCTCTATTGCGAACTATGACGATCAACTACAACCACTATACTGATCCTCAAGCTGTGGCAGAGGCTCTGTCTGAACGCATCATAGATCTCTATGACGCCGGAGGGGCGCGTCCCTACAGCGTTGCACTCAGTGGAGGATCCACCCCCAAGGCTCTTTTTGACTTTTGGTGTGCACATCCCGAGGAAATACGGGACAAAGACATACACTTCTGGTGGGTGGACGAACGCATGGTACCCGAGGAGTCCAAGGACAGCAATTACGGTAATGCACTGAGAGCAGTCTTTCAGCCTATCGGATACGATCCCAAGAAGTTGCACCCCATCAGGCATATTGAGGGGCAAAGCATCGATGAAGCAGTGGAGAAATACAATGCCGAAGCCGAGACTTTCAGGCTCAAGCACGGTAAATCCTCTCCTTTTGACCTCATCATCCTCGGTGTAGGCGAAGATGGACATACCTCTTCACTTTTCCCGGGTCAGGCTCTTTATGAAGTCGAAGAAGACTTCCTACGCTCCGTCCATCCTACAAACGGCATCGAGCGTGTGGCTCTCTCTTATGAAGGGATCCGCCGTAGTCCCAAGACCCTCTTCCATGTTACGGGTCAGGCCAAGACCGAACGTCTCGCACAAGTCATCACCCTTGCCGAAGGCGACGCCACAGACACAGATACCCGTCTCTTCCCTGCAGCCTATGCCATGCGTATAGCCAAGGGTATGGAGATATATACAGACATCCCGCTCCGATAACGAACATCCCCTCATGCGCACGACTCGAATCCTCAGCAGTATCCTTAATCCTTCCCTACTTTGGATGGCTCTCCTCCCACTCATCCTTTGTAGCGATGGAGTATGCGATGCTCCGGGTGTCAGTGCGCACATCGTTTCCGGAGTCCTTCTCATCCTCTTTGCGATAGTCCAAAGCCTCTTCCGCATCAACTATCGCAGTCTCTATGCCCACCTTCCCCTTTTACTCCTTATCCCATTCCATAAAGTTGCGCTGACACGCATCATGGTGGACATGATGGGCATGTCGCGGGACTATTCCACTCCGCTACTATTTGTCCTCATCATCGTTGCCGCGCTGTGGGGCATATCGTCGGTACGTACTTGCGAACTGAGTAAGCACCCCACCTGTCGCGAACTCCTGTTTTCAAACCGCCTCATGGGCATACTCGCTGTGACTTATCTCTTTGCACGTATAGCCCTTCCTCAGTATGCTTGGATGGAAGTCCATTTGCCATTTGCCCTCGTCACACTCGTATGGGTGACACACTGTGCACGCATCATCATGAGGGACAAAAAGGTGTCTGAGACAGATGATGATACACTCAGCGGATGTCGCCAAGAGGTGCGCATCGCTATCGTGCGAGGTCAGGAAATATGGCTCACTCCGCACCCTGCGGCAGACTGTGCCGAGAAGAAGAGCTATGACCTCCCATACTCTACGTTCCTCAGGAAAGAGGAAAACCGCCAAGCTGCGGTGCAACGGCTTGAGAAGAGTCTCCCGAAGGGGATGCACCCGAAGTTCCTCCTGCGCTACAATTCGGACGACAACGATGGCGGACACGTCGTGTACCTCTATGTCGTCAATATCGGCACCGAGTGTCCCGCTCCGAAGGTAGGAGTCGGTGGGGAGTTTTGGTGCAACCGCAAGATCACCGAAGAGATGAACAGCGGTCGCCTCTCCTCAGTCTTCAAAGAGGAGTATCAGTACCTCAAGCACACGATACTCCTTGCCAATTCGATAGTCTCCAAGCGCAGGTGTGACACCTGACGAAAGCACCGATCATCGGTGCTTTTTTGTATCCGCCGGCCTCATTTCCGTTGTTTTTTCGGCCGTCTCTTCCCATCGATATAACTCTTTGGCTACCAAGTGCGATCGTGAGGTGTCTATCTTACGATCACAAGTTAGACAACTTGCGTCATCAAGTTAGACAACCTGTGATCGCAAGTTAGACTCCTGTTTTTGTTACCTTCTACATCTTTCTTGAGCGTCGATGGATGCTTTGCAATGGGAACTCCCTGCGATTCATGTTTTTCTACGTATTATTAGGTATTGCAAATCACAAATATTATTAAGATATTTACGGCAAGGAGATTATATGTAAAAGCACAAGCGGAAACAAATCTTTCGTTGTATAACCGAGATGTTTAATTGTTGAAAGAGAAAACTTATGAAAAAAGCAGGATTGAGGCGACTTGTATTTGCCACCCTGACAGTGATCGGATGTTTTTTCTTGGCAGGGCAGAGGTTTGCCTATGCTGATGAGGTCAGAGATACTGTCGGCACAACACTGACCCGGGACCTCGATGAGGACAGCGCTTCTCTGTCGGCAGATGAGATCAAAAAGGTCAAAGAAGCAGTCAAAGCTGTGGATGCCAAGACCAAAAAAGCCTTTGATACGGCATTTGCCAAGTGGAAACATGAATGGAGGACTTCCTCTGAGACAAGGATGAGCAGCAGGACCACAGATGCCGGGAGGTTGGACACCTATCCTCCATTGAAATCCATGGGCAAGAAGATCATCCCTCTTGTTATCAATGAGTTGCTCGAAGAGGGTAATTTCTTTGCTCTTTCGCTCTATGATGATCTGCAACAAGACGCGAGCAAAAAGTCCACTCTTGGGATAGAGCAGGAGCGTGCAATACATACCGTAAGACTATGGCTGTCGGGACAGACAGACAAAAAGTAAATACAAAATCTCGTGAATTTGTGAACAAGGCTGAGGGTCAGGAGCTGTCATATCTCCGACCCTCCCTTTTTTTCTGAACACCGGACCATTGCAAAGAGTAGGTTTCTTGGCAAAGAAAGTGTATATTTAAGCGTTTTAAGCCCTTTTCCCCGACACTTTTTGTAGCGATCGGGACATGATCGAGGGAGATGACAAAACATGAAACATGGCGACTATGACACCGAAAAGGATATCCGGCAGATTGATGATGATACTCTGTGCCCTACTGCTTGGGGCGCTCTTTCCGAGAGTGGTACAGGCACAGGACGAGGCCAAGGTCGAGGAGTATGAGCGTTTGATCGCCGAGGCATACAAGGCATTGGGCAACGAGCAGGCAGACAGTGCCGTGACCCTCTTCAACAAAGCGATAGGGCTGATGCCCAAAGCTCCTACCAACTACATGATCAGGAGCAACATCGCAGAGATACACTTGGCGCGTCGAGACACGACGCTTGCCCTCAACGAGTTGCATGAGGCGATACGGTTGCAACCGGATCTCATCGTCCTGCGTGAACGCCGTGCAGAGATATTCGGCAAGTTGGGACGGTATGACGAAGCCCTCTTCGACTACGATCACATCGTCTCACTGAACCCGAAGCGCGAATTGTCGCTATTCAACCGAGCTCTGCTCAAGATCGATATGAAGCTCTATGATGCCGCCATCAGCGATCTGGAGACGATAATACAGAACAACGACAAGGCTTATCTGCCTCGTATTGCCCTTGCTTCGGCAGCACTGAAAAAAGGTGACGAGGAGCAGGCAGAGAGGATATACAATTTCCTCATATCCTCATACCCCAAGATCCCTGTGGCTTACAGAGAACGGGCACGGTTGTACATTTCCCAAGATCGCAAAGCCCTCGCACTCAAAGATGTGCGAGAGGTCATGAAGCGTCCCGAGCGTGTGACCTATGAGGACTATCTGCTCAGAGGGCGCATCTGGGCGATGTACGGGGAGAGCAAGGAGGCACGTTTGGACTTCGAGAAAGCTCGAGAAATGGGGGCTTCGGAGGAGGAGGTCAAGGAAGCAAAGAAATTTTAGAAACAAGCTCAAAATAAAGACGAACTATGATGAGACATGCATGGCTCAGGATGGTACTGCTCATATCCCTACTCTCGGTATGGATGTGGCAGGAGAGCAAGGCAAGTGTGGCAACAGACCGTATGTTGGTCGCACAAGAGAGGACAAAGAGCATGAAAGACAAGAAGAAAACATCCGATATACTTGAGGAACTTCTCTCTCTCAACAGATTGCATGAGAACTTTTATCGCAACATAGATGAGTATGATGAGAATACGGCTTCGCCCGACACGCTCAAGTGGGGACTCAAAAAAACTTCGGAGGAATCCCTGAAAATCATCCGACGCCTGCTTGCCGATCGCAATTCGTTGGCAAAAAAGCCGGGCAAGGAACTTCTGTACCAACTACAAGTGAGGCGTGCGACGGGTGTAATGCTGTATCCCCGTCCGGATGACTCGGCGACCGAGTATGAGGTACTGATATCAGTCCTCTCCGATATGAGCATAACGATAGTACAGAGAATGGAGTGGGATAAGGGGCTGAGAGCCGAGGTCGACAGACTTGTCTCTGATGAGATCAAAGCAGCTACCGGTGCAGGCCTTTATGCTCAGGCTCTTGTCCTGTGTGAAAACCGGGGCAGGGCATTGAGTGATCAAGAGTGGGTGGATATGATGAAAGGACACAGAGCCCTCTTTGATGGACAGGAGGAGCAGGCTGTGCTGGATCTCATCTTCCTCAAAAAGGAACGATCGAAAGACTTCTTGGAGTTGAGGGATAAAGTCCTCGACATGAATCCTGAAGAAGGACTCGATGAGGCTTGGGTCAAGGCTCAAACGATGTTTGAGGAGACCCTTGATACTCTCATGAAAAGGGTGAAAAAAAGAGAGTATGCGTCTCGTATCCAAGCCTTCAGAGACGAGATGTTCAAAGAGCGTGGAAGGGTCAACCTGAAGGACTATGATGCCAAAGATGGTTCTGTCACCGTGGAGGTCGTCGCAACAGCTCCAAAGGGGGGCTTTTTGGAACGCGATACACAGAAAGGACGCAAATTCAAGGAGACTGATAAGCCGTCAAAGACGACTCGGAAGTGGACCCTTAATCCAAATGTCAATGGAGTGGTACGCCATAGCTTCAGAGACAAGGTGCCTTGTATCGGTCATCACACTTATAAGCTGACTCCGGTCGGTCGCTCTCGTGGTATTGCATTCGATCATCAGACCCACTCCCGATTGGAGACTCAGAACGAGCATGGGAAAAATTTTCTCAATGTTTTTGCACGGGATCCGCTCGACGGCAAACCCTTGCCCGGTGTTGTGATCACACGATACAACCAAGCTGACAACTCCGTTATCAGCAAAATGATCACAAATACAAAGGGTCGTACCTCCATGCCTTACTTGGATCGTGAGACGTATGTTGTCATCGAAGACAACAGACTGGCAAGAGGTTATGAACACTTCTATATTTTTCCGAAACGCCCTGTCCGAGTACGCACAGCCACCTACAAGATAGCGCAGATATACACGGATAGACCTGTGTACAGACATGGACAGACCGTGAAAGTCGGTGTACTACTGTACAAGGATATGCCTAAAAGTATGGCTGTTGCTCCCAACACCCCGGGCAAACTCGTAGTGACTGCATCTGTCAATATGCGTGAGGTAAAGCTCGAGACATTGCCTTTTACAACCAATGCCAATGGTGTGGCAGAGCTTTCGTTTACACTCCCCAAGGATGAAGATTATCAGATGTTTGGCTTGAAAGTGGAAGGGCGTTACAAGGGGAGTGAGTCCCTTGATGTCAAAGCGTACAAAAGGCAACACCTGGCAGTCTTCGTAGACAGTGTCACATCCGGATACGTCATTGGGAAACCTCTCGTGATCCACGGCAGAGTCACGGACTACAACGGACTTCCGACTGCTGCACAGCTCAATATTGTATACGATATGACCGGAAAAAGAGCGACGATGCCCCACTCGGTAGGCAATGATGGTAAGTTTGTCGTCACCACTCCTCCTCTAAGTCACAAGCAGCATCACTATATCAATGAAGTGCGAGTGAGTGCGATAGATGCTTTGGGGCGTATCGCCACTGATGCTCATTCGTACCAAAAGGATACTACTGACCTGCCGCTGAATGCAGAGGCCTTGAGCTCAATCAAAGGTATTGATAAGGACGACTTTATCCTCTCGACAGAGACACAACCCTACGTAAACCTGCGACTCGGAGACCTCAACAGATACAAGGTATTTGCTTACTTCAGAGACACTAACGGAAAGGTCTTTGAGCTTGGTGAACTCCCTATCAATGGGGTAAAGAAATTCTCTCTCCCGTCCCTCCCATCCGGGCAATACATTCTCGGTCTGAGGGCAAAAGATGGTTATGGAAATCCCGTTGTCGATGAAGCTAAGGACTACATCATCTACAGTAGGACAGACAAGCTCCCTCCTATACCTACAGCTTTGTGGGTGTTGCCTATCCTAAAGAAAGGTGATAAGACTCTCCGTTTCGGTAGTTCGTACGACTCATACATAAGCCTTTTGTTCACCTCGGGAGAGGATATATTGATGCACGACATCGTCCATGTCAACAAGAAGATAGTGGACTACAAGATCCCTCGCGACCTCCTATCCAAGGGCGAATTGGATGTGAAATTTATCTCCTATAACAACGGCATACCGGACTATCAGAAAATCAACGTGCTGTCCAAAGATGTGGCATCTACCGACTCTCTCAACATTGTCGGGATAAAAGAGGGTGAGAAATTCTTCCCCAAAGCAAAGGTGCATCGCAAGCTGGTCATCAAGGACAGCAAGGGTAAGCCACTGGCTCACTCTCCCGTCTTTGTTACCGTCTTTGACAAAGCTGTGCTTCAAGCGACAACCAATCAATCATTCTGGTCTTATGTTCTGACAAGGCAGGATGAAACGGTATTCGGATACAACGATTTCAGAACATCTTATGATCCCGGTGCTGTCCTTCTCAGATCAGACGGTCTGTCAGAAGAAGCGCAATGTATGCAGGTTACACCAACTCCATTCAGTGAAAATTCGGCGATGAAGGCCGGTTTCCCCCCAGCGGCTTCGGGTATACAGGTACGCTCTGACTTTTCCGAAACGGCTTATTTTACAGTGCTTTTGGAGACCAATGCCAATGGAGAGATAGTGTATGACTATGAACTTCCGGACACGCAGACGAAGTATGTGGAAAAGATCTTTACTTTCGACAAAAGCCTCAAGCTCCAGTCGATCAAGGACTTCTCCTTTGACGTGTACAGTCCGGTGTCTGTCGAAGTCAATCTCCCACGCTACCTCACCCGCGGTGACCACCTCATCGGCGAAGCTCTCTTACGCAATACCACAGAGACCGCTACGTTCGTCTCTTATCAAATCATGGCAGGAGAAAAGGCGCTCGCTGAGGGTACGCAGACCATCCCTGCGAAAGCCTCCTCCACAGTACGCTTTGAGGTACGCCCCGAGATGCTCACCGGAGACACAGTGTCCATCACAGCGCAGATCATCGGTGACGGCTACTCCGACGCTGTCAAGAGGGAGATCCCTCTACGCACAGACATGACGGAGTACAACATCGCAGTGCCATTCTCTCTCTACAAAAAGGGAGAGACGACACTCGATCTGCCAAAGCTCGACAGACTCACCTCAGTCCCCGATCTCTTTGCGTACTTCAATCCGACCAACCTCCTGCTCACTCGATTGGCTCAGGAGTACAGTATGGCGATGGAGACCGGTGTGCAAAAACTTTCACACTACGGAGCACTCCACAGTTTGGTTGTCTTTGCCAACATCCAAGACCTCTTCCGCAGACAGCCCCAAGTGCGGGCATCTATCGTGGAAGCCTTGCCTGCCCTGCAGGAAGCTGCCCAAAAATCAGGCCCCGTAGATCTCCGAGCAGACAGGGGGCACTTCATGGCACAACGCCTCACCGATCCTCACACCTTGGCAACATTCTATCGATTCATCACCGATGATCGACGACTGGAGGATTACCTCAAAGCTCTGGAAAAGAAGATCAAAGGCAACCTCAATGCCGACGGAGGTTGGGGATTTGCCCGAGAACACACCTCGGTATGGCTGACACTCTACACCCTCGATATGTTGGGCGATGTGCCCCGGGAGCGACTCAAAGCAACTTTTGCCGGCGAGATTGCCAAGGCTTTTGCCTACCTCGATGGGGAGTTTGTCCGGAAGGAGTCTTATGTCAGCATGATCGACTATGCTACCACTCGCCATACTCACGGACTTGAGCTCAAGAGTCTCGATCCCAAACTCGCATCCGCCCTCCGCAAAGAAGCCCAAAGCGCACGCAATATCTATCGTGACTTCTGGCCGAGCCGTCTGTTTAAGTATGGTAAGTTTACATCCTTCTACAGCGATGCCAAGCACAATGCCGAAGTCCAAAAGTTCGTCGACGATATGAGTCTCCATACCCGTAGCGATAACGAACAAGTGGGATTTGAGCTGTACAAACAAGCAAGGGACAAGGGAACACCCAAAGAGAGTGTGATAGCCCTTTTCCTCAAAGCCAAGCAAGGATTTATCTGGGACAACACCATGGCTATACAGGCAGTGAGACTCCTCCTCACCCATATCACACCTACTCGTGTGGAAAAGGGTGCAACGCTCATCGTAGGCGGACGAGAGATGAGACTCACCGATAGCGAACGGGCTATGGGCTTCGTCTCTCGACACATGGATGGTCTCACAGAGAAGTTTGCCATCGCTCTCGGCAAAGGGATTACTACCGACTTCTTCTTTGGCGGCATTGTCTATGGTGTCACCGAGCCTATGATAAAGGTCACACCTACGGGCGATCACCTCAAGGTCTTCAAGGAAGTCTTTGCGCGTAGAGTCACCGAGTCCAACACCACTTCGCTCGTACCCGTCTCTACCACACAGCCGGCACGTAAGGGTGAAAAACTCATCATCCGCTACCACGTAGAGACAGATAGAGACCTCAGCCTCGTCACCATAAAGGATGACCGATCGGCAGGTGGTGAGCCGGGCAATATCCTAAACGGCTATAAAGTTTCAGACAGAGTGTGGTGGGCTTTCCGTAGAGGAGAAGCTACCGACAGACTCTTCATCGACTTTATCCCAAGGGGCAGACACACCTTTGAACTCGAAGTCACAGTAACGACCGAAGGCACATTTGTCTACGGACCGGCCGAGATCGTCTCCTACTACGCTCCGGAGTTTGCCGGTAACAGCGCAGGAGGACAATTCTCTATCTCTCCGATATCAACCAAGAATTTCAAATAATCCGGAGTTGTCAAAGGGATCGTGAGACTTATTTCCTGAGATATTCGTGCGGTATGTTTTATAATGCATTGCATATTTGATGTGAAATGTGTAAATTTCAGGCGTTGGTTCATCCCAACATGGTAGTATGGAAACTACTATTATGATTTACTGTCTACCATGTAAAAAAGACCTTTGAACCAAGATGTATTCTTGCGACAAATTTTATCAATACCATAACCTATGAATAGACATTTATTTTTGTTTATAGTACTTCTTTTTTGCGCCTCTACATTGTTCGCACAAGAAAAACAGGGAGTTGTTTCCGGACATATTCGGGATGGTCAAGGCCCATTGGTGGGAGCATCTGCCTTCTTAATCAAGGATCAATCTACTCAAGAAATATTCCGGTACGCAATAAGTGATAGTAATGGCAAATTTTCGATAACGATTCCTGAGGGTGATTATATCTTGGGAGTAAGTTTTGTCGGATACGATCTCTACGTAAAAGAAATACATATCACTTCAGAAAAACTGGATGTTGGCTCTATCACTTTGCAAGAGACCACCAAAGAACTTCAAACAGTGGTGGTCCGGGGCAAGGCGGTCAAAGTACGTACACAACCTGATGGGTTCGTTGTAAATGTAAAAGAACTCAGAGAACGGAGCAACGATGCTCTTGACTTGTTAAAGTTGATCCCCAGAGTACAGGTAAAGGGAGATCAACTTTCCGTAATCGGTAAAGATAAGGTATTGGTTAAGGTCGGAAATGTCTTACAGCGCGTAGAGGCATCCGAAATAGCCTCTGTTCTTAAAGGATACGATGCAGGGCTGATTGACCGCGTGGAGGTTATCACTCAGCCTCCTCTTCGTTATGACCCTGATGGGAATACGGCAATGATTATACTGCACACCTCTTCTATATTCAAGGAGTATATAGGAGGGGTTGTCGGCACCGAAGAGATGTGGGGGGGCAAAGACAATTTTCGCTTCGGGGGTCATGGCGCACTACATTACAATCGTCGGGGACTTTTTGCCTCTCTTGCTCCCTCTATCAATTTTAATGGCTCTGAATATTCAGAGCAACAAGAATATCAGATGGGGAAATATCAATATAAGGTACAGACCCCCTCTGTGGGACAATTCAACTATAAAGGCATACGAGGCAATTTGCAATATGAATATGGAGATAAGAAACTGATAGGGTGGGCATTCTCGTGGAATGGGAAAAAATACAACAATCAGTTCGAGAGTCGCGAAATCTCGTCTCAGTTGGGAGACTTCGAGCGTGTGGTGGACAATGAAAACAGCTACAAATCAAGTGAACCACGCCTGACGGCAACTGCCTACTGGGAAACAACCTTTGGACGGAAAGGGCATCAAGTTTGGACAGAGCTATCCTATTTCAATCTGACCAATGGCTCTCAGACAAACTATGTAGGGCGTGAACTCTTCCAAAATACTCCATTTTTGAAATACTCGGAAGACAACGATATAAACACCTCCGGTCTGAATTTGAATAATGACTACTCCATCTACATAGACTCAGAGCATAAATACTTGCTGGAGACCGGGATAAAGGGGGCTTGGAGTTTTACGACCAATTATAGAACACATACGGAACATAGAAACCTCAACCCTGCAACCCTTCAGAGCAATAGTATACGATGGAATGAATTGATACTGACCCCCTACATAAGTAGCACACTTCGATTTGGCGAACGATGGTGGATGCGATTGGGACTAAAATATACCGGTACCCAATCTCTTCTACAACAAATAGGTAAAAACCCAACTGGTATCCCCAAAGTATCAATGTACCATGATGCATGGCTGCCCTTGCTACACACAAGCTATACCCCATCATCCGGCCATCAAATTACATTCTCGTTCAACAGCTCCATCGACCGTCCCAAATTCAAAGACCTCAATCCGTTTGTATGGCAAATCAATGAAAATTCTTTCTATAGAGGTAATACAGACCTAAGACCCCAACTCTACTATATCACAAGCTTAGGATATACTTTCAAAAGAGCACTATCCATCAAAGGTAGGGCTAAAAGAGGGTTAGGGTTGATCACTACTCTATCAACGATGCAAGAGAAAAAGATATATACCCAAATGGAAAATGCTCAAAACAGCTTGTTTTTAGGACTCGAAGCCGGATATTACCTTGATAAGTTAAGCTGGATGAGTGCCGGTATAGATGGCTATTATGGTTGGAGTCAATACACCTCGACCCATCAGTCTCTTCTGCCCGAAACACAAGGCCGTGAATGGGGGCTGAGCGGGTATTTAGACATTACTTTCAATAAAAATCGTACATGGACAGGGTATATATCGGGAGAGTATACCGGACGCAAAAATACGACCGTGGCATCTATCGAACCCCAATACGATTTAGGTATAGGTATGAGTTATTTTCTACTTAATAGACGTTTATCTCTATCCGTCGCAGGTCTGAATCTTATCTCCTCTGCCTACAAGGGAGTCAGTCATCGAGCAGGATACTCTATTTCATTCAATAACAGATACTCTTATCCTACTCTTTATCTGTCTATTTCCTATAAATTTTCCAATGCAAAAGATAGAACGAACACTCGCTCCAAGGGTGCTCAAGAAATCGAACATCGCTTCTGATTGTCTTTTATGAAGATAATCAAGCAAAAAGATGGAAAGAAAAATATCTTTAACTTTGTTGTAAATGTTTTATAAAGTTATAGCCTTATGAATACGATTAAATGTACTAAACACGTTCTTTTATTGGCTTTCTTCATTTTACCTATTCTTTTTGCTTCTTGTGATGGGGATAACCAAGCCCCTAATTACAAGCAACATATTTTGAGGGATTATGTATGGAAGGGTATTGCCAAATATGATAAAGAGTCCGGAGGTACAAATATTCGCGAAGGAGATGTCACCCTTGTTTTTATGTCAGGGGGCTTGAAAGACTTAAATCCCAAGACAACTGTAAAAGATGAACCTAAAGCAGAAGCTGGTAGCGGTGTAGAGGAAGGAATTGTTTATCTCACCTATAGTATAGGTGATTTTATTGACAATCAAAAGGGAACATACAGATTTGAGAATGGAGCATTGAGGATTGTTACATATTATGATATTGAACGAGAGCCTTGGCTTAAGAAGGCAAGAGAATTTATATTTATGAGAAAAGACTCCTCAAAGGGTAGATTGCACTTTGTGAATATAAATGATAGTCATAATATACTCAAGGAATTGATCCTGAGCCCGGTCACTCCAAAATAAAGATGCCAATATCATATGACATAAAGAGAATGGTGAGAATTTGAAAAACAGAATGTCGATTTGAGCCATTTTTATCCCTAAATGAAGACAAGAACCACCAACCGAAGAGTGTGTAAGCACTTATCCGGTGGTGGTTCTTATATTTCAGCACAAGGGCATCCGTTTTACGGATGATCGATCGTCTCTGACAATAAATTCCACACATAGAGACCATAAAAAAGCGGTGTGTCATAATGCACAAACTGCTGTGTTGCTTGCGACATTCGGCTTCGGTTACATACCTTAGTATACTCCCTTCAGCCTCAGTCTTAGCGCCTTGCATTTTGCGCATTCTGAGACACCTAAAAAGGGGCCGGGCAAAATCCAATTTTGCCACAGCCCCTTGTGTATTATCAGATAGAAATATTCCCTATCTCTTGTAGTATGGTATATGCACCTTGAATCGTGGGTGACGGAGGATGACCATGCCGGTATCTTCGCGTATTTCTTCCACTTTGAGACTGTACTTGCCGGATGTCATGGAAGATGCGGCTTTACCTCTGTATTGCAGATCAAACTCTATGGTCTCCCCGAGGGTGGGGTTGATGACTTCCGGGGTGATCTCGAGGTATGAGCCCTCATAAGTGGTGATCCAACCTCCGTAGGGACGTGCACTGTTGTGCAGTGTCACTCCGACTCCTTCTTTCTCCGAGATCATTACGAATCTTATGATTTCATTGTTGCTGTAGTATTTGCCGTCTGTCCCATAGACCCCCGGCTCGATGATCTTGTCTGCCACCTTGACCGTGACATGTAGTTTAGCTTCCTGACCGTCTTGTCCTGTGGCTGTGAGGTAGGCCTCGCCCTCATAGAGCCCTTTGATCTCTACAATGCCGGTCTTACCGTCCCACTTGTAGGATATGACGTCTTCGGGGTCCTCTTTTGTCAGCGTCACAA
>NZ_JAUMXC010000082.1 GCF_030529325.1 Porphyromonas sp. | reverse complement strand
TGTAACCTTCTGATCCGTAGTCAGATGCTCTATTCAGTTGAGCTACGCGGCCATGCTTTGTCTGATAAGCAGACTATCAGTTTCGAGTGCAAAGATACAACATTTTTGCCAATCTGCAATAGGCGAAATATTTTAACCCGAGACAAACGGATGTTGAGAGATCAAAAAGGGCGAAAAAAAGGTTGTCTAACTTGGTGCGCCAAGTTAGACAACTTCATTCATCAAGTTAGACAACTTGATTTCGACCTTTGGACAACCCATTTTCACTCCTCGCCAAAATACTCTTTTTAAGCACGCTACACACTAAAATAAATGATATCCCTGCAAACGGCCTTTTTTCTCAAAAAAAGACTTAAATTTGGGATGATGCGCAGAGCATACAGCAAACGAAACTCATTACAGACAATTAAATACATAGTATGGAAAACGAAATAATCCTTGCCATATTCAATGGTACAGACCGCCCGGGAGTAACGGCGGCTTTGACAGAGGTCCTTGCCGAACACGAAGCGACAGTCCTCGACATCGGCCAGGCCGACATCCACAGCCACCTCAGTCTGGGTATCCTCTTCAGTGCAGAAAAAAGCACATCGGGCAGCATCCTCAAGGACTTGCTCTTCATGAGCAACAAGTTGAACGTCAACGTCACTTTCAGACCCATCGATCCCGAAAACTACACGAGCTGGGTACAGAATCAGGGAAAGAATAAATACATCATCACGATCCTTGCCAAAAAGATCGAAGCGGACATGATGGCATCCATCACGCGAGAGATTGCAGCGCAGGGGATGAATATCGACGACATAAAGCGTCTCACCGGACGTATCCCTCTCGTGGAGCAGGAGCGTGTCCCCAAGGCAAGTATCGAGCTCTCGGTACGTGGAACGCCAAAAGACAAGGAGCTGTTGCAGAAGCACTTCATGGAGTTTACAAAGAAGTACGAGATGGATATTTCATTCCAGCAGGAGAGTATGTTCCGCAGGATGAGGAGGGTGATCTGTTTCGATATGGACTCTACCCTCATCAAGACCGAAGTGATCGACGAACTCGCTATGCGTGCAGGCGTGGGTGACAAGGTCAAGGCCATCACCGAGTCTGCCATGAGGGGAGAGATAGACTTCAACGAAAGCTTTATCCAACGAGTGGCTCTCCTCAAAGGGCTCGACATATCGGTGATGAAAGACATCGCCGAAAACCTCCCTATCATGGACGGTGTGGATCGCACGATGCGTATCCTCAAGAAGGTGGGATTCAAAATCGCCATCTTATCCGGGGGATTCACATATTTCGGAAAGCACCTCCAAAGCAAGTATGGTATAGACTATGTGTATGCCAACGAGCTCGAAGTGGACGAAGATGGCAAGCTCACAGGTCGCCACTTGGGAGACATCGTGGATGGCAAGCGCAAGGCCGAACTCCTCAAACTCATTGCTCAGGTGGAAAAAGTAGATATCCGCCAGACCGTGGCTGTGGGAGACGGAGCAAACGACCTACCGATGATCACGACAGCGGGTCTCGGTATCGCATTCCATGCCAAACCCAAGGTCAAAGAGTCGGCAAGGCAGTCGATCACCACGATGGGACTTGACGGTATCCTTTACTTCCTCGGATACAAGGACTCCATCATCGACGAAGTTGAGTTTAACATCTAACCAAGGGGATACGCCAATGATCAGACATATTGTAATGTTCAGGCTCAGCGAAAGTCTGTCGGAACGAGAACTGACCGATCTCATCGCTCGCGCCAAATCAGACTTGGAAGCTCTCGTAGGAAAGATAGAAGTACTACGAGACCTCAAAGTCTACACCAACATCAATCCCAAGGAGGAGTACCACTTCTCCCTCATCGCAGACCTTGACATATTTGAGGATGTGGATGTGTACGCCCGACACCCCGATCACATGAAGATCGTGACAGAGCTCATCAAGCCCAATCTTGTCAAGAGAGCTTGTGTGGACATCGTCGTCCCTTAACCGGAGAGCGGGAGAAAAAGGGTAATGAAAAAGGAGATCGTACTGACTTCGCCTGCAGGGCCGGTATTGGTGACCCTCGACGGTCGCCACATACTCGGTACCGAACCCTACGAAGGGGCGAGCTCTCCGGACGAAAGCCCGGAGTACAGTACTCTGCGCGAAGCTCTTTGGACGTGCAGTGGTTGTCCGGAAGGGTACACGCTGGAGACCAAGCCTGTCAAGTGGGCACCGCACTTCTGGGACGAACTGGCACGCATCCCCATAGGACAGATAGTGACCTATGGAGAGTTGGCACAGCGGTTGGGACTTCCTCGTCATGCACGTGCCGTGGGACGCGCTCTCAACTCCAACCTCACAGCAATCCTCTTGCCCTGTCATCGCGTGGTGGCTTCGGGTGGCATCGGAGGTTTCGGATGGGGCGTAGACCGAAAGATAAGGCTTCTACAGCACGAGCAAACGCTCATCAGCAAGCAATCGTCATGAAAGGAGCACGGCTCGGAAAGGCTGTTGAGTCTCTCGTCTGCGACAAGCTGAGAGAAATCGGTATGGTCATCCTCGATCAGAACTACAAAGTAGGTAACTACGAAATAGACATCATAGCCATGGACGGACGTGTCTTGACCTTTGTGGAGGTCAAGGCACGTTCGGGCTTTATGGACATGGAAGAGGTGATGGAACTACTCACTCCGGCCAAAGAACGTCGCCTTGTCATTGCAGCCGACACCTACTGCAACAACAGCAAAGAGACCTTTGACAGTTGCCGATTCGACTATGTCTTCGTCGATATGAGTGGAGAGAGATATGAGATTTTGCACTATAAGGAAGCTTTTGTGCCGACCTCGTACTGATATATGTCGAAAAAAATCATATCTTTGTGAATCTGTGTATAGGTGTTAAAGCTCATTTTCGCCTACCACAAGACATTTCATAAACATATAGTGGACAATCATATGTACAAATATATCCTTACCGCGCTTACCCTCATAATGGGGGTCTGCACGTCGTATGCACAGTCACGCGTGCAGAGGTATGACATCACGGAGGGAGACAACAACAGCGTTGTGTACGCCTTGCCCCTCACCCGTCTCTATGTGACTGTGACTGTGGAAGAAGAGGTCACAACTCCGGGAGAGTTTGCCCTCTATGCAGAGAAATATCTGGGTATCAAAACCGTCCCGATGCAGCCAACGCAGACCTTCCGTATCAAAGAGATAAAGATGGGAGCGTATGGTGTCCCCAATCCCGAACAGAGATACACCGTGCAATTCAAAAGCAACTCGGCAGCCTCTTATCTCCAACTCACACAGGATGGCATCCTATGTGCAATCAACTCAGAATATATCCCTCTGTCTCAGATGCCTGAAGAGAAGATGACGGACTTCGAGACCGAAGAAGCCATCGACCGCTTGTCTTCAATGTCCGAAGAGTACGTGCAGGCTACGACGAAAACAAAGCAGGCAGAGATCACAGCTCGCGAGATATTCCGCATCCGTGAAAGCCGCACAAGCATCGTCAGCGGAGAGGCCGAACAACCATTCCCCGACGGACAGGCGATGAAGTTGGCAATATCAGGGCTGGACAAACAAGAAAAAGCACTTACAGAGAGATTTGTGGGCAAAGTCAAAGTTCGTACCCGGACATTTGTCATCCGCAATCTATCGGCAGAAGAGGAGGGACGCACCGTGGCATTTCGCTTCTCAGAAGCCCTCGGACTCCTCGACAAAGCAGACCTAAGGGGAGAGCCCGTATATCTCAATATAAAGGTATTGGATCGCGCGCCTGAACTCACAGAAAAAGAGGCTGCGCGCAAAGCAAAAAGCCTCAAAGGCATCATCTACACCGTACCGGGCAAGATCCGTGCGTCGTTGTCCTCAAGTGAAGGGAAGTCTATCCTCTCTGGAGACTACGATATAGCTCAACTTGGGACACAAGAAGCCCTCAACCCTGCCCTCTTCACGGCAAAGAAAGGAAGAGCAAGCCTCATCCTGAATCCGGAAACAGGCAGCATCAGACAGGTGAAGGAAACAAACTGACAAGAAACCAAATCAACGAAATAAACAATTATTCAATACATTAAACTTTTATCAATTAACTTATGGCACAAAGAAAGAAACATCCTAATGGCCTGATTGCTGCGGCATTGGCAAACATGGGTGAGCGTTTTGGCTTCTACACGATGATGGCTATCCTCGTGCTCTTCCTGGGCGCAAAGTTCGGTCTATCAGAGTCTGAAGC
>NZ_JAUMXC010000081.1 GCF_030529325.1 Porphyromonas sp. | reverse complement strand
AAGCTCTCTACATACTGTTCGCTCGTCATCATAATGTATACGTTTTAAGTTTTAATAATAAGTGGCATATTCTGTCAGACATGGTACGCTGCTCCCACCTATATAAGACACAAAGGACGACAAAAGACCTTTCTTTCTTCTCTTGTCGTGATTACCTCTGATCATACCCGAAGCATCCATACATTGATATATAGATAAGCCGCACGCATCATACCCGTCACACTTGCTCTATACCCCTCGATCCGTGTGATATTTCTGTGTCGAGTGAGACCATTTCTTCGGCGAAGTCTTTTGGATGGACTCCATACCCGAAGTTGGGTATCTTCCGGTCGCTGCCGGGGGTCTCGATCGTATAAATCGGCATTAACTACCTTTCATATTTAGTGAGCCTTTCCAACGATTGACAGTACAAAGATATATATTAATATCACATATCCCAATAAATTGGAGAAAAAAATAAAGAATCGTATTTTAATACATTTCAATCTCTGAATTTAGGTGCAAAAAAGATAAAAATGAGGTGTCTCATTTGCCCTTTTGATAGGTAATTTTGGTAAGATGCAAGAAAAAGATCATCGGTATCATGAAATCATGCTAAGCTACTCCCGGTCTCGAGATGGGAAATTTGAGGCGTCGGTATGGGCAATCCCTTTTGATGGATTTATATTATGTGTGTTCGGCGTTTGTCTGTGTTTTTTTGCGACAGGCTGAAAATAAAAAAGGCATGGCTTGGTGGAGTCATGCCTCAGGGTAGAGTTTTTTTGATTTGCCACGGCGGACATTCTGTCTTTAGCCCGCTTTTACTTTGCTTTTGGCGTATTTTTTCAGGATCTCCGGATGTTTTTTGAGGAGACGCAGGGCATCCTTTGCCGCGTTTTGGTGTGATATCTTTTTGGATGTGCCGGCACCTGTGGCTATGGAGCGTCTGTCGTCGCCGATGAGTATCTCGCTGCGGTGCACCAGTCCCACTTGGGAATCTGTGATGGCATCGATGTAGCTGAACTCAAAGTCTATCTTTTGCTGTTGCATGAGGATGATGAACTCCGTCTTGAAGTCTTCTTCCTTTGCCGAGACTCGCTCCATGTTCTTTTTGCTCACGATGATGTGGCTGCGGACAAATCTTTGCGCGAAGTCAAACCCCTTGTCCAGAAAGATCGCGCCCACCAAGGCTTCGAGGCCATTGCCAAGAGTGTCCGAGTTCTTGAGGTTGAGACTGCCCGACACTCTGAGTATCTTGTCCAGTTGCAACTTGGCCGCGATGGCATTGAGATTGGATCGGCTGACGATCTGTGCACGCAGGGATGTGAGAGCTCCCTCATCATCTTCCTCATACATCTCATATAGGAGATGTCCCACCACACAAGAGATCACCGAATCTCCGAGAAATTCCAGGCGCTCGTTGTTGTACTTGCGCGAAGCCTTGTGGTGTGAGCGGTGTGTGAATGCCTTTTTGTACAGATCTATGTTCTCGGTCGGGCATCCTATTAGTTCGTGCACAAAGCGGTGCAGATTACGATCTGCACCGCTTTGGATATTGCTTCTGAATAAATTCCTTAGTACTTGTCCCAATGATGATTTCAGAAAACTCATTTACAGACGTTATAGAGGATTTTAATCTTTGAATTTCTTGAAGATTACACTTGCGTTGTGGCCACCGAAGCCAAACGTGTTGGAAAGAGCCGCATCGATAGTGCGCTCCTGCTTGGTGTTGAAAGTGAAGTTGAGCTTGTAGTCGATCTCCGGATCTTTGTCATCTGCAGCATGGTTGATGGTAGGAGGTACCACGTTGTTCTTCACCGACAAGACAGTGATGAGGGCTTCGATGGCTCCGGCAGCACCGAGGAGGTGACCGGTCATCGACTTGGTACTGCTGATGTTGAGCTTGTAAGCGTGATCACCGAAGACTGCTTGGATTGCCTTCACTTCAGATACGTCACCGACCGGAGTAGATGTCCCGTGTACGTTGATGTAGTCGATCTGTTCGGGGTTCATGCCTGCATCTTCGAGAGCGTTGCGCATTACGAGCTTAGCTCCGAGACCGTCAGGGTGAGATGCCGTCAAGTGGTGAGCATCTGCCGACATACCTGTACCTGCCACTTCAGCGTAGATCTTTGCTCCACGAGCCTTTGCGTGCTCATACTCTTCGAGGATGAGGGCTGCTCCACCTTCACCCATGACAAATCCATCGCGGCTCGCGCTGAAAGGACGGGAGGCGCCCTTAGGATCATCGTTGCGTGTAGAGAGCGCATTCATCGCATTGAAGCCTCCAAGACCGGAGATGGTGATAGCTGCTTCGGCACCACCGGCTACGATGATATCTGCTTTGCCGAGGCGGATGAGGTTGAACGCATCTGCTATCGCGTTTGTACCCGAAGCACAAGCCGACACAGTAGCATAGTTAGGACCTCTGAATCCGTACTTCATCGAGATATGACCTGCAGCGATGTCTGCAATCATTTTAGGGATGAAGAAAGGATTGAAGCGTGGACCTCTCTCGGGATCATATGCCATTGTCTCTTCTTCAAAAGTACGGAGACCTCCGATCCCGGCTGCGAAGATGACACCCACACGGTCGCAGTTTACTTTTTCTGTATCTATGCCTGCGTCATTGACAGCTTCTTCTGCTGCGACGAGTCCGAACATACAGTATCTGTCATATGTGCGAGCTTGTTTGCGATCGAAGTGTGCATTGGGGTCAAAGCCCTTGACTTCGCACGCAAACCGGGTCTTGAAGTTGGTCACATCTATGAGCGTCACAGGCCCTGCACCACTCTGTCCCTCAAGGAGAGCTTTCCATGTATCTTCAACGTTGTTACCAAGTGGGCTGATAGCACCCAGACCTGTCACAACGACTCTTTTTAGTTCCATAAGGTATTATGTAAAATGATGAAACAAACCAAAACGGCAAACCCACACTATGTAAGAACCATGCAGTGACCGGGTTTGCCGTTTCGTTTACTGACAAAGACTCATGTCTATATGGATGAGTTCTCAATCATTAAATGTCATCGTATTACGATCGACAGATGATATTACTTTAGGTTAGCTTCGATGTAGTTGATAGCGTCACCTACAGTTTGGATAGTCTGAGCTTCAGTGTCAGGGATGTTCAAGTTGAACTGCTTTTCAAATTCCATGATCAACTCTACTGTATCCAAAGAGTCTGCGCCGAGGTCAGCTGTGAAGTTTGCTTCAGGTGTGATAGCGCTTTCTTCACGACCAAGTTTATCGACAATGATTCTCTTTACTGTAGCTTCAATTTCTGAACGATTCATAATTGTAAGTTTGTTAGTTAGTTATTACTTATTGTATTGTTGTTTTTCTATACTTTTGTAGACAAAAATAGTCATTATTTTAGCACTGAAACTATTCTCGTACTGCAAAAATACTATATTTCTGCACACGATATATAGTTATGTGCATTTTTAACCCTTATTAAGAAATATGAAAGTCGCTATTTTTGCTTCCGGGAGTGGTTCCAATGCCGAAGCTATCGTCAGATATCTGCATCACGAGCACCCGGAAAAGGGAATCCGTGTCGCCTGCATCATCGCCAACAAACCGTATGCTTATGTCCTTGAGAGAGCAAAGATGCTCGATATCCCTGCCCGTTATATGACTCCCTCCGAGTTGAGGGACGAGGAGCAACTCCTTCCACTCCTTGCAGACTTTGGAGTAGAGTACATCATACTTGCAGGCTATCTTGCGCTCATCCCTCCGTTTTTGCTCAAGACTTTCCCTCAGAGGATTGTCAATATCCATCCGGCTCTCTTGCCCAAGCATGGAGGCAAGGGAATGTACGGGATGCACGTCCATGAGGCCGTCAAGGCCGCAGGGGAGACGGAGACGGGTATCACGATACACATCATAGACGAAGAGTACGATAAGGGGACGACCCTCTTTCAGGCACGTACGGCTGTTGTGTCGTCTGACACGCCCGAGGAAATAGCTCAAAAGGTGCATCTCCTCGAGCACCGATACTTCCCGGAGGTGATCTCTCGCTGGATACTCGGTGAGCCCCAAACGCTCGATTGATCTTTGACAGGTGGCTACCGGCTGACCTGACTGACAAAACACCCTCATCGCTTATTACATATAATTAATGTGTACTATGTATGAGCGATGAGGGTGTTTTTTTACCGGAATGCTTATCGATATTCTCCGATGGTCTTTTGTCCTTTTGCTCTGTTTGGTTGATCGTTTGTCTTTTTGAAAGCTTTGGCATGTGTGATGGGCTTGCCTCTCTTGATACTTCCTGATCCGATCGAAAAAGGTTGTCTAACTTGATGCGTCAAGTTAGACAACCTTTTTCATCAAGTTA
>NZ_JAUMXC010000022.1 GCF_030529325.1 Porphyromonas sp. | reverse complement strand
CCTATCTCGGTCACAAGTCTTACTCCCATCAAAGCATTTGAGAAATTGTGTACATTTGCAGAATGTCGGGGGAAAAGCTACAGGAGCCTGCTCTCCTTATCGGCACCTCGCAATATAGACTACTTCACCTACCTGAGGTTCCCGGAAGGGGTTCGTCGTATGATTTACTCGACAAATCGGGTGGAGCGTCTCAATCGTAGTTATAAGCGCACGTTGCGCATGCGTGGGGCTCTTCCCTCGGCTGATGCCGTGGTCTTTCTCCTCGGATCTGTTGCCCGAGAGATGACCGAAAGGACTTACGCAAGGAGATTGCCCTATTTCCAAGACCGGAGTATCAAATAGAATGAGTAATAACCCGAAAAACTCAAAGTTTTTTATCCCCGGGGTTACCTCGGGAATAAAAGGAACAACTAACCTTACACACTTTTTGGGATACTACCATCTGTCAATATTATGTCCAACACATCCTTAAAGAAGTCTTTGGTTATGAGGGATGTTTTGGCTCTTGATAAGGTTATAGATAAAGCAAAAGTGTTGATATTAATTTCCAGATCAAGATTAAGAGCTTTTTATGGGGTATAAGGGGTTAAATGTCAATATTTTATATTGTTTCAATGACTTATCTTATTTAAATCGGATTTGGAGATTCAGTTTGAGAAAAAACTCTCCATCTTCTTGATATATTTTGCCAAAATCATGGCGTGAGATACTTGGTGTTTCAAAACGGGTGTTACTGAAAAGGTAATCTTCAAGATCATTTCGATCGAAAAAATGATAGCATACGATGTCACCATCTTCCTTTACAACAATATACCCTCCATTCGCATGAAAGTTCCCATACCAAGGTTTGCTACAGGTCATCCCCAATGCAAATGCAAGTAGAAACTGTTTTACCTTATATGCATACATCGGTTGATCTGTATCTCCCGAGATATTCAATGGATCGGCAACAGTTATGTGTTTTGTGATTTCATCTAAATCTCGCCCTTTTCCGGAATAGTAATAGCGTAAACTCTCTGCTATGACCTTTTCTATACCCAGATCGAGTAATGTGAGATTATTGTGCAAAACTCTATTTGCAGTCCTGTAATACGCAATAGAGGCCCTGATAGACTCCAGATAATCGAACTTCTTCTTAAATCTGTCAAAGGTGTTGAATGTTTTTACCTGTTCTGTTGTTATCCCTTGAACCCTGAAAATAAAATTTGTGCCATCTCCATTTGAATTAATCAACGTCGAAGCTGCTCCAAGTCTTGATTTAATACTGTATCCAAGTTCTGGTTTTGAACCTGTGTTTAAATTGTGAATCACAATCCGAATATCCGCCTTGTCCGATGATTTAGACTTGATGTCATGAATATCTATAATCTCCATAAAGGACTCAAGGTGAGACATGTCTGCATTTTGCTCCTTATCCTTTATGTATTTAATCAGGGTTTCAGCAGCCTGTCTGAAATCTTTTTGTGGAATTGGTGGGAATGTGTCGGGGATATTTTTACCGGTAACCAAAATACTACTTTCAGTACTTTGGATTTCGTAGGTATTCCTATCAATTGCGTCATCACGGAATATTTTCAAAATAGGATAGTATCTATCATCATAACGATTGAGCTCTCCATCTCCACAATGAAGACGACCGTCACCAAGTAGTTTGAAGAATGTATACAGTTCGCTCAGTTCGCCTTTATTCCCTTTTAAAGCCATATCCCTTATCTTTTGAAAGTCTAAGCCTTTTTACTATTTCTTGCGCTGTAGCTTGAATGGCAGGGACAGCAACGGAATTACCAAACTGTTTATAGGCCGAAGCATCAGCAACTCCAATTATAAAGTTATCAGGAAATCCTTGTAGTCTTGCCCATTCTCGTGGGGTCATTCTGCGGAGACCTTCTCTGTTTATTTCTCCTTTTATGTTGGTCACAGGGGTGAAGTCTTTGAGACGGTCATCGATTACAAGGTTTCTTTCTCTGCCCATTCCTCCAACAACAATGGCATTTGCTATTCCATCATCGGGGATGATCTCATAGCCAAATCCGTTCCCTTTTGCCTCATGGCGTTCCTTATGTGCAACAAGAGTTTTAAGATATTGAGTTGATAAGTAGTACTTTGCAGAAACCGTCTTTTCCTCCTTTATATCAGCAAATGTCTTGGTCGTGTCTGTTGGTTCAGGGTATGAAAATTCGTTTACATTTTGATCTTTTCTGAAGCCGACTATGTACACTCTCTCCCGATGCTGTGGAACACCAAAATTCATTGCATTTATGATTTGGGGGTCAGGCACATAGTAATCCAAATCTTCTCTTAGCACTTTCAAGATGGTTTTGATTGTTTTACCCTTATCATGGATAAGCAGACCTTTGACATTCTCCAAGAAAAAGGCCTTGGGTCGTTTGCGGCGTATTATTTCAGCAATGTCGAAAAACAGTGTGCCTCGTGTTTCTTCAAATCCCAATCTCTTCCCGGCAAGAGAAAAGGCCTGGCAGGGAAATCCGGCACACAAAACATCAAAATCATCAGGGATAAATGCTTTTGTTGTTTCCTTTGTTATGTCTCCGAAAGGAACCTCTCCATAGTTCAGAAGATATGTTTTTTGTGCCTGGGGGTCCCATTCTGAAGAAAAAATACATTTCCCGCCAATGTTTTGCATTGCCATTCGAAATCCACCTATGCCTGCAAATAAGTCAATAAAGGTAAATTTCGGCTTGCTATTTGGTAGAAATGGAACAGAGAATAGTTCAGAAAAGAATGAATATTGAACACGAATATCTGAAAGGCATCCGTTTTTTACTTTCTCTTTATTATGTAGGTTATAAATATCCTTTATCAGTCCTTCTGCCTTATTTTTATAGGGGACTTCATATTTATGGCCTTGATTGTGCAAGTAATGAGAGACTATTGCCATTTGTTCCTCAAACGGAATGATGGATCCGTCCTCATTCAGAGAGTGAGGACCGTACATCTGCATCGATACTTTACTGCCATTACATATTCGGGTAATAGAGATTTTTTCGTCTGCCGTCGTTTTTGTGTTCATATATGTCAGAATTCTATTTAAGCATTTGTCCGGTTCTCGAGTGATTTCTGTCTCCCAAAATCTGAAAACTTTCCATCCTTGGATTTCAAGTTGTTTGTTGACTTCCTTATCCCTTTCTATATTTCGTTCTATCTTGGAGAGCCAGAATTCTCGGTTGCTTTTGTGGTCATTTTTTCTTGTCTCCCAGTTTCGGCCGTGCCAAAAGTCTCCATCACAAAAGATTGCAATTTTCATGTTTCGAATGACAAAATCAGGGTGCCCGAAAACTGTATTATCATTCTTCCGATATCTCACGCCTGCATTCCAAAGTAGTCTTCCAAACAAAAGTTCAATCTTAGTTCCTTTCCCTTTGTTTGCGGACATGTTTCTGTGGCGTTGTTCTTTTGTAAGGCGATCCATTGGATGTTTGTCTTTTAGGAGATTGTCACTCAACTTGTGATACGAAAAATTTCGTGTTTTTGGGAGGCTATCACTCCTTGTAACACGCAAAATTACGTATTTATATCCGTTTAAGGTGAATTGTAGATATTTTATTGGTTTTGAATCAATAATTTAAGGAAGGAGAGATGGTCTCCCAAATATAAATAAAAAGGAGGTGTTATTGTCTGTTGGGGGGATAGAGATGGCTTTCGGTCATGAGATAAGGAGCGGGAGGAAATATGCTTCTCAATTTACGGTTTTTTCGTAGAATGTGACTATATTTGCTCGTGGTATGATTATTTAACAGTCTGATATTATGAAGAAGATACTTTTGTTGCTGGTTTTGAGTTTGCTTTCTATCTCTGTCTCTTGGGGACAAAAGGCAGAGATGATGAGAATAGACTCTCTCCTTACAAGATCGCGTTATAACGAGGCATTGATGCTCGTTCAAAGCTTGCTGATAAAGTCTCCCAACGATGATGTGTTGAAGGCTAAGATGGGGGACATCCTTGCCGAACTCGGGGATGCTCGTGGAGCTGTGGTTCAGTATGAGCGGGTATCAAGAGATTTTGAACCGAGAGAGATTATCGATCGCAAATTGGCTATACAAAACTATCGTTTGGGGAAACATCATGAGGCTTTGGGTTATCTGCAGTCGATATTCAGCCGTGGTGATACCACTTTTGTGGACTGCGATCTTGCCGGACGGATCTTTGGGTACTTTTTGGAGATGGATTCCGCTATTTATTTTCAGCGTAAGGCAGTCGGACTTGTTCCCGGCAATGCGGGTAATGTCATCCGACTCGTCAACAACTTTCAAGCCATCAAGGAAGTGGACTCTGCCCTATACTATGCATCTTCATACCTTCGCTATGACTCTACCAATATTGCTCTTAGGGGGATCAGAGGGCTTCAATACTATAACCTGAATAAGATTGATTCGGCCTATCAGGATTTTCGAGTGGCTTATGATCAAGGTGATCTGAGTCCGAATACTCTTTATTACTATGGATTGTGTCTGAAAGCAAAGTCGAAGTTTGTCGATGCGAAGAATGTTTTTCTTCTCGGTGATACCGTGACTCAGGGAAAAAATCCTTGGATATTGCTGGAGTTGGGTTTGTTGACGCAGCAAGGTTTCCTCCATCCGACATCCCCTGTCGAGTATTTCCGCAGAGCCGAAGAGGCAATGCAACCCGATTCTGCTCTCTTCATGAAAGTGCAGCAAGGGCTGGGTTTATCTCTTTTGAGTGAACAAAAGTATGGTGAGAGCATCAAACATTGGGAGAACGTTCTCCAAAAAGAACCCAATCATCCTCAGGCTACTTATGCCTTGGGGATGATATATGGTCAGAGAAAAAATAAAAAACAGGAGAAAAGGTACTACGAACGTTTTCTCAAACTTGCCGCCAATGATCCTCGCATCAGTAAAGAGTATGCAGTGCTTATCCAAAATGTCAAAGAACGGCTGAATACCATCAAAGAAGAGGAGTTCATGACTCGAAAGTAGGTCTGAAGAGGGTAAAAATGGGGTCAATCCTTGTGGATATCAGAAAAACTTCGTAATATTGCAATCCGAAAGGGTTGTGTATTCAAACATCATCCTTCACCGGTCCTATAGCTCAGTTGGTTAGAGCAACAGACTCATAATCTGGAGGTCCTAGGTTCAAGCCCTAGTGGGACCACTCTCCTATCCCCGATACTTCTTATGAAGTGTCGGGGTTCTTTTTTTGATGCCATTTTATTCAAATAAACAAATGCTCAAAGGGCTGTGCGATAAATCATCGCACAGCCCTTTGAGCTATCTGATAATATTATTGGGGGGATCAACTCATTAGTCGACTTTTCTCGGTATCTGTCGTTCCCGGTCAGACACATCTCCCAAAAGGTGTACAACTTTCGAAATTGATATGTCTACCTTGATGAATCAATGCCTACCTTGATAAATCAGGATAGTTACCTTGAACTATGGTGTGCATTATCTCTCTGAGGGACGATGATGAATTAAGTTGTGATTTCGATGATCTTTTTTCCTCTTGTTTTTGTTTGCTGTGAGGCGATGATCAGCCTTTGATGACTGTGCGCCCGAAGACTTCGGCAAAAGTTTCTTCGAATTGGTCGCGGAGAGTTTCCATATCGAGGGATTGACCGACCTCGAGGTGAAGTGATGTAACACCCTTGTCGGTAAATCCGCAGGGATTGATCCAGTGAAATGACTTGGGATCTGTATTGGCATTGAATGCCATACCGTGCATGGTGATATATCGGCTGCAGTGGATACCTATGGCTGCCACCTTGCGGGGCATAGGGCTGTCTATATGCATCCATACGCCCGAAGCTCCGGGGAGACGGTGTCCCGAGAGTCCATATTTTGCAAGGATGCGTATGGCTACTTCTTCGAGAGCCTCCACAAAGTCACGTACACCCAAGCCCAGTTCTTCGAGATCAAAGACCGGATATATCGTCCATTGGCCGGGCCCGTGGTAGGTCGCATCGCCTCCTCGTGAGATATGGAAGAGGGAGACTCCGTTCTGTGCCAGAATTTCTTCAGAAAAGAGGACGTTGCTTTCCTTGGCATGACGACCGAGGGTGATCACGGGCTTATGCTCGTTGAAGAATAAGCGATGTTGTACGGGTGTGCCGTCCTTCTTTTGTTGTACCCCCTGGTCAAAGGCTTCTTGTTGGTGTCTGAGAGAGTCTTTGTAGTCGATATCTCTATGAGTGGTGCTTATGATGTCCATTGTGTGGTTGTGTTGATTTGTTGAGTGGGTTTATTCATCCTCCGCCTCTTCTTCTGTCGTGCTTTGTGCCGTAGCCTCGCAAAGATCATAGGCCGGACAGTAGCGACAAGTTGTAGGGTGAGGTCGGGGAGCAAAGGTTTGGTTTTTGTCGATGATTTCGAGAAGGAGTGTGTCTATGAAGTCCTCAAACCACTCTCTTGCTTGTTCATAGTCCTCAATGAGGGTGTTCGTAGCCTTGCCTCCTCCTCGGTAGTCTTTCAGTGTGAGCTCACCCGCCTTTGAGCGGTTATGGGGCTTGTTGATGATCGGGCGGAGGGTCCTGAAGTCGGGCAACTTCTTCCTGAATTCATGCCCCGGTGACATGCTTCTGATGACATGGCAGTAAAAGAGCAATTGAGTCGCAGCTCCATTGTATGCCAGAGGTTGGGCATTATTGGTGGAGATATCGTAGGAGTCTCTACCGGTTTTGTAGTCTATGATACGGAGGCAATCTCCCTCGAGGTCTACACGGTCGATGAAGCCCTTGACATTGATTGTGGAGCCATCTGAGAGGCTGAGCGCATCGGTGATCCTCATCTCTCCACCGACGTATTTTAGTTGGCGAGGATAGTCTTTGTCCTTGCGTATGATGCTGAGGACTTGGCTCACCGCATATTCGTACTGTATGAGGTTGTAGCCTCGTGGTGTCCTGCCGTTGTCTTTGCCGTAAAAATGTTTGCGGAAGTGGCGAAGCGTACAGTTGCGCACGTCGGTATTCGCCTTATTCAGCCATTCCTGGAGTTGTCCTTTGTCGATGATACCCTCGTAGCGTTCGATGAAGTAGCGGTAAAGCTCTTCGAGTGTATTGTGGACAATCGTACCGAGGTCGTTGCTTTCGATACGCTCATGGAGTTTTTCCTGATCACTGATGCCACAGATGACGGTATAGTAAAATTGTCGGGGACACCGGACAAAGGTCTTAAAACGTGACGGAGATAGGGCAATGCCACTCTCCGGATCTTGGAGATCTTTTTGGTACTGCGCGATGAGCTGTGGGCGCAGGGTATCCCCACTATCGATCCTGCGAAGAGGAGACAGGGGATAGTTGGCCGACTTGAACTCGACATCTGCTCCATAGATGTAGTGCAGCATGCGGATATATCTCGAAGGCTCCCCTTGAGATATATCACTCTTGCGAGAGTCGTATGTGAGGATGACTCTCTTGGCACGGCTGATGAGCCTGAAGAAGTTGTACGCTCGTGTGCGATCTTGCCACTCGTAGGTCGGAAGCCCGTAGCCGAGACGAAGGGAGTAAGGGATGATACCTGTGACGGCTCTTTTTTGAGGTAGAGTCCCTTCGGAAGCATCGGGTATATAGATGATGTCAAAGTCCAAACCTCTTGTCTCGAGTACCCCCATCATCTGCAATCCCCTGAGTGGTTCACCGGTGTAAGGGATGCGGGCATTGCGCCAGATAGTGAGGAGTACATCTGATACGATCTGTGTCGTGAGGATGTGATCTCCGACTCCCTCTTGCCAGTGTACGAGGGTCTGTCTCATCTCTTGGATGAGCAGAAGGAGATGAGGCAGGATGGCTTTTTCGGCAGTGAAAACTTCGTTGGATTCGGATGTGTCCTCGGATGTGCTTGCAGTGTCTTTGCTCCATTCCGTAATGTCTTCCGGCATCTCTATGCTTTTGTCAGACAAAAATCTCAACAATCGTATGAAGTATTCAAAGAGACCGAGTCCATCTTCTGGCTTGGGAGGCTCCATGAATATGAGCTGTAACAACTTTAGCGTATCGCTTTCAGCATCTGTTTCCATGCTGTCGTAGGCCTCTTTTATGAGGGAAAGAAGTTCCGATCCCGTGATAGAGACATGTTTGCGACGGATGATCAGTTCACTCACCTTTTCTCTGATAAGTCCGATATATGGCGAAAGTACAGACATGGAGAATATCTGTATCACATCCGCTCCACGCCAAGTCGCATCGTCCGACGAGGTGTTTATCACTTGTTTATTCAGCGAAAGTAGGAGATGCTCCAGTAGTGCTACCATCGGAGTCTCTCGCACCGGATATCCCATGGTGACATTGAGGTGCTCAACCTCGATGGGGATATTGCTGAGCATGGGGATGAGAAGTCGTTCGTTGGGCAGGACTACGGCAACACGGAGGCCTTGCATACTTTCCGGTTGGACAGAGTGTAGGGCCTTGAGATCCGCTCCTATATATGCGGTCTGCGCTATCGAGGAGGGTATGGCAGTTACCTCTATCTTCGGAAATGTCTTTATGTCTTCTCTCGGGATGGCATCTGTGCCTGTCGGCTCCGGATAGTGGCTGAGATTGTATTCCCTGAAGTAGGCCGCCGGACTCTTGTCTTTGAGAGGTATCGATGGATAGTCCCAATAAAACAGTGTCTGTGAAGATTCTTTCAGATGCTTCAGTATCCTGTGCTCGCATGGTGTGAGGGCATTCAGTCCTACAAAGACATTGATCACACCGTCGTCTCCCAACGAAGTGTCTTCGGACTCTATCTTGTCGCAGATGTCTCTCATGATCATCCCGTCATACCCGATGCCGAGATTTTTCAGACTCTGCTTATAATCGACATATAGATCATAGAGGCCGTCCCAAAAGTTCAAGAAGTTTTTCAGCAGAGGTTTGGCATCCTCCACTTTTGCCGGCAGTGGTTTTAGAAAACTGCTTATGGCTTGACGTTGAGCTTCATCAAGATACGAAAGTTCATTCTCCAACTCTTTAAGTTCGTAAAGGTTGCGGAACAACTTCCTCGCATCTATATGGTGCTTATCTATGTCTTGAAAATCCTGCAGGATGAGCTCTCCTATCTGATAAAAGCTCTCGAAGGTCATCTCCTCTGCTTTTTCTTTGGAGAGCCTGGCTGTGTAGCACTTGTAAAGCTCAAAAAGCAGTATCAGTTTTTCGCCCGATACCAGATCCGAAGCCGTACCGATAAATTCGTTCAGCGTTGTGATGCGTGGCGCAAATAAGGGTGTATCACCGACATACGAACGAAGATAGTGCATAAAGAACAGACTTGCTCGCCTATTGGGCAAGAAGAATCTGTACTTGTACAGTTCCTTTTGGTGTTTCTCAAAGAAGTGTTGTGCTATCTGTTCTAAGAAAGGTGTCATTGTCGGTGTCTTTGTTGTATCAAAAGAGAGGAGATCTTTACCGTGGCGATGACTTGCCCTGAAGATCTCCTCTCTATGGAGTTGCCCTATGTCTGAGGGACGAGGGCTATACTATTACTCTTGGTGGTTAAAGGGGAGATCAGAAGGGGCTGCCCTTTTTGCGTTCGGTCATCACGGCACGTATCTTATTGTGCCCTTCGCCGAAGTTAAACTTTATTGCCGTCGGCAGTACAAGGTTGGAGATCGAACTTGACACTTGGTTTTGGTTACGCCCCTGTATTGTCGTACGATCGACCGGAATTGCCCAAAGTACGAGGTTTTCGTCAGGCTTTTCCGATATCTGTTTCTTTACCATCGCAGCGAGGTTGCCAAATATGTATGTTGCTGATCCCGTTGCAGACTTTGTGCTCAGATAAGTTGTGTAAGGAGCATCCAGTTCAGTCAATTCTTTTTCAAAGAACTTGGCTACAGAGTCTTTAGGCAACAAGAGGATATTTCCCGGCAAAGTGAGGTCATACTGACCACTGCCTTGAGGCTCTCCATAGAGCGTCAGAGGTAGTGAATTGAGCTCTCTGTCCACATCTGCGCTTGCTTCTTTGAGAGTCGCAGCTATAGCCTTTGTCGGTAGGGTAAGCTCTGTCACCACTCCCGCAGGAGACTTGATATAGCTGACACTGTCCTTCTCATCTGTGTTGATGAGACGCTCAAGCCCTTCGTTGGCAAAACGCGACAGTTGAGGTACTTCCGATGTGTGAGCAAGTTGCTGTATCGTTGTCACGATATATGTGGAGTCTCTCTTACCGTCCTTGGTCTTTCCCTCTTCTTTTGACTTGAAGTACATGGTCAAAGCCGTACGTTGCACACGGAGGATGCTACCGGTCCCGGCTCCGGCAGTCAGGTAAATCCCCGGGAAATACTTGTCAAAAGCCTCTTGGGTTGCAAAGACAGGGTCTCCGTTTTTGCTCTTGTCATATATCTCCTGTCCAAACTCGCGAGGTAGAGGTATCTCTACAAAAGTGATCCCCACAGCAGTCTTGCCGTGTCCTCTACCTGCATAGTAAGAAGTCTTACCCAAGAGTTGATCCGTCACGTAACCACTCACATCGGAGATGGTGTACTTGGAGATCGGTAGGGGCTTTGCCAACTTGTAGGCTTCCACTGAGATCGGAGCAAGAGAGTCACCTGTGTAACCTGTGTAGTAGAGGCTTATGCTCACTGAGTCTATCTTGTCATCGATCGGTGTCTTTGCAAATTTAAACCCTTTGGGGACGTAGAACTGTGTCAGGTACTCACTGCGTATGCGACCATACTGAGTATTGGGGATCTCACCCACGTATCCGTAGTGAGAGGTGACATAGATATTGTTGTACGATGTCCCTTTTTCTATGTTCTGGTGCTTCAAGTCGGCAGATACTGTCTTCCACTTGATGGCGTATTCTTTGCTGAAGCTTGTGAACTTTTCGTAGTCAGGCATGCTGTCTATGCCCAAAGCGTTGTTTTGGTCATCGCATGCGACCACGAGGCTCGCTGCCAATAGCACCAAGCTTCCCCGGATTATATGTTTCAGTCTGTTCATTGGGATAAGCGTATTGTCTCTTTGTTGTACATCTTCACGCTTTGCCCCGCGTGGGTGGGTTGTCAAAGTGTGCTGTAAAACTCGTCTACCGCCTTCACGAGCACTTCAGGCTCGTGGTAGTCCAAGTATTTCTTTCCTGAGCCGTGTATGGCATCGAGGAGTTCGGGGCTTATCTCTTTTGTGGAGATCACCATACCATCGACGTACTTGAGGACAAGTTGCACAAAGGTTTCCTTGTCCAATGCCGTCCCATCGAGGAGAGGAGACTCTATGTTGTCAAAGCCCAAGACTCTCGTCAGTTCTTCGCCAAAAGGCTGCTGAGGAGTCTGGTCGTAAGCCGAAAATACGAGCTTGGCTTGAGCCAATGCCGGTTCGTCCTTGTATAGCGTTCTCAAATACAGAGGAGCGAGTCCTGTGAACCACCCTTGACAGTGGATGATGTCCGGTACCCAACGCAATTTCTTGATCGTCTCAAATACCCCTCTCAAGAAAAAGACAGCTCTCTCACTGTTGTCGTTGTAGAGGTTGCCGTCCTCATCGTGCAGGTTGCCTTTGCGGCTGAAGAAGTCATCGTTGTCGATGAAGTATACCTGCATCTTGGCAGAGGGGAGTGATGCTACTTTTACTACAAGCTGGTGTACCTTATCATCGATGACGAGGTTCATCCCCGATAGGCGGATCACCTCGTGCAGTTGGTTGCGACGTTCATTGATAGTGCCGTAGTTGGGCATAAAGGTACGGATGTCGTATCCTGTCTCTTGGATACCTTGGGGCAAAAATTGAGAGATCTTGCCTATCGGACTATCTTCGATATATGGATGTATCTCTTGAGCTAAAAATAGAACTTTTTTTGCGGTCATAAAACTGTAAAAAAGATTGTTTGATCTTCTCTCCGCACACCTCTGAACATGAAGAGAGCAATATACTTAGCAAAGATACAATTTTTTGCGCAAAAAAACTCTATCTGCGTTCAAACCCCGACAGGTGCAGGTAGAGTTCAGATTATTAGAGGGTTCCGAGGGTAGATACGTAGAGAGTCCGACATGGGCTTATCTCCCATATCGGACTCTCTGCTTGTATATTGAAGTCTTGTTACTCCCGGTCGTGCTCTGCTATGAGCGAGGTGAGGCTCTCGATGAGTTTGTCCAATGGCATACCCGATCGCTCGGACATCTTGCCCACGGTCACCTTGGGTATCATGATCTTGGCAAACGGCGTGCTGAGCATACTGAATGCCGGATTGACCTTGGGTAGCTCGGCTCTGAGCCACGGGTGTCGGGACAAGAGATCGAGGAGTCTTGTCTCTGCCGTGATTGGGAGGTTGTTGTCCGAGTCCATGACTCTATCTTCTATTGACGAGGTACACAAAGAACTCGCTTGGTTCGAGAGCTTTGGCTGCTATGCTTGCTTCGCCCGGGAAGTGCAGGACTTTGCCCGGAGAGAGCAGGTGTTTTTCCTCACCATTGAGGGTGACTTCCACTTGTCCTTTCACGACGGTGAAGAACACTTCCTGACCTTTATGGTCATGTGCAGGGACAGTCTTGTCTGTATCGAGTTCGATGTGAACGAGCATGAGCTCAGGGGTGTCGAGCAGTCGCCCAAATTCGGCTAATTCTTTTCCTACCATAGTGTTTCTTTCAGTTTATTTTGTGAGTAAAAAAGCAGACTGATTTTTGTATTATCTGCCATGATTGATATATCGCAAATGTAGCATAAAAATAAAATAAGGTGATGCTTGGAACGTACCTCAAAGTCGGTATTTTCGCAAATCGGGGGTGCTACGATAGGATTTTGCCTCTTATCAGGGATTGATTTTGATGGTAGAAAAAATGAAGATGTACATCTGTCGAAATCGATGTGTCTAACTTGATGAAAAAGGTTGTCTGACTTGACGCATCAAGTTAGACAACCTTTTTTGCCTCTTTTGGAGAGCCCTGTCAGAGCGGGATTGTGAAGGGGCACAATCGACAGCTCTGTCTTTGTTTTGGTGATGAAATAAAAAATGCCGGGTTGTCGTCTGAAAATCAGAAGATAAACCGGCATCGGGCTTTTATGTGTCACTCGTATCGACGTGTCTGATGAGATGTTGTTGAGGATAGCCTGTTGATCGTTTGGCGTAGTTCCGCTTTTATCTCTTCGCTGTAATGAGGTTGTGAGAGACATTGCTCACAAAACTCCACCAATTGGCTTTTGCGATGAGAGCGATCGAACCACCCCAGGGCCTCGATGAGTGTCAGCGTGAGTGTGCTGTCAGTCTTGGGATCGGAGATGATCTCCATGAGGGTCTCGATGTCATCGTGGATCTGGTAGTTGCGCACTGTACGAGCCGCCTGTAGTTTGGCTTTGAGAGGTGTCGATGGATCTTTGAGAGGCTCGACGATATTGTTCCTGAAGCGCACCAATTCTTCACTTTTTGCTGTTATTCTCTTCTTCAGTCCTTCATCTCCGGGTCTCAACTTTTCGGCTGCCTTGATGAGAGCTTCTGTGGCATTCTTTGGCGAAAACGCATAGAGAGCAGACGAGAGATTGAAGCGTACTCTGAGACGATGTACGTCACCTACATATGCTTCCGCTATGACGGGAAGAGTGGCGGGGATGCCCCACTTCTTGACTTCGAGGGCAGCCTGACGAGCCACGAGCTCGTGCTTGTCGGTTATCGCCATGCGGAAAGCCTGCTCGCGGATATTCGGATCATCGAGTTGTGAAAGAGCCTTGAATGCCGCCAGGCGTACGAGGACGCTCGTATCCCTCAGTCCTGCCAAGAGCATCTCCGGCTTGGCTTCTCCGCTCTGCGCTGCAAGGCGGAGGCCTGCGGCTCTGAAGTTGGGAGAGGAGTGTTTCATCCAAGCTCTTCGTTCGGATCTCGTTTTGGGGAGCGTGAAGTGTGGGGGCGCGAACTTCTTAGTCCCCGGCCTGGGGAAGTAGAGTGTCGGGTCTCCGAAAAGATGTCCTTCGAGTGTGGGGACAAGCCGGTTGAGGATGCCCACCGGATACCGGGAGCTCAGGAGTCCGAAGTCTTCGTTGGTACGACGATCTTGGAGTACATTTCGGGAGTTGGCTTGGACAGCCAAGGTGCTTCCGTCCGAAAAGATGTAATGCGCAGCTACATAGTCATCGTCGGAGAAGTCTCCGTTGTAACACGCATCCAGTACCACGAACTTGGGAGTGGGGCGGAAGTCTTTGCCCATATCCCCGAGCGTGAGGTCGTAGTTGGCTTCGCGTAAGGAGTCCGCAGATATGCGTTGGGGGCTGAGTGCTTCGTTAAAAAACTCCGGAGTGAGGTGGTATCTCTTTGCGAGGTCTGTCTTGAGAGAGTCAAGGACTTGAGGAGTTTTGGCTTTGCGTAGGGTCTCAAAGAGAGAGGACTGGAAGAGGTCGAGCGCCGTCTTTCGGTCGTTGATGGCAAGATTGGTCGTCAAGTATTGCTTATCACTGCTCCCATGCTCATTGAAGATCATCACGTCGGCGTTGCCGTGTGCAAGCTCGTCAAGGATGACGGACTTCATGTCGTTGGAAGAACGATAGTTGAGGGAACGTATCTCTTGCCCATTTCCGCCGAACATCTCATCATACAGTTTGCGCTCATCAGCCCAAGCCATGAGACAGTCGGAGTTGTATCCATGTCCTGCGTAGGTCACGAGTTCGAACTTAGTATCGATAGGAGTATCGAGCTTCGATGCCTTCCGGAGATATTTGTCTATCAGCGTGTAAGCATCGGCTTTCATCGCCTTGGGGACGGTGAGACGAGAAACGAAAAATGCGGGATTGAGCCGCTGCGCTCCGTCTTCGTCCAAGCGGTAGTAAAAGAAGTTGCCTTCCCTCTTGATAGGACGAAAGCGTAGCCCTGCATCGTCGTAAAAACGATCGCTGGGGACGGACGAACGGTGCAGGTCAAACTTCGTCTCATCCATCTTGAATGCTGTGGTGAGGTGTTGGGCATTGCTGATCATGGCGATGGGGATATCACCAATGAGGAATGCTCCTACTATGGCGGGTTCGATGTCATGAAGGACCTTGCGAATCTCATCGGGTGTGGCGTCATCCGCTATGATGCGGTAGTCTGCAAGATTGAGCTTGTGGAGCTTGGTGCAATACAGGTCTATTGCTTCTGTGGCATTTTCGTAAGTTTTTTTGTCCACCACGATAGCAAAAGACTTGGGCTTGGTGGAGTAAAGAGCCTTTGTCACAGTGGGCAGGATGACTTTGATGTCTCCCGCAAAGGCTGTGAAAAGGTGCGCAAACGAGAGTGTAAGCCCGAGCGCAAGTGAGGTCAGTCTCTGCAACATTATTTGATGAGATTAGAAGTTGTACCCTATTGACACAGACAATACCCCTCTCTTGCCCAATGCCGATGTCTTGGCGGCGGTGTGTTCATAGCCGAGTTTGGCAAAAAGGATCGAGGTGTTTGTCTTAGTAACTTGGGATGAGTAAGTAATGCTTCCTCCAAGTGTCGTATAATCTGAGGATTGATAGTCAAGACGGCCTTGCTCCAAATCTTTTACCATAGGACTTTCAGGATGTGAATCATTGTACTCATATCTGCCTTTGAGATTGTGACCGTATGAGCCACCGAACTGAAGCAGGAGCTCAGAGTTGTACGCTTGTGAGAGGACGAAACTCTTAGCTACATCGAGTCCTGAAACCACATTGCGTACAAGGTAAGTCGAGCTTGGGACGAGGTAAGAGTTGTCTGTGTCTTCCAATCGTGTGGAGAGCCCAAACTTCCAGTCGTAACCCATACCCCGACGGATGAGTAGGGTATAGGCTGCTCCCAAGCGTGTGTCTTTGTACTCCGATCGTACGTCCCGGTGCAGCTGTATCCAGCCTTTTTGCTCTGTGCTGTTGTCTCGGATATTGATGTACTCTATCCCTTGTGTCTTCGAGTATTCTCCGAAAGCTGTCAGTTGGTGGAGTGTGGACGCTTTCTCCCAAGCCAATTCGAGTGATGAGTGCAGGTGGTCGGAAAGGATGCTACCTCTATTGTGAGGCGTTGAGAAACTGATCGTTGCGGTCTCTGTATGGCGACTGTAACCTCCGCTAAGCATCAGCTTGAGATCTCCAATTGTCGTGAAGTAGTACGCATCTCCGGATAGCTTGATCCCTTTGTAGTCAGAAGTCTCTCCGGAACCGATGTGCTTGATAGACTTGCCCAAGCCCAACAATGTGTAGTAGTCATGGCTTTCGCTGGCGTTGAGGTTCTGCATGTGTGATTGTTCTTTGAGCACTCCATAGCCTGCGCTGATACCTACCTTGTGGTTTTCTCCGAAAAGGAAAACAGTAGATGGGATCAGCTCCAACTGCATCAGCCTGTTGTCGGTACGAGGGTCTCTTTGTTTGGCTCCGTGCAGGGCGGAGTAACGACCGGTGAGACCGAAGGTGACAAAGTCAAATAAGGGGCGTGTCGATGCTTTGAACTGTAGTTTGTAGTTGTGCTTTCGCCAATTGCTCTGATATGTGTCTGCAATGTAGTAGGGCATACCTCTATGAGGATCAAGGATGGACGCATTGTATCCTGCATCTGTGATCGAGAGGTCACTGTACTCAAAGCTCCCGTAGGTGTACACGTTTTCAAAGTTGGCATGCCCTTCGCTGAACACCGACAACTGCTTTATCTTATGTCCATCCTGAGGGTCTTTGAATGCTCCCTTGGTCAGAGCGTATTCGCTCCTTATTGTCGCAGCGCCGGAGTATCTTTGGTCATCAAAGGGCAACCCGGCAGCATTGTCAGATCGTAGCCAGGGTAGATATATCTTACCTGTCTCATACGCCGTAGGAGTATTGGGTGTGTCCCCTTTTTTCTGTGCTACGGCCGAAGATAGTAGTCCGGACAATGAAAGTAACGAGATGATATATAGTATCTTATTTGTCATAGCTGTTGGGTTGTTATTTCTTTAGTAAATGATTCCACGGAGCAGTCTTGGCTTTGTAGCGTCGAAGCTCGGGGACAAGTCCTCTATCAAAATCCTCCGTACTATTGTTGGTGTCTTGGAGGATAGGTGTGCCGTCGGGGCGTTCTGCCATCTTCTTACGTGCGACGGAGAGACCGTTGTAGGTTGCTCCGACATAGGTCATACCTGCGTCGAGGATGCCCGGTACTCGTTTGGCGGTGATCATGTTTTCGTTGTCTCCGGCTTCGACAGCATCGAGGACATAAGATATAGGGATCTTGGCGTACCAAACTTTTCGGGGAACTGCGAGATTCTGAGCCTGCAGATTTTTGTTGTTGACCGGATCATATTCCTCTCCTTCAGGTACGCGGAAGATGACGTATGCCCCACCAAAGACCGAAGTCAGGTACTGCGGTACACGACCCGGCTCTTTTTTTCCATCGTTGAAGACGTGAATCATGTCGTAAGCAGGCATGTCAGGGAACTTCGGGTTGTTGAGGTTGAACTCAAAGTCTGAAGAGGTGCAATCGACGGGAGAATTGGGGTTGTAAGTCTCCAACTTGTGGTTGGCGGCAAACTGGGAGATGACGCAAGACTCACCCGGTTGTAGTGGATATTCCTTACCACTGCCCGGGAATTTCCATAGACGTTCACCGTAGACGTATTTTCCATTGTCTTCTGCCGGCCATACCGGAAGGACGGTTGTCGCTTTGCTCGGAACAAGGTTGGCAAAGTGTATGCCATCGAGGTAGATGACTTCATCTGAGTTATTGTATATCTCATAGAACTGGTCTCTGAAATATCTCTCGGGGCTTCCGGCATAATAGATTTCTTTGAAAACTATCGGGCTTATAGGCTTGCCATTCACATTGATGACGATGTTTTCTTCTCCCGGGATGATGGGATGATTGACTTTACTTCCATTCACGTAGAACGGTTTCCCCTCATCGTTGGTTGTTTTTCCCACGATGTTTATCGAGTATATCCCCGGTAGGATGTCGGGGATCGTCAGTTTGGTCGAAGACAGAGGTAATGTGATCTTGACTCCCTGTTGAAAGTTTTCCAAAGTCACTGTAAGGTCGGCAAGGGTAGAGGGTTTGATTTCCTCAAACTCCGCCGTCAGTTGTACCGTGAGGGGCGTCACATTTTTGGTCTTCACGATGTCCTCATGGCCATAGCATGAGGGGAGCAGGCTGAGCAACCAACCACAGAGACATACGCGCAAGATGATATATATATGTTGCATAGCAAAATTCGGTGTTTATCGGTTAGAGTTTGAATGATAGCTCGAGGCCAAAGAAGAAGTTGTTGTTCCTCACTGTCTTGAACCCCGGCGAGCGTTTGGACTCCGCCAAAGGATAGCTGCGGAACACGTTGTTGGCAAAGAAGGATATCCGCATGAAGTCGCTGATCTCCTTGGTCACGTTGAGGTTGAATCCTACAAGCGGAGGGTAGCTCTCTGTGATATAGTCCGTCGGGTTGACGTTTCGGATGAGTTTTTTGAACTCGGGATCTTCCTTCATATTGTCTTCAAAAGGCCTCACTTTGCCATCCTCCTTGGAGATGTACATTATGGGGATGGAGTCATTACCCATGATGTTTCGATCCACATCTTTCCATGTTATTTCAGAAGTAAGGGTGATCACAAGACCTATCTCCGGGATGTTGTGAGTGATCCTGAGTGCGGTATTGTGCAGAGTTGTCAGACCCACCGACATATCAGGATCATATACCCCCACATGGGTACGATCTTTTGCGCTCGGACCGCTGTTGTCGTAGAAAAAGTACATGTTGCCGTTGTCCACAGTGTGGATGTAAGAGCCTGTCAGTGTGAATGCCGTACGGATCGCTTCTATACGATGGACATTCAGTTCGTACTCCAAGCCCTGCGAGAACTCCTCACCCCCGTTGAAAGGTTTGTAGTAGCTTGCCAATACCGGATTTTCTTGTGCCAATATGAGCTTCCCTTCGGCATTTCTTTTATACTCCTTGAACATCACAGGGTGAAACGAGTCCAAGGTCTGATTCATCGTATAACCGTTGTTCAGCTCTTCACGGAAAAGCGTTGCACTTGCGGAGAATGCCTTGTGCGTATATTCCACTCCCAGTTCATACTTCTTATTTTCCGCGATTTTCAAGTCTCTGTTCTGAGTGTCGAATATCCTTGTTGTCGTGATGAATCTTCTGTCCGCTTCGGATATTTTGGTATCCGCAAGCTCGTTGAGATTGATGTACTCAAAATAAGCCTTTTCGGGGTAGAGGTAAAAGAGTGTCGGCATTTTGGCTGCATTTCCATAGCCTGCATGGATAGACAATCCGTTACCGAAGTTGTACTCCGCATTGATACGAGGAGACAACACTCCGCCGACGATATCCGCGTGGTCATAACGCAGACCCGCTTGAGCCTTGAACGCTCCCTTACCCGTCTGCCAGTGGAAGTTTTCTTCGGCATAGAGACCGAACTGCTTCATAAATGGTATCTCGTTGTAGTTGCGAGGTCTGAATGTAGCATTGAGAGCCGACAAGTTGCGGTACGGCACAGCCTCCTGATCAAACTGCTTTCCTTTTCCCTTGTTGCCATCTATGCGGAAGTCCGCTCCGACGAGTATCCTGTTGTTGACATCCCCCCATCTTTTATGGAAGTCTGCAGACAGTTTTCCATAGATGTTTATTTCCCGTCCGTCTATTGTCTGTCGCCCGAGATAACTGCTGGGAAGATAGTGGGCACGAGGATTGGTCTCGCTCGAAGGGATTTGGGTGATCTCTTTACCCTCAGCATCGAATAGGTGTTCGCCCGCGATGTTGGAGAGCACACTGCCGTCAACCAAAGTCGCAGAGTAGGGGGCATTGGCCGAGTGATACATCTCTTCATGCTCGCTTCTTTTGTGAGTCTGCGCATATGAAAGGACATAGTTGATGTTTTTGAGTATCCCCTCGTTGAATCTCCACGCTCCGTGGGTATTGAGACGGACGCCTGTACGTTTTCCGCTACTCTTGCGCTTGTAGGCAATATCATCGGGATTGAGGTCTCTTGAGTCTTTGCCGTAGATGAGATTTATCGAAGTATTTGAACTAAGGCGATCATCAAAGAAGGTGTTTGAGTACAGTACTTTCCCTGTTGTTCTCTGATAGTGGTTGTAGGTCTGGATGGGATTTGTGACATTGAATGCGTAATCTCCGCCCACGCTTATTGCGCCCAAGTGTCCACCAAGGTTCACGCCACCGTGGGCACTCGCTTGATAGACGTTCGGATTGACTTTGGCGTTTATGCTGATAGGTTGTCTCCCTGCCTTGGAGCGTATGACGACAGCACCCGAAGTAAGATCTCCGTACTCCACCGAAGGTATACCTCTGACCACTTCCACCGACTCCACGTCATCGATACTGATCATACGGGTGTCTATACCGCCTCCGGGCGAAGCTCCTCCCGAAAGTGGGGCTATCGAACCCACTACCGCAGGGTTCATCGACTGTAGGTTGGCATTGTTGGAGAGAGGTGCTCCGTCTTGTATGATACTTGTCCCGAGAGCATTCATGTAGCTCCCCGTTGCGGTACGGATGTTCACCTGAGAAGCATTGCTGAGGGTCGGGTTTTTCACTGTCCCGCCCGGAAGGAGGGCGAGGACATCTCTCAAGCTCAGTGCCTGTAAGTGCTCGATGGCATTGCGAGATATCTTGCTTGCCGTTGCTTGTCGTGTATCACTCTTTTTGGCGGTGACAGAGACTTCTTTCAGTCTGAAGTTGTCCTCCTTGAGTACAAAGTCGATGACCCTGTCTTTGTCTATGACGAGGGTCGTATCTATCGGTTGTTTGCCTATAAATGTCACTTGTACCCGGGTACGCCCTGAGGGGATCCCTTTCATTAGGTATTTTCCACCGATAAGCGTATTGGCTCCCATTTTGTAGTCGGGTAGAGAGACGAGGGCATACGGCAGTGGGGTTTGTTTCCCTTTGACGACTTCGTACACCGTCCCTGACAAGATGTGGTGTTTTTGTGCGTATGATAAGTTGTTGGCCAACAGTGTTATGATCGCCACGACAACCAGATTTCGTAATCCAAACTTCATGTGTTTAAGTATTTGATATTGTTACATTACAAAATTAGTACAATTCATCGTCCGGGACAATCCCTTATTTACAGTAATTTGTTGACATTTTAGGGACTTGTTGTGAAGAACTACCGATATGGGATTCACATCCTTTTGCTACTTTTGCAGGAGATTTTAAACTTTGCTATAACAAGATACGACAATGAAAAGACTAATTCTGATCATCCTATCTGTTTTCCTCCCTATTGGGACCTCATTTGCTCAGCGTGAGCACTATACGAGTGAGATGTCTCTGGCAGAGCAGCTGAGGCTCATCAAGCAGAAGCAGGATATGTTCAATCTCTACATCAACACCCAGTTTGCTGCCGATATGATGTGGGACAACGACGACTTTCAGGGTGCTAAGTTCAACGGGCGTCAGCTCCGACTTGAGGCCAAAGGACAGGTCACGGACATGATTTCTTACCGTCTTTTGCAACGTCTCAATACCTCTAATGATGCCTCCAATTCGTACGACAATCTCCCTCTCTCTATCGATGTGGCGGGGATAGGCGTCAAACTGTCCGACAAGTTTTCTCTCTTCTTGGGTAAACAGTGTGCTGCCTATGGTGGTGTCGAGTTTGACTTCAACCCTATCGTGGTCTATGAGTTTGCCGATATGATAGAGTATACCCCCGGCTTCATGACCGGGGTCAATCTCATCTTCCGTCCCACCGATATGCAGAGACTGCAGTTTCAGTTGCTGAACGCTCGTACAGGCTCTCTCGAAAGTACTTATCCATGGATCACCAAAACTCCGCTGAGGGACGAGAAGATCTCTCTTGTGGGGACGGTCAACTGGACAGGGCGTGTCACTTCTTTTTGGAACACGATGTGGTCTTACTCATATATGAATCAGACCAAAGATCATGCCTTGCACTACATCGCTTTGGGCAATGAGTTCAGGTTTGGTCCTGTCTCCGCATACTTGGATGCTCTCTACTCCAGAGAAGGACTCAACTCCAAACCCCTCATCCCCGTGGAAGAGGATGTGGAGTACTACTCTCTCATCACAAAGATAGGTTGCCGAGTGCATCCGAAGTGGAATATATTTGTCAAAGGGATGTACGAGATCGGCGCAAAGGGGCAAGACAAATGGTTCGACCCTGATCCCACGCGTTATTCCTATGGATACTTTGCCGGCGTGGAGTATTATCCATATGTCGAAAACTTCAGGTTTTTCCTCACTTACATAGGTCGCTCCTATATCCATGATTTCAACTACCGTTTGGACAACAGTACAAACCGCCTGTCGCTCGGGTTTATCTATCAGTTGCCTGTATTTTGAGGCAGGATAAAACATAGCTTTATACAAAACATACAGTGCCGCCATGAGTCATTTTCATGGTGGCACATTTTGTTTCCTATCAGGTTTTTAATCGGGGGCAAAAAAGGTTGTCTAACTTGATGCATCAAGTTAGACAACTTAATCTGTCAAGTTAGACAACTTGATTTCGACAGATGTATATCCTTTCTTCATCCCCCTCGAAATGTTTGTTAAATCCTCCTGACCTGCGAAACTGAGACAGACGACTGAGACAGTGGGGGAGTGCCACTGTACGGAATAATATTGTATCTTTGTTTTGGCCTATCAATCTCCTGATCCTAAACAGTTTCGTTTATTCAATTATTGCATGAACCAAAATATATACCGCATCTGTCTCACCGGCGGTCCTTGTGCCGGCAAGACCACAGTGCTTGTTAAGATTATTGAACGATTTACGGATCGAGGTTTTCTCGTGTACACGCTACCGGAGACCCCGACGCTTTTCATGAATGCTTCGGCAAACTTCCTTACGGATGACAAGACTTACTTCTACAACATAGAAAAGTCCATCCTGAAGTTTCAGATCCAGATGGAAAATACTTTCTATGAGTTGGCGCGATCGGTGGACAAGCCGGTGATCATCATTGCCGACAGAGGGACGATGGATATCTCCGCGTATATGGATCGTAATATGTGGCAGGCTATGCTCGATGAGCTTTCTCTGTCGGAAGTCGCTCTGCGTGATGCTCGTTATGATGCGGTGATACACATGGTGACGGCTGCCAATGGGGCGGAGGAGTTCTACACGACCGAAAACAATGCTGCTCGTCATGAGGGCATCGAGCTGGCCCGTGAGATCGACAGCCGCATCCTCTCGGCTTGGACGGGACATCAAAACCTCCGTGTCGTGGACAACAATACCGACTTCGATGCCAAGATAGGTCAGTGTCTGTCTACCATAGCTTCGATCGTAGGTGATCAGGCTGTGGGTGTCTCTCGACACAAGTACCACATCACCGTGGAGGGCGAGATACCTTATGGTACAGAGACGGATATCTACGAGTATGCCCTCAATACCGATGCCCCCGGAGGTATGAAGGTGCGCAAGCGCGGTACTGTGGGCAACTACGTCTACTTCCTCACCTACTTCTCCGAGAGTGTGGATGGCAGGCTTGTCGAAGTGGAGCGTCTTATATCTCCCGATGACTTCATCACTTACCTGCGTCAGGCAACTTCCCAAGAACCTGTGCACAAGAAGCGCAGGAGCTTCATCTGGTCCAAGCAGTCTTTCAACATCGACAGATATGTTTCTCCCACTCGAGACTATGATACCCTGCATGTCCTTATGGGGAACGATGAGGGGGATCTCAAGTTGCCTCACTTCGTGAAAGTGATCAACCAGGTATTCTAAATTACCACTACAATATTTAAAACTATGAAACACAGACATCTTTTACTTACACTCCTTGCGATGATGGTCGTGTCTTTCATGACTTCGTGCCGGCAATCGGAAAAGGAGGAGGCATTATTCCCCGCAGACATCATGAAGGAGAGTCGTGCGGATCTTGAGAAAAAAATTACCGATCTGGGTATACCGAACCCTCTTGAAGCTCTCTCGGTCATGGAGGTTTCACAAGAGGAAAGGGATGCCATGGAGTTCCTGTATGCTTACATGGTGACTCCGGATATCCTTGATTTCAGTATAGACTTTCACCTGAAAAATGTCAGGCAGTCACTCAAGGCTCGCGAAGAGATGCCTTGGGGAAAGTCTGTGCCTACACTTTTGTTCCGACACTTTGTACTCCCGGTGCGTGCCAATAACGAAGCTATCGATGAGTCACGCATAGTCCTGTATGATGAGCTCAAAGAGGTCGTTGCCGGTAAGGATATGTATGAGGCTGTCCTTGCTCTCAACCACTGGTGCCACCGACACGTCACCTATGCTCCGAGTGATGGGCGTACATCTTCGCCATTGGCAACGATGCGCAATGCTCTCGGACGTTGTGGCGAAGAGAGTACATTCACCGTGGCGATCTTGCGTACGATGGGTATCCCCGCTCGTCAGGTCTATACGCCTCGATGGGCTCATACGGATGACAATCATGCCTGGGTAGAGGCTTGGGTAGATGGTAAGTGGCACTATCTCGGTGCTTGCGAACCTGCACCGAAGTTGGGTATGGCTTGGTTTGATGCCCCTGTGTTGAGAGCGATGTTGTTACACACAAAGGCTTTCGGTAAGTACAAAGGTGCCGAAGAGGCTCTCAGCGAGCATCCTACTTATACGGAGATCAATGTCACTTCCAACTATGTTCCGACAGCGCATGCCAAAGTGCGCGTTGTGGATGCTGACGGTACTCCGGTCGAGGGTGTACCTGTGACATTCAGACTCTATAATTATGCCGAACTCTATCCCCTCGTCACCCGTACATCAGATAGCAATGGTATGGCTTCGACAGAACTTGGTCTCGGGGACATCGTTGTCGTCGCCGGCGACTCTCCCGATCGCATGGGCATACTGCACTATACCGTGACAGAGGGCGAGGAAGTCAAGGATATTGTCCTCAAACCTTACAGCGAATGGGATGAGAGTGTGCACTTCAAGCTCGTCCCACCTGCCGAAAAGAAGCCAACAGCTTTCTCGGATTCCTTGGCTATCAATGCTTGCAACATACAGATGGGGCACAATGACAGCATCCGTCATGCTTATACGTCCACTTTCCCTTCTCTTGCTCAAGCCGATGAGCTTGCAAAGGCGCTGAACATCAGGACCAAAGAAGGATTGGATCTCTTGAGAACGGTCTACATCGAGAGCCGAGGCAACCAAGAGGTGATCAGGACATTCTTGTCCGAAACTCCTGCCGAAAAGAGGCTTCATGCGCTCTTCCTCCTTCGTTCGCTCAGCGACAAGGACTTGCACGATGTCACTCTTCCGGTGCTTAGGGAAGCTATCAACGAGACTTATACAGATACCGAGCTCCGCGATCCCAACCTTATCTCTTTGCGTGTGTGGAGAGAAACCTTGTATCCGGTCATTGCTCCTCTCAAAAATGCTTTGTCAGAGATCATCTCCGGCAATGGAGGGGATGAGGCTTGGACTTCCATGTCTCGTGCTGATAAGGTGCGGGCTATTGTCAATCAAGTAGAAAGGTTCAGACTGGATGAACAGTACAATCCTATACGCCAACCTCTTAGCCCCGAGACAGCATGGCGCCTTCGCATGGGTGATCGCACAACGCTCACGGTGCTTCTCGTCCGACTCCTCCGCACGGCACGCATCCCTGCGATGTGGGCCCCGGCTCCTAATAAACCCGTGTACATGGATGAAAAGGGTAAGAAGGTCATCATCTCATTTTTGGAAGGAGGTCAGAACGACAAACCGATGTCCGCTAACTGTATCCTCAATATGAGTTACGAACAAAGCGGATATCTCAAACACCCCAAGTATGAGACCAACTTCACCATCGGATTCATCGATCAACAAGGCCGAATGGGAACTTATGGATTTGACTATGCTGCTCTGTATCAGACCCTCAATGGTGAGGAACTGATACACGCTCACAACTTTATATCAAGTGGTACGAGACTTGCCGATGGTGCTGTGTTGTACAACATCAGCAAGGTGCGCTGCGGTGAAGTCACCCCTCTCGTCTTTGATAGAGATACGACACAGGTCAGTGTCATCGGTGGAATGGATCCCGAAAAGAAATACTTCGACCTCAAAGCCGGTGACGAAAAGACCATCCTCAGCACAACAGGCAGAGGTTACTTTGTTCTCATCGTCGGACAGGCACATCATGAGCCCACAGACCATGTGTTGAGAGATATGCAGGTATTGTTCAACGGAGAAACACCCAAGATCCCTCTCATCGCACTGACGAGAAAGGGATCCAAGCCATCCGAAACAATGCAGGCCCTCTTGCCACAGGCGACATGGGGTGAAGATACTCAGGATATCATCAATATGCTCCGAACAGGCTGTCAGATCGATGAGAATATATCTCTTCCTGTCGTTGCGATATGCGATACCTTTGGGCGCATCGTCCATATCAACCAAGGTTACACGATAGGCATCGGTATCCGCGTTTCCAACATCATCTCAAGCATCAAGGAATAATAACATCTCCGCACATAAAAAGCCGCCCGAAGATTCAATCCCTGAATCTTCGGGCGGCTTTTTGTGTGCATCCTCTACAATCCACATTCGCTACAAACTCATCCCTCACTCCCTCTCCAAAGGGCCTGAAAAAGGTTGCCTACCTTGATGAATCAAGTTAGACAACTTGATTCATCAAGGTAGGCACATCGATTTCGATAGATGTATATCTTTTGTCTCAGCAAACCGTAAATCTTGCTTTGTAGCTAAGTTACAATATTTTTTGTGTGAGATCGTTTTGCTTTGGTCGCTCTATGTTGCTTCATTAGTTTGATAGTCTGAATGTTATTGTTCTAAAAATATGAGGGGTAAAAGCATACTGAAGTTTGTTGCTTGCTTGAAAATAGAAGAGCGGGTTGGCATCTGGTGTGCCAAACCGCTCTTTTTCGTTAGGCAGATGAGGACTTTTGGGGTGTCCCATCTGGTTATGAACGTGAGTTTAGAAAGACTTCCAAAGGCCTGCCTTGATGTCGTCAAGGAGTGTCTTCACGGCTGCTTCCATCTGAGTGTCTTCGCCACGGAGGAGTTTTTCGTGATCGAGAGATACCTTGACATCCGGCTCGACTTGGATGTTTTCGAGATAGTACCCTTCGGCTGTGCGGTAGCCTACTGCAGGGATACCGAAGTACAAGGTCGGATCTTGGAGTGTCACCCAGTTGACACTGGTCATTGTACCCGGTACGGGCATACCTACGATCTTGCCTATGCCCATGGTCTGGTAGACCCAAGGAGTGCCGTGTGCGTTGCTATAGTCAGCTTCGCAAGTGACCATGATGCTGGCGTGGTTCCAGCGACGGCTTGGCATTTCGCAGTAGTCTTTGCCTCGGATGGCTTGTTGGAGGTACTTTTTACCTGTAAAGAAGACTTCGATATCTTCGTGCAGACGTCCACCACCGTTGTAGCGGATGTCGATGACGATACCTTCTCTGTCGTAGTAGCGTCCCATGACTTCGGCATATACGGTGCGGAAGCTGGGGTCACCCATGGATGGGATGTGTACGTAACCGAGACGTCCGTTGGATAGCTTGTCTACTTCGGCAGCTCTTTGCTTTACCCATCTCTTGTAGAGGATCTCTTCCAGTGTGCCGGATGATATGCCCTTGATGCTTTGAGTAAAGAGTTGTCCGCGCTTGGCCGAACGTATGGTGAGAGCGATAGGCTGACCTACCTTGCCGTTGAGGAGAGGGAAGTAGTCCATACCTGCTTTGATATCTACACCATCGATGGCTACGATGATATCACCTGCCTGGACCTTGTTTGCCGCGGTGTCGAATGGTCCTTCATCGATGACTTCGTCGATGATGAGACCGTCTTTCTCGTCTTTAGGTGTTGAGACAAAGAGACCGAGTTCGGCCGTCCTTTTGAGTGCTCCCGGAGCTCTATAGCCTGCACCCGTGTGGGAAACGTTGAGTTCGCCAAGGAGTTCGCTGAGGAGTTCGGCAAAGTCGTGGTTGTTGGAGATGTGTGGGAGGTATTTTGCATAGCGTGCCGTGAGGGCTTCCCAGTCTACGCCGTGCATGCTCTCTTCGTAGAATCTCAGCCCTTCTTCGAGTTTGACCACAGAGTAAAGGTATTCACGTTCTTTGGTAAGGTCAGTAGACCACTCTGCGCGGTAGGTGATAGGCTTGAGGGTCTCGCCCTGTACCGTCATCTTTTGAGGTGCATTGCTGAGGATGAAGATATGCTTGCCCTCTTTGTCCATCTGTAGTCTTGCAAAGCCTTGGTTGAGCTTCTTGATGAGTTTGGTAGAGCGTTTGCGGAGGTCATGAGCCCAAAGGTCGTATCCGTCCTCGAAGCTGACCATATAGTAAAGCATCTTGCCGTCCTTGGTGATGACTGCATCTCCGAGGTTCGATGCGTTGGGTGTGAGGCGGACGATGCGGTCTTCGATGTTTTTCCAATCGATCCGGATGTCTTTGCTCTTGACTTCTTCCGCTTTTTTGTTGTCTTTTTTCTTCTTTTTATCGTCCTTTTTCTCTTCGGACTTTTCCTCTTTTTTCTTTTGTGCCGAGTAGAGTTCGTACTCTTCCTCGTTCATGCGGTACTCATCATACGCTTTGCGGTTGACAAAGATGGCCATGACATCCGATTGAGATCCCCAGGAAGCGTGGTTGCGCATACCGAAGCGTTCGCTCGAGAAGATGATCGCATTGCCGTCAAGAGCCCAGCGTGGGCCGGAGTCAAAGTAACCGGTATTTGTGAGGTTGTGGATGGGTTTGCCACCTTCCGCACTCACGATGCCTATATCGCTGTAAGGAGCGTGGTTACGAGCGACATAAGAGATCACAAACCACTTGCTGTCAGGACTCCATTCGAACTCCATGTGGCCGGTGAAGCTGTGTTGGTACTCAGGGTCTGTGATCGTGCGAATAGCTCCGGTTTTGAAGTTGTAGACTGCAAGGCGTTTGCGACCGAGGACAAACGCAAGCTCTTTCCCATCGGGAGAGAACACCGGCTGCATCTTTTCTTCGTTGTTGCCCTTGATGAGACGCTCTTCCTTGAGTATGGTAGCATTGGGGAAGTTGCTCTCAGCCTTGTCTGCTATTGTCACTTTGTAAAGATCCCAACGTCCGTCTCTGTCACTTGCAAAGACAAGAGTCTTGCTGTCAGCACTGAACGTAGGAGAAGACTCCGCTTGAGGAGTGTTGGTGATACGCTTGGTGGTGTTGTAGTCTGTTGCAGAGACAAAGATATCACCCCTCACCACAAAGGCGATCTGTTTGCCATCGGGAGACACTGTGGCTTCGCCAAATCCTTTTGTGAAGGTCTGGTAGCTCATTTGAGACTTTGCTACGTCCGAATGGATCGAGACATTTACCTTTTGAGCGGTATTGCCCGGAGTGAGTGTGTAGATCTCACCGGCATAACTGAAGCAAAGCATCCCCCCATCGGACATGGACAAAAATCTCACAGGCTCGTCCTTGAAATTGGTGAGCGCCTTTGCAACCTTTGGATCGGCATTGATTTCCTTTTCATATACGTTGAGGTCACCGCCGTTGCGCTGGCTGATGAAGTACACTTTTTTACCGTCAGGGCTGTAGACCGGATCACGATCCTCTCCATCATGCTCGACAACAAAACGGTGTTTGCCTGTCGTCATATCGTACTCGAGGATGTCTCTGGAGACCGATGAGACATGTTTTTTACGCCACTCGTTTTCAAAACCCTTGATGTTTTGGTACATGAACTTCTTACCATCCGCCGAGAAGATGATCTCTTCTGCCGGAGTATCCACAAGGCGGACAGGGCGTCCCCCTTCGACAGAAACGGCATAGACCTCTGAGAGGGAAGCCATTGGGAAGCGGGCACTTGTGTGTGGATCTTGGTAGTGCGCCTTGAAGACAACCTGCTTGCCATCTTTGGTGAAGGTGTAGGGAATCTCCGGAGCAGAGTGTGTGGTGAGCTGACGTGCCGGACCTCCCACCGAAGGCATGATATAGATATTTGTTCCGGCATCATTTCGATCACTTGTGAAAGCTATCTGACGACCGTCAGGACTCCATATCGGACGGTTGTCATAGGCATCGTGTGTTGTCAGGCGAGTAGCTGCACCGCCCGTCACAGGTACTTTGTAGATGTCTCCGCCATAGGTAAATGCGATTTCCTTTCCGTCGGGAGATATCGCAGGATAACGCAACCATAGGGGACTGCTTTCCTGAGCAATCGCCAAGGTCGAAGATAGGGATAATACTGCGGTAAGCAGTACTTTTTTCAGGTGATCCATAGGTAAGTCAGTTAATTGTTTTGAATTAAGTCGTATACTGTTTTATATGAGTCAATATCTCGGAGATGTCCAAATCATGCAGGCAGGCATAGTCGCCACGATGGCAGGCCTTTTGACCATAGATCGAGCATGGGCGGCACTCCATGTCCAAGCCTATGCAGTCTTCCTCTTTCTGTCCGAAAGCCACAAAACCCGCTGCGGGATGAGTCGCACCCCACAGTGAGACCACGGGTGTCGAGACGAGCGAAGCTATGTGTTGGTTGGCACTGTCCATGCTCACCATACACTCCAACGTGGCTATCTCTTCTATCTCCGCCCCCAGCCCTTTGGCTGCGGATAGACCGACACGCTCCCCTTTTTGCAAAGCTATCTCTCCCAGTGTCTCTTTTTCCTTGCCGGGGGCTCCATAGAGGATGATGCGATGTGCAGGAAAAGCCTCCAAAAGCCTGTCTATGAGCGTCTCCAGTACTTCTGTCGGCAATGCCTTACCTTTGTGTTGAGCAAAGGGTGCGATGCCCACTGCACGCTGACGTTTCTCCGCAGAAAAGAGGGCTTTCCCCCTGCCGACAGATAGTCCTGCACGCTTGAGAGTTTCTGCATAGAGGTCAAGCATGGGGGGTACATAGAGAGATTTCGGTACTTCCGGTGACGGTGTCCGTCGGAGCAGAGCTTTTCGCTCTTTTCGAGGCTTGTGCAGAGTCACAACTCTATGCTCCATGAGTCGCAGGGCATAGCGGAGTATCTTTGTCCTCAGCACGTCATGCAAGTCGATGATCCTGGCTGTGGGATAGGCTTTATGCAGTTCCCTTGCCAATTTCAGCATATCTCTCCAGCTCCCCTTTGCTCCTATATCGTAAGGCAGTACGGTGAGGTTAGAGCATGAAGTCTTGAAGAGTTGCGCCATGAATGGGCGGGTGACAAAATAAAAGTGGCTCTGAGGATGCCCCAAAGCCACTTCGTAGATCAAGGGGATCGTCATCGCTACATCGCCCAACGCAGAGAAGCGCAGGCAGATGTATGTCGGTTTCTCTTTTGGTTGTTTTGATCCCAAGGTGTTATGATATGTCTTGTTTATGCTCCTTTATCTCATCCTTTTCCGTAGAGTACCGGGTTGAGATTAGGGTCGTTGTACATCTTCATCTGCTTGTAGACCTTCATGTACTTCCTTCCATGCGCGAAGTCATCGAGGAGGGTCTCTATCGCTGAGGCCAGATCTTCGTTCTGTGCCAAGAGGATGTTGAGTTTTGTAGTACAGCCCTCGATGTGAGCGGCATCTACATCCGAACGAACGGTCTCAGCACGCATGTGATAGATCTTGAGTTGCAGGATCGAGAGGCGGTCGATAGCCCATGCCGGACTTTCGGTGTTGATTGTCGCCTCAGGGAGGTGTTTGACCTCCTTGTATTGATCGAGGATGTAGCTGTCGATCATCTCGACGAGGTCGGTGCGATCCTGATTGGACTTGTCTATACGTCTTTTGATCGCCAGAGCCTCGATAGGATCTATGGCAGGGTTGCGGATGATGTCTTCCAAGTGCCACTGCACTGTATCGATCCAACACTTCAAGTATAGATAATACTCAATGCTCTTGAGCTCATAGGGGTTAGCGATCGGTGTATCCACATTATCCGTAAGATGATAGTCATCTATCGCTCTGTTGAAGATCTGTACGGCCTTTTCGCTAAAGCGTGAAGCAAGCGTCATGATTTCTTTACTTTCAAAAATTGATAAATTAATGTTTCAATCGGTTTGTAAAGATAGGCATAATAAAATGGACGAGTACAAGGAATGCACAATTTTCGTTCGCAAAGGGTAGGGCCTCTTCCCTGGCTTGTCTTTCTGTGGACTGTCGACTCCACCTTTCGACGACGAGAGTAGCCCCTTTGACAGATAACTGTCTGATCCTCATTGTACTTTTCTTTCCTGTTCCTGAGTTAGGGGGATAGAGCTATTATTTGCGCATTTTACGAAATATTGTATTTTTGTATCATGTGAAAAACATTCGTTCCCCGATGGATCTCGGATCAAGGGGGCGGTAATTTACGGCAGGGGGCAATAATTTTCTAACCAAATAAATAATTAACCGTCATGAAGAAATCTTACTTGGATTACATCAAGGAGTGTTTTACGCTCAATTATTTCAATTTTGAGGGGCGCGCACGTCGTGCAGAATATTGGAGCTTTGCTCTCTTTTCTTTTGTGATAACAGTCTTCTTCAATATCTTGATGTTGGTCAATCCCGACAACATGATGTTGTGGAGCACGATCTTGATTTTATTCGCTCTTGCAGTATTTTTGCCCGGGCTCGGTGTGACTGTACGTCGTCTTCACGATGTGGGGCGCAGTGGTTGGTGGATATTTATCGGTCTTGTCCCCATCGTGGGTGCGATCTTGCTGCTCGTTTGGTACCTCACAGACAGCCAACCATATGCCAATCAATATGGTCCTAATCCCAAAGGGATAGATGTACTCTCCTAAGTAGTGGGGGAGATATTATCCCGAGGAGACTGCATTTTGTGATCAAAGTGCAGTCTCCTTTTTTTTGCATTTCGATGACGGGTGAGGAGCTTGATGCGAACCGGCCTTTCTCCATGTCACTCAAAGGGTCAGAAAAAGGTTGTCTAACTTGACGCATCA
>NZ_JAUMXC010000080.1 GCF_030529325.1 Porphyromonas sp. | reverse complement strand
GAATCGGGTGGAGCGTCTCAATCGGAGTTATAAGCGCACGTTGCGAATGCGTGGGGCTCTTCCCTCGGCTGATGCCGTGGTCTTTCTCCTCGGATCTGTTGCCCGAGAGATGACCGAAAGGACTTACGCAAGGAGATTGCCCTATTTCCAAGACCGGAGTATCAAATAGAATGAGCAATAACCCGAAAAACTCAAAGTTTTTTATCCCCGGGGTTACCCCGGGAATAAAAGGAACAACTAATCTTACACACTTTTTGGGACACTACCAAGGGTACGCAGTTTGTATTTTCCGACCTAGGCACTTACAAGCCGGGCGATGACTTCAATGTCTACAGTGAAATCAAGCGTAAACTCGTAGAGGACTACCACATCCCCTCATCTGAAATTCGCTTCATTCAGGAGTGTAAGAATGAGAAAGCCAAGAAGGCGATGGTCGATGCTATGAACCGAGGCAATATTCGTATTATCTTCGGCTCTACCTCGATGCTCGGCACCGGTGTGAATGCCCAACAGCGTGCTGTGGCAGTTCATCATCTGGACTGCCCCTGGCGACCATCAGACCTCGAGCAACGCAACGGACGTGCTGTGCGTAAGGGCAACCTTATCGCCAAGGAGTTTGCAGACAACAAGGTCGATGTTATTATCTATGCCGTGGAGCGTTCTCTGGATAGCTACAAGTTCAATCTCCTACACAACAAGCAGCTCTTCATCAATCAGCTCAAGACGAACACGCTGGGTTCTCGTACGATTGACGAGGGTTCAATGGACGAAGATAGTGGTATGAATTTCTCCGAGTATGTTGCCGTGCTTTCGGGCAATACCGACCTTCTCGAAAAAGCCAAACTCGACAAGAAGATTACCGCCCTTGAGTCGGAACGCAAGTCCTTCCTCAAAGAACGTGATGCTGCGAGTGGTAAATTGGCAGAGATACAGCACTCTATCGAGTACCACACGGGAAGAGTGCAGGAAGCCAAAGCAGACCTATCAACCTTTGAGGGCCGAGTAGAGCGAGACGCTGAGAGCAATCCCATCAATAAGCTTATTCTGAAAGGCGTAGACGAGGGTGCTGATATTAAGGTAATGGCAGCACGCCTTCAGGAGATTGAGGAGAAATCCCGCACCAATGGCGAGCATCACAAGATTGGGGAGATTTATGGCTTCTCGATAACGGTCAAGACCGAAAGCTCCAGCAAAGACCTGTTTACCTTATCTGTCAATCGTTTCTTTGTCAAAGGTCAGGAGGGGATCTACTACACTTATAACAATGGTAGGCTCGCCAGTGATCCAAAACTCGCCTGTGCTAACTTCGTTAATGCTCTGGAGCGTATCCCCAAGGTCATAGAGTCACACGAGAAGGAACTTGCCAAGGCAACGGCAGACATCGGTATCTACACAGCCATTGCCAACGGCTCGTGGAAAAAAGAAGAAGAGTTGCGCTTGCTTAAGGGGCAGGTAGCAGAGCTCGACCGGAAAATAGCTCTCGAATTAGTCCCTTCCGAGACAGAGAAAGAAGAGGAGAAAGCTAAGCAGGAACAAGATCAAGGCTCAACTATAAGAGATACAAAGCAAAAGGAGATTTCCTCTTCTACTCAATATATGACAACGCCCCAGTCCTCTATGCACGATCCGAAGAGCAAGCCGGAAGACCAAAGCGTGATGAGTCGTGTGGTGATTTCTAAGCCGAAGTGGAAGATGTAAGATCTCCTATTTCTGTGAGAAGAGTCTAACCTACAAAAGGGACTTGTGGTTTTTGAAAAACATTGAGCGAATAAGGTCACTTATGTAACCTTGATTCTAACAACAGAACAGTCATCATTGCCCAATGGTGAAGGTATCAAATCTTTACAGAGAAAACTGCCGGGAATGTCATGAGCCTTGTGATAGCCATCACTACAAAGGAGGAATAAATCTCCTGTGTTCAGTGATAATAGTTGGACCTGAATAGGTTTTCTGAACCCTCTTCCTGAGATGCAATTAGTTAGGTATACATTCTCCCCTTGTACAATTACGTGATCTGTGGTGAGTAGAGCTACTTCTCCCTGTCTGTTTTTATGATACAGACGTACATCTCCCAACGATACGTAGAATAGATTACCATCACTGAGATACATCAAAGTTAGAGCCGTTCCCATTTTGCACCTTTTCTCTTTACAAAATTCAGCCAAGCAATTATCTGCATACTCAATGCTCGTACGGATAAGTTCTGTACAATCAATCGCATCACCCTTTACCAAATACTCCGAGATTGCTTTGCAAACAAGTTGTGAAGCAATTTCAGGCAACGATAAACCTCCCATTCCATCCGCAAGTAAAATAAGTGTTGCTCCATTGGGCAACACTTGATGCAGAATGTAATCTCCATTTTTCTTGCCTGTAGCTATACTTTGGCTTTCAATTTGGATTTTCATCACACAGTCCTTTATCAAACACCTGAATCATCTTTTGGAATGCAAGTAGTATCTTCTCATAGGGAAACGAACTAGAGCTATCTATGATCTGTTGGAGAAGTTTGCTATTCTCCTCTTTTTCAATTTCTTTTCGGAGACATTGGTTGTAATGGAATAGGTGCTCTTTCGATAAAAATCCGACAATATCATAAGCAAGCCAATAAGCACCAACTACAATTTCGTCAAAGTCCTCCCAATCGTATACCTCCGGATGCAAATCTCTCTTCAAATTAGCGAGGAAGTAGTTCTCAAGAATAAAAGCCATATCCACGGCATCTTTATTTGTTTGGATATTTCGATCTAACCAAGCATTGAACTTCAATACAAATAAGCCATGCAATGATGCAATCTTAATGTCAAATTCTTTGTCAATATTCACTGTAATGGCATCACTCAAGACATCGGTGAACCCTTTGACAGACATTGCAATATCCTCCTCCGGAGGCCAATATATGCATCCATCTTCTCTTGCCACATCTCCGTAAGGAACTATATCCATTTCGTAATCGTCATAGTAGAACCGTTGGTATATTTGCTTATCTTTTTCAAATCCATATGCCAATAGTACCTGTTTGACTTCCTCAAAAGCATCCCAATTAGAGATTGCAATGGCAAGGTCTAAGTCTCGTGTCTTTCTCCCTGAACTTACACCGACTAACTGTCGAATTAGGATATCTCGGGCTGTCGCTCCGATGACGAAAAAATCCTGCTCAATTTCAGCGAAACAACAAGAAACTTTTCTAAGAAGGGCAACTAATAAAGGGTTACCTATCTTTTCACTTGAAATCTGAAAGTTCATCGTTTAATAATTTATTTGCGGCCTCAATGCAACGACTATCTCCACTACCTACTAAATCGGCATATATCAAGACGTGGGGCATTATATCACCTTTCCAAAACTTCTGATATACATGAATGTCTCCTTCGGTAGTTCGAATAGCTCCCGTCTTCATTAGATTGGAGAATGGAATCTCCGTATAGAGTTCAAAGAGGGCAGGCGTAAGATAGCCATTCAGTAAATAAGATGCACACTCTCCACCCCATAGCATACCATTGGGCAAGACTATTTCTTCCCATTTCTCTTTTTGCTCCGGTGTCCGAAAGTCCAACTGTTTCAATCGAAGTTTGGGCTTTAGCACCTGATGATAATTATCCACCCAAAGGTCAAGTAAAAGACGGCGTTCTTTCAAGACTCTTTTTTTGTGAGTAGTAAGTATAAACTTACGTGTTTCCAATTCATCAATCACATTTTTGACTGTACCTATTGATACACCACTGTATTCCTTGATTTCTCGAAAAGGCTTGGCAACATTCTCGGGAGCTTGTAAGAGATAAAATATTACCTTCAATCCGGCTTCTTGGAATATCGGATACTTCTTACTGTTATTTATGGGAGCTTTCTCTCCTGTGTGAGAAAGTTGGAATATCAGTTTCTTGCCCTTTGTGTGCTGTATATTATAGTTCCCTGCTGTATCGGCAAAACTAAGTCCCTTTTTACGCAAAGTGTCATAAACAGATGGGTGTATATATCTTGCGACCAATAAAACAGGGGCCTTGCAAACCGCCATACAACTCTTTGCTTTTCCCTCTATACGTGGAAGATTTCTTCCGTTTACCTCGTTATCAACGAGACATTGGAACTCGGTACCCATAATCTTGATGATGCTTTTTATCGCTGAAGATTCTTGTACTTGATAGTCGTAGGTAATGAGTTCTTCAAGAAAGTGCCATTGAGAATTTAGTGCCTTGACAACTTCTTCTATAAGATATATTTCGTTCATCGCATGTTCAGTATTATAGTCTTGTTCAATAAGATTGAACATCGCGAATGTACTGAATAAAAATTAGTTTACAAAGATGTTTGTTCATTTTATTTGCCCTGTTCATTAAAAAATGAACAAGGCGTACAAAATGAACAGTTATCTAACAATCATCCCATTTTGTAACATTAAGTCAATCTCATCTCTCCTAAAAAGTAGTCGTCCATTAGCTTTAAGATAGGGTATTTTACCGGACCAAACCCAGTTGTAGACAGTCTTCTGTTCCACTTTAAGAAGTTTAGATACAT
>NZ_JAUMXC010000021.1 GCF_030529325.1 Porphyromonas sp. | reverse complement strand
TGCCCCAGGGGAAAAAGGGAGAACTAACCTTACACACTTTTTCGGACACTACCCTTTTACCTCAAAGTTAAGGACTCACAGGGCTTACACACTTTTTAGGACAGTATATGATTCTTGAAAAAGACCTACGTCCCTAAGTCGAACCACGCTCACTCAAAGCCCTGGCAATGAAACCATGAAACAAAAATAGCCCCTCGATTGTCTCAATCGTGGGGCTATGATTTTTAGAGTCTGACCCTAAATGGTCACCTCTTATCTATTTACTCAGCAGAATCACCCATGAGCTTTTCCTTTAGAGCTACAAGCTCTTCAAGGTCACCAAGGGTAGACTTCTCTGCAGATGAAGCTGTGAATGCAGCAGTATTAGCAGCATCAGCACGACGTTGACGGCGTTGTTCGTTTGTAGCCTCTTGACGCTTAGCCTTTTGCTCATCTTCAAAGATACGGCTGTGTGAAAGGATGATACGCTTAGCGTCCTTGTTAAATTCGATCACCTTGAATTGAATCTTTTCTTCAAGTTGAGCCTGTGTGCCGTCTTCCTTTACGAGGTGCTTAGGAGTAGCGAAGCCTTCTACACCGTATGGGAGAGACACTACAGCACCCTTTTCCATCATTTCGATGATAGTACCTTCGTGTACCGAACCTACAGTGAAGATTGTTTCAAATACATCCCATGGGTTTTCTTCGAGTTGCTTGTGACCGAGGCTGAGGCGACGGTTTTCCTTGTCTATTTCCAGGACAACAACTTCGATAGGAGCACCTACCTGTGTAAATTCGCTTGGGTGCTTGATCTTCTTTGTCCAAGAGAGATCGGAGATGTGGATGAGACCATCTACACCATCTTCAAACTCTACGAAGACACCGAAGTTAGTGAAGTTACGAACCTTTGCAGAGTGCTGTGAACCTACAGGGAATCTTACTTCGATATCTTCCCAGGGATCTGGAGTAAGCTGCTTGAGACCAAGAGACATCTTGCGCTCTTCGCGATCAAGTGTAAGAACCTGAGCTTCTACTTCGTCACCCACCTTAAGGAAGTCTTGTGCGCTACGGAGGTGCTGTGTCCAAGACATTTCAGATACGTGGATAAGCCCTTCGACTCCTGGAGTAACTTCTACGAATGCACCGTAATCAGCCATTACGACTACGCGGCCCTTAACCTTGTCACCGACCTTAAGGTTTGGATCGATACTATCCCATGGATGCGGGGTGAGTTGCTTGAGACCAAGAGCGATACGCTTCTTTTCATCATCGAAGTCAAGGATAACGACGTTGATCTTTTCGTCAAGCTTAACGACTTCTTCAGGGTTGTTGACACGTCCCCAAGAGAGGTCTGTGATGTGGATAAGACCATCCACTCCACCAAGATCGATGAACGCACCATAAGAAGTGATGTTCTTGACAACACCTTCGAGGACTTGGCCTTTTTCGAGCTTGGAGATGATTTCTTTCTTTTGTTGTTCGAGTTCTTCCTCGATGAGGGCCTTGTGTGACACAACCACGTTGCGGAACTCTTGGTTCACCTTCACAATCTTGAACTCCATAGTCTTTCCGACGAATACGTCGAAGTCACGGATAGGCTTCACGTCTATCTGTGATCCTGGCAAGAACGACTCGATACCGAAGATCTCTACGATCATACCGCCACGAGTGCGAGACATGATGTAACCCTTAACGATTTCGTCGTTTTCGAGAGCCTTGTTGACACGTTCCCAAGAGCGTGCAGCACATGCTTTCTTGTGAGACAGTACGAGCTGTCCGTTGCGGTCTTCTTGGTTCTCCACGAATACCTCTACTTCGTCACCCACCTTAAGGTCCGGGTTGTAGCGGAACTCCGATACAGAGACAACACCTTCAGACTTAAAACCTACGTTGATGACAACTTCTCTCTTAGAGATCGAAACGACCTTACCTGTTACGATTTCTTTGTCCTTAACGGCACCGAATGTTGCTTCATAAGCCTTTTCGGTAGCAACTTTTTCTTCCGGAGTGCTGAGAGACGCACTTTCAAAGTTGTCCCAATCGAAGCCTTCGAGAGGCTTCACTTCTTCGTAGTAATTCTTCATTAGTTAGTTAATAAATAAAATAATTTGTTGAGTTAGACATTATGTTTATCAAAATGCCCTGCAAAGTTACATTATTTTATCATGACACACAATAGGTTACAATAAATAAAAAGGCAGACAAGTAAGTTCTCTCGTGGAGTCATCAAGAAACCACAAATGCAAACAGACCAAGAGAAAAGAAAAGGAACGACTCCGCCCTCTCGCAAAGAGATTTATATGGCATGTGTTGCGTTACACTTAAAACGACAATCTCCAAGAGACAGAGGGGACAATGGGAAGAAGGCTCACCTGTTTCCAGCCACTGCTTTCATTAAAAATCAAAAAAGGATTCTTCCGATTTAAAACATTGAATATATTCAGAGATAACTCATTGTTAACTGTCTCCCCCTTAAAAAGAAAGTTGTATCCCACATCCACCCTGAAATAATAGGGCAAAGTATAGGAGTTCATACCGGACATTTCTGTACGCACGGTAGCATGATAGGCTTCTTTGGGAGGGACATAAGTGCCTGTCATATGAGTGTCCCAAAAGGGCAGTTCTTCGCTCTTATAAATAGACAGCGGCACAGTTATCTTATTCCCGGATGTTGCATAAAGGGCAAAGATAAAACTCTGCTCATGCTTAGCCTTTCTTGCCGTAATATATTGCAGTTGAACGTTAAGATTATGCCTCCGATCAAACTGAAAAGGGAAAACTTCTCCCTTATTTATCTCTGAAAACTGACGTATGGTCTTGGACAATGTGTAAGCCAAAGACCCTGTCAACCGACTATTTCGTCTCTCAAGCCAGACCTCCAAACCATAAGACGTTCCCCGACCCTGTGTGACATCTTCCTCCCATGAGGCATTCTGTGGCAAGAAGTGGTTCAAGAGACTTTTATATGATACCAAGTTTCTCAGTCTCTTGTAGTACATCCCTATCGTGAGATAAAATCCCATATCGCCGGCAAAGCCACCCAAGTAAATTTGGTCAGAAGTCTCAGGTTTGAATTGCCTTGTGACCGGCACCAATAAGTTCAGAGCCCAGCCAATGGGTAAACCCTCCAAAGTGTGATGGTTCTGTATGAGGTGATCATAAGTTCCCTCTATGCCGACATTGGGGGTAAAAAAAACAGACGAATACAATCGAGCCTCTACCCCATGAGAAGCCCATCCTCCATGCTTAAAAAAGTTATAACGCAACCCTCCTCGAAGTTTGTACTTATCCTCCCGGACATACTGAGACTCAGCAAACAGACTCAAGGCATCGGCACTGTACTTTTGGATTTTCTCAGCCTCTTTATCTCTGGCAACCTTTGAGTACGTCACCCTATGTGTTATGGGGCGAAATTCTTGTTTACTATAATCTACTCCGGCATTGGAAGACCATCGTCCTTTAGAATAGGAGAGTTGATATTGCAGAGAGATCTCTCGTTTCTCTGTTCCAAGAGACATCCTGTATTTTTTCTTAGAAGTTGCATCAACATCCCGAGAAGACTGATAATTCTGCTGAGTATCAAAGCCCACATAATGTACGGAAGCCTGAGTGCTTAAATGTTTATCGATTTTCCACACCCACGCTAACCGCCCCAACTTATTTCCCCAACCAAAGTTAAAGCCGACTTCTTCATCACCGTTTTCCATTTCAGGGGCATATGAGAAATAATCTCTACTACCGTATACCATAGCTTCCAAAGCATGCTTCGTCGTGATCTGCCAGTGCATTTTAGTATACAAATCCTGAATCTGAGGATCAAAGTCTCCACTCAATTCCAGGGGCTTTCTAAGCAACTGATATTCCATCCTAAGGAGAGAGGTACGGGCAGCTATCTGATACGAGACCTTATTTTTCGGCAAATATCCCTCGATCGAGCCTCCCAACATAAACGGAGATACGGAGATCGATCCGTGATACTCTCTCTTGCACGGAGTCAAACTCTCTATCTGAAGCAAAGAAGACAGTAAGTCTCCCGAAGATGCCGCTATACCTCCCATCTGAAAAGTTGACTTCTCAACGATATCAGGGTGAAAGGTCGAGAATAATCCCATAAGATGTGTAGGCCCGATGACAGGGACTCCATCAAGTTCCACTCGATTATTGCCATTATTTGCGCCACGAACAAAAAAGCCTAAGCTACCCTCGAGTCCCTGAGACACACCGGGTAGTATCTGCATATAGCGCATCACATCTGTCTCTCCTACCAGACTGATGACTTTCTTTGCATCTATGGGTTTATAGGTAAACGAATTGTTTCCTCGCTTACCCCTATAAGCCATCACCGTTAGTTCGCTCAAATCATAGGCTAATGGGGAGAGGTATATGATGGTATCGATACCGGCGTGGAGGGTCACTTCTCTCTGAGTATATGCAAAAGTTTTGAGTAGCAATCGGATGCTTACCTGATCTTTATCAAGACTCAGCACAAATCTTCCCTTATGATCCGTCGTTGCCATCAGCCTCCCATCATATATGACATTTACATCAGATATAGCTGTATTTGTCTTGAAGTCTTTGATAGTAGCCGAAAACTGCTGGGCTTTTGATGAGATTAAAAAGCACTGTATCAGCACCAATAGCAAGGTATAGAAACACTTCATAGAGATGTTCACTCCGGACGAGCTGTTACACGATTATGAAAATAAAATGACTCTTGATGATATGCGCCAAAGAGACCTAACCCATTCTCTATATTGCTGTAGATAACACTTTGATCAAACCATGCCGTAGGATCATCCTCAACCTCATAGAAGGTTTTCTTTTCGATCACAGACTTCAAATAGAGATCATACTCCACCGAGCAATATCTAAAAACAACAAATGTCGCTGCTGTCCTTGGATAGTGATTCACTCCAAAAACCAGGCTCTCCTTCTCTACTTCAGCAGGGTCATAAGGGACACGCACATAGTATTTATATTGAAGAAGATCAGGCTCTGTAGGAAATAGTTCGGGTGATAGTGGCTGATAAGTAAAGCGATCTGCCGACTTATGATCCGTAAGTAACTCTTGATAAAGTCGAGGTGCCGGATCTTTTTCAACCTTTGGGTTTTGCGTTGCATAAACAGGATCCTCCAGACTTGAACTCATCGCAAAAAACCAATAAGGACTTGTGACATCGGAGCTCTTGAAGACCCGTGTTTTTCTATCTCCTCTGCTCATCAAATAAGCAATATTGCCCTTGGCGGGCATAGTGGTTGTGGCAGAAAGGCGACCATGACCCGGCACTTCGGCCTCTATCATATAGACCTTTCCACTCTGAGGCATATAGTCCAAACGCCACTCCCCATAGCCGAACTTTTCAAACATCCCCACAAGGCGCCCTTCTTCATAAAGTGAAAGCTTGGCCTCTTTCACTTCTTCAAAAACCCTCCCTTTATTTATCCCACGATTCCAGGACAAAGAAAGCCTTTGAGTAGAAGCATTTGTCAAGACACAAGACAAGACCACCTTGGGAGATCCGGAATCAGGTTCGACAGGAAGATCTTCAACACATGAAGCACAAAGACATCCCACAGCCGTCAACAAACAAGACAGAAAAAAACGTTTCATACGACTCTTTGAGGTTTGGAGTGATGTACGCACTCTTATTCGTTATTTCAGAGAGACCTGAGTCGTATCCTTCAAGATTTTTCCATCCGTAGTCTCCAAGATAGTTACAAAGCTGACTTTTTCAGGTATTTCTTGCGGTTTACTGTTGAGACGGAATCGAATAAGTGGAGGAGCCATGGGTTTCAGAGAAAGCCATTGATCAATACTCTCTAATTTACTTTCACTTGCATACCCCCAGATCAGTTCCTTTGTCTGGTAGGATATGACTTGTTGGGGCTCAAATTGATAGATTGAAAAAAATCTGTTGAGGGATGTTTCCTTCGGCTGTCCGAAAAGTGTTGATAGAGCCACAATCTTAAAGTCTTTCACACCTGTCACTCGATACTCCCACGGTGTCAGATTAAACATGACCAATTCCTCCATTTGATCCCCGCGGAGTGATTCTAAAGAGCCCCGATAATCGTTATCAAGCTGCATCTCCAATCGAGGTAGAGATTCGACCCTCTTATTGTAGGGCATTTGATGATACGCTCGATGATATACCTTGCCCTCCAGGTTCGGATGTTCTTGTCTGATAGTTCTCAGATTATCAGGACCTGTCACTACCCAGAGAATATAGTCCTCGCTCTCAACCGGATCATCCCCGGCAACAACAACGGACTTATAAGTATGGGAGTGATCTCCACTCTTTTCAGTCACCGTAGCTATTTTAGAAGAACCGGCCATTATTTCTTCACATGTGCGGGGGAAAAACAACAACCGAAAACCTCCGGTCATTGGCACCTCTTTCTTTTTACAACCACTCACTAAGAAGGCTAAAGTTAAAACGAGAACTGACAGAAAGAAACGCTTCATAAAACTCATAGTTTATTAGATTCAATAATAATAAAATAAGACACCCGTAACGAGCTAAGTAAGGACTAAATCCTATGGGCAAATTTCTACCCTTAACTCTAACTTCACGACTAAAATTACAAAAAAAAGTTATCCTGCAAACAAATCCCATAAATAGCGACTTATACTATCAAATAATCAAAACAGAAATTACTTCATCTGCACTATTTCAAACTTAGGACACTTGATGTAAGCATCAGGAGAAATCGTCTTGAGAGACTTTGGATAGACGACCCTCTTGAGGTTCGGACAATTCTCTATTGCATAAGCCCGGATCTCTTCTGTTCCCTCGCTAAAGTGAATTTCTTCAATGCCATAAAGATCTTTGACAGTCTCTTTACCTATTACCTTGACAGGCTTCAACTTGAGGATCTTCAACTGATTTGGCACATATATGATCCCCCCACCTTCACGTTTTTGGTAAACAGCACCACCAAACTCCTCAAGATATGGATTGTCCTTAGCTACATAAACACGTTCCAAGTGCGACCCCACAGTTTTTAGCATGCGGAACCCGTCCATGCCGATGTGAGAGATATTGCTACCCAAGTAGACCTCTTTGACCTCTTCGGGAATTCTGTTGGGGTTGAAGTTGGTAATCCTGAATCCATTGACACTATAAGGTATTTTGAGCTTGGGTCCATTAGACTTCTTCACGTTTATAACGCTTAGCTGACCGATCTGTAAAGAGTAGTCATACATATCATCTTTCCAAAGAGTGAAGTCTATACGTTCAGGTCTCAAGCTATAGTAGTAACTGTTATCTGTCAATTCGTATACACCGCCTTCATTTGTCGGGTCGGCAACGATCCAGCGCTTATCTGCATAAGCATAATTCCAAGCATGTCCGAAGTCCACTCCCAAGATCCCATTGACGACAGGACAGCTGATCCCCTGAGTATAGCAGAGAGCTTTGAGAGCATTCGCAAATCCTTGGCATATAGCGACCTTGTCCGTACAAGTAGAATAAGCGGAATTATAGTCCTCCATGGTATCGTGACCCGCTTCTCCGTGGCTGTACTTTACGTTCGAACGTATCCACTTAATGAGCGCAAGCACTTTTTCTTTTTCAGTCTTGGCATTTGCATCCGCAATGGCTTTATCCGCAATTTTCTTCATTTCTTTGAGTTGCGCCTCAGTGGCATAAGTCTCACCAAGAGGTAACAAAGACTCCAATGAATAGTCCTTGAGGAAGACCACAAGGCGTTCGCTTGATTCGCCCTTTGGGGCTATGGAATTGTCGGGTTGTGCAAACTCAGCTTTCTGATCATCTACAATAGGTGGGGTTGGCTCATCACCTCCGTTCTGAGACTGATTATTGGTACAGGCAAACAACATACCCGACACCGCGCACGCAATGAGCATTAGTTTGGCTTTCTTCATAGGAAATATGTACTTAAAGGTTATCATCAACTATTTATTTATACTATTTTAAGCATTCTTAAACATTCTGCGAATCCAAAGATAAAAAATAATCCACACATGTACATAAGTAGTTGAGGCTTAAAGTAGAGCGATTATATCATGTTCAGGAGAGGTATAAATGCGCCACCCGCAAGTCGGAGCCTTGACTCTAACTTGTGGGTGGTGATAGTTTTGCATACAATATTTACTTCGCAGACTTATGCCATTCAGTGAATGTGACGGTATAGAGGTTGCGGTCATCGGCCGGATGCTCTTCGCTTCGGATGCAGTACCACTCGTCTATGTCGATGGGCGGGAAGAAGGTGTCTGCCCCCTCAAAATGTGCATGTACCTGTGTGATGTGCAGGACATCGGCGTAGGGGAGAGACTGACGGTAGAGTTCGCCACCACCGATGACGAAAAGATGCTCGACCCCATTAGCCACGGCGAGAGCCTCCTCAATACTATGAACGACGGTTGCGCCTTGCGCTTCGTAAGAAGTATTTCGAGTGATGACGATGTTCAATCTACCAGGAAGAGCCCCTTTAGGAAGGCTCTCAAAGGTCTTACGTCCCATAACGATAGGATAACCCATCGTGGTCTCTTTGAAATGTTTGAGATCCCGAGGGAGGTTGCGTCCCCAAGGCATATCTCCCTCGAAGCCTATAGCTCCATCCTCAGCTATGGCGACGATGATGTGAAGTGTGGGTTTGGCCTTGTTCATACGGCTACGTCAGCTTTGATGTGTGGATGAGGATCGTAGTCTACGAGGATAAAGTCTTCGTAGGTGAAGTCTTCGAGACGTTTGACATCAGGGTTGAGGATCATACGTGGTAGCGGACGAGGTTCGCGTGTGAGCTGCAAGTCGGCCTGCTCGAAGTGGTTGGTGTACAAGTGGGTGTCGCCGAAAGTATGAACAAAGTCTCCCGCTTCGAGTCCGGTCACTTGAGCCACCATCATGAGAAGGAGAGCATAAGAAGCAATGTTGAACGGCACACCGAGGAAGAGATCAGCACTCCGCTGATACAGCTGGAGACTGAGTCGCCCATTGGCAACGTAGAACTGATAAAAGGCATGACAAGGAGGGAGCTTCATCTCAGAGAGCTCGCCCACGTTCCATGCACTGACGATGATACGGCGACTCTCGGGCGTCTCACGTATCTGCTTGAGCGCCTCAGCCAACTGATCATGCTCTTGTCCACGAGCATCCCGCCACTTACGCCACTGTGCTCCGTAGATAGGACCGAGATCTCCGTTTTCGTCCGCCCATTCGTTCCATATCCTCACACCATTGTCCTGCAGGTACTTGACATTCGTATCTCCGTGAATAAACCAAAGTAGTTCATAAATGATCGAACGCAAATGCAACCGCTTGGTAGTCAAGAGAGGGAAGCCTTTCGAGAGGTCAAACCTCAACTGATGACCAAACGAACTCACCGTACCTGTGCCCGTACGGTCGCCTTTGAGCACACCGTTGTGACGCACATAACTGAGAAGATCCAGATATTCTTTCATGAGATGATAAGGTTAGAGTGTACTACAATCATGCTTCGTCCCGCTTGAAGTGGTGCCCTTGGGCAAGAAGGGGGATCATATTGCCATCGTTGGCCACAAGGTGACAACCGTCACTCTCATCGGTGATGTACCCGATGATACGGACATCCTCGACTTTCTCCACAAGGTCCTTCATACCGAGAGGAACGGTAAATAGAAGTTCGTAGTCCTCCCCACCATTGAGAGCTGCCGTGATGACATTGATATTAAGCTCCTCAGCCATTGCTGAAGTCTCATAGTCGATAGGTATCTTTTTGTCAAAGATGCGACAACCCACACCCGAAGCCTTGGAGATGTGCAGGAGTTCGGAAGCCACACCATCCGAGACATCGATCATGGAAGTTGGGACAATACCCGCTTTGCCGAGAGCTTCGATGACATCGACACGAGCATAGGGACGGAGTTGTCTTTGGAGGATATACTCCCTACCCTCAAACTTCGGTTGGAAGTCCGCCGTACCGTCATAAGCGAGTTTCTCACGCTCGCACAACTGGAGTCCCATATACGCTGCCCCGACATTACCGGAGAGACAGATGAGGTCATTGACCTTTGCACCCGAACGCCTTACAGCCTTACCCACCTTGGCACTTCCGATAGCCGTGATACTGATGGTAAGCCCGGTGAGAGACGAACACGTGTCTCCCCCTACGAGGTCCACTCCATATACCTCACAAGCTTCATGGATACCGAGATAGAGGGTTTCGATATCTTCGACAGCAAAACGCTTGGAGACCCCGATAGAGACAATGATCTGTTCGGGACGACCATTCATCGCGAGGATATCGGAAACATTGACACTCACAGCTTTGAAACCTAAATGTTTGAGGGGAGAATACATAAGATCGAAGTGTATCCCTTCGAGCAAAAGGTCTGTGGTCACAAGGGTTTCGCGCTTTGTGTCCTGTGCTATGATGGCGGTATCATCACCCACCCCAAGGATGGTCGAAGGCACACGACAGTTGAAAGGCTCGGTAAGTCGCTCGATGAGACCGAACTCACCCAGTTGAGAGATTTCCATTTATATATTAAATGTATGTTTGATATTATTCGAATAATGATACGAAGATACACAATAATAATGAGTCTGTCTTCATCAGGCGGATAACTCTTGATTCGCTTTGATTAACAGACTATAATCGTTAAATTTGAGCATATTAGGAACACCAAAAGATTATTACTATGTATCAAACACCGCCACCCGAAGTGCAGGAGAACCTTCGTCTCCTTGCGGAGGATCTTGATGCCAAGATCCCGACCAAACAGCTTGACCGCAACCTCCTCATTGCCAGTTGGAACATCCGGGCATTTGGCGACTTGACCCGCAAATGGGCAAGCGAAGAAAAAGACAATCCCAAACGGGACATGCATGCCGTCCTCTGTATCGCGGAGATCATCCGAAGATTTGACGTGATTGCCGTGCAGGAGGTCAAGTCCAACATCCGTGCTCTGAGAGATACACTCAAGATCCTCGGCCCCGAATGGTCGATGATCCTTACGGATGTGACCAAGGGCGATGCCGGCAACGGTGAGCGCATGGCGTACCTATTCGACACCCGTCGTGTCAACCTCTCAGGACTTGCGGGCGAACTCGTAGTACCCAAAGAGTGGAGCAAAGGCATATCTGACAATGTGATGACCGAGCAATTTGTACGTACCCCTTATGCCGTGAGTTTCCGATCCAAGAGTCAGACATTCATCCTCGTGACCCTCCATGTCATCTATGGCAAAAAAGCCGAAGACCGCATCCCCGAACTCAAGGGTATCGCGCAATGGCTATCGGGATGGGCAAAAGACATCAATGCCTATCATCACAATCTTATAGTACTTGGAGACTTCAACATCGAAGAGCGAGGTGACCTGCTCCACAAGACATTTGTGTCCGAAGGACTTTATGTGCCGGATGCCCTACAAAACGAAGCAGTGACCCGCTCAATCTTCAACCAAACAAAGTTCTACGATCAGATAGCATGGTTCAATGGAGATAGAGGGCAACCAAAGTTGTCGTTAGAGTTCAACACCGGAGGCAACTACGACTTTACCACCACAGCGATGATCAACAGAGGCTTATCCCGACAACGCCTATCTTTCATGATATCAGATCACTACCCTCTTTGGGCAGAATTCAAACTCTGACACCCCTCGAGAAGAACAACAAATAAGCCGTGCAGTTGCGCTTCATGCGTAACTGCACGGCTTATTTTTCCCGTCTCAACACTTCCCGAAAAAAGGTTGTCTAACTTGATGCATCAAGTTAGACTGATTGATTCGTCAAGTTAGACAACTTGATTTGACACCTTCTATATCTTACTTGGGAGGCAAGTGAGAACACTCCTCTCCTAAAGATGCTTCTTCTTTTATAAATTAAGGTTCAAATGATGGGACAAGAGGCTTACAATATTCTTTATTGACGACTTTATCCCTCATTCCTGCCTTGTCGTTAAAACTACGAGAGAGATTACGAACCAATTCGCTGTAATTATCAGTACCGTCCTCTCGTTGGTGATAATAGACTTTTACAGAAACGCAATTGCGATGCTCGAATAGGGTATTAAGCAACGTCAGTTCGATATAAGAAAGAGATGTAATATATTGATTATTATAATGTTTAGTTTTTCACGTGAGATTTTTTTAGGTGCTTACATTGCCCTCAGATGTCTTTTTACTTGTGTCTGAACCCCAAAGACTTAGATGTTGGCTCCTCTTTCTGATTACTCCATTGAAATAGAATACAAAAATAGATTGATTTACAGATGTTTACTTATTTTGCAGCATGTTTTCTTAGATCGAACTGGCGTTAAGCAATGTTCGGTCAGAATTCCCACACGAATGCCCCATCGTAATTACCTGATAGGGTTTTGCTTCGATGAAACTCAATAACTTCCGATAATTACTTGTTTCATGGTAACGAATGGATTTTATATTTTCCAAAAAGTCGTTGTCTTGTAACTTTTCGATTCTTTTATAATCATCATCCAACTCATCACCATAACCAAAAATGATCGGGTTATTTTCATCATTAAGTTGTCCATGGATGTTGATAACTTCATATCCACTTCCATTATATTTTTTTTCTGCTGTACGTGTATAATTAAAATTCAAGACTAAGGTTTGTTTCGGAGTGAAGTGTCTTGTCCTGAAATTCTGGTCATTAATTGGGTATAATTGGAGAGGTATTCCTTTTGTCTTATTCAAATAGAGGGCTGTTTTATACTGCTCCTCTTCTTTAAGGTTAGATTTCTCGACCTCTTGAATAATCAAGTCATAAACACTCCTTTGCTTGATATAAGCTATCTCATCCGGCTCTATCACGCTATCGAAGGCCTTTTGAATAGACCCAAACCGTGTCGGTTTTGCTTCTTCTACTATCTTCGTCAGATACTTTTCAAGTTCCTCTTTTACAATGTCAAAATCTTGATTCAACTTTTGGACTTTTTCTTCCCGAATAAGGGTGTCGTTTTCTTGAAGCAGTTCTTTCAGATTTTCATAATATTCATTTTCTATATCCACCCAGTTGGTAAGCGAACAGCGACCGGAAACGTGCTCAAAGAACTCGTTTTTGAATTTCAACTGAACAGAGCCTCTATAGCCTTCCCTATAATCATTGAACATAGCAATCAGCTTTTGAACGTCATCGTATGGGCTTGAACACGATTTGGGATATGATGGGCTTGATTTTTTATTTGTCCGGTAATCAAGTATTTCAAATGAGATAAGGCGGTCATCATAAGTATTTGGAGGAAGGATATTCCCAGATCGCTCTTTATACAATCGTTTTTCATCATTGAATATGTGATGAGAAACTTTATCCCAATAACTATCTATAAAATCCTTATATCCGGTTGCAAGGCCATGTGCCTTATCGAACCCGTTACCTATGATGATTACCCTATTCATAAATTAGATTTTCATTTTATTTAACAAAGATATACTTTTGAAACTTGAAAACAAGTATAATATAAGACCCCAAAACGACAGGGCGTATTCAAAGCTAATGTCGATTTGGCTTCATTTATAGCATTACAGCAAGTCGTGTGACACTTATGGTAGGTGTATAAAAATAGACTGACAGTCAGTCTGCAATATTTGTCAGTTCGGGGCTGACTAAAACTTTTGGCACATTTTTTTCTTATCAGTAGTGAAGCTCGATAGAGTTCTCACGATACAGACATACATAATAATCACATAAATTAAAGACAACAATGAACATTAAACCACTTGCAGACAGGGTGCTTGTTGTACCTGTTCCGGCAGAAGAGAAGACAGTTAGCGGTATCATCATCCCCGACTCAGCTAAGGAGAAGCCTCTAAGAGGCACTGTTCGTGCTGTAGGTAACGGCACTAAGGACGAAGAAATGATGCTCAAAGAGGGCGATGTGGTGCTTTATGGCAAGTACGCAGGCACAGAGATTGAATTGGAGGGTGAGAAGGTCCTCATCATGCGTCAGTCAGATGTCCTTGCAGTGATTGGTTGATATTGACAATAATAGTAATACGATAATACAATGGCAAAAGAAATAAAATTTGACAGAGAAGCGAGAGAGCTACTCAAGAGTGGTGTTGATAAACTCGCTAATGCAGTGAAGGTAACCCTTGGTCCTAAGGGTCGTAATGTCATCCTTGGCAAGAAGTTTGGTGCTCCTCACATCACCAAGGACGGTGTGTCTGTGGCTCGTGAGATTGAGCTTTCGGATGCATTTGAAAATATGGGTGCTCAGCTCGTGAAGGAAGTGGCATCGAAGACCAACGATGACGCCGGTGACGGTACTACAACTGCTACTGTCCTTGCACAGGCTATTATCTCTGTCGGTCTCAAGAACGTAGCTGCCGGCGCAAGCCCAATGGACCTCAAGAGAGGTATCGACAAGGCTGTGTCTAAGGTCATCGAAGAGATCCGCAAGCAAGCTGTAGAGGTAGGCGACGACTTCGAGAAGATCGAGCACGTGGCTAAGATCTCTGCCAACGGTGATGAAACCATCGGTGCACTCATCGCTGAGGCTATGAAGAAGGTGAAGAAAGAAGGTGTCATCACTGTCGAAGAGGCTAAGGGTATGGACACCACCGTCGAGATCGTCGAAGGTATGCAGTTCGACCGCGGATACATCTCTCCTTACTTCGTGACCAACACTGAGAAGATGACCGTGGACTTCGAAAATCCATACATCCTCCTTTACGACAAGAAGATCGCGACCCTCAAGGAGTTCCTCCCTATCCTCGAACAAGTCGTTCAGACCGGGCGTCCTCTTCTCATCGTTGCTGAAGACATCGAGAGTGAAGCTCTTGCTACACTTGTGGTGAACCGTCTACGTGGTTCGCTCAAGATCTGTGCTGTCAAGGCTCCGGGCTTCGGCGACCGTCGTAAAGCTATGCTCGAAGATATTGCTATCCTCACAGGTGGCACAGTGATCTCTGAAGAAAAGGGTCTCAAGCTCGATGCTGCTACGATGGATATGCTTGGTTCGGCAGAAAAGGTGACCATCGACAAGGACAACACAACCATCGTCAATGGCCTTGGCGACAAGGAAGGTATCTCTGCTCGTGTCAACCAAATACGTGCTCAGATCGAAGTCACTAATTCGGACTACGACAAGGAAAAGCTACAAGAACGCCTTGCAAAGCTCGCAGGTGGTGTGGCTGTCCTCTACGTGGGTGCTCCATCGGAAGTGGAAATGAAGGAAAAGAAAGACCGTGTTGAAGATGCGCTTAGCGCAACTCGTGCTGCTGTCGAAGAAGGTACTGTCCCAGGTGGTGGTATCGCTTACATCCGTGCAACAAAGGCTCTCGAAGGTATGAAGGGCGACAACGCGGACGAAACAACAGGTATCGAGATCATCAAGCGTGCTATCGAAGAGCCTCTTCGCCAGATCGTAGCAAACGCAGGTAAGGAAGGTGCTGTCATCGTACAAAAGGTTAAGGAAGGTGATACTGACTTCGGTTACAACGCTCGTAAGGACGAGTTTGTACACCTCTTCAAGGCTGGTATCATCGACCCTGCAAAGGTGACTCGTGTGGCTCTCGAAAATGCTGCTTCTATCGCAGGTATGTTCCTCACCACAGAGTGTGTCATCGCTGACGAAAAGGAAGATGCTCCTGCAATGCCTGCAATGCCACAAGGTATGGGCGGCATGGGTGGTATGATGTAATCCCCCTACACAACAATATATCATCGAAGCATCGCACTCCCATGAGTGCGGTGCTTTTTTATGTGTAAAAAGTCTTGCAACCACGGACACCTATTGTCTGTTATAAGCACGACAATCTATAACATCACTGCCCTATTCCAATCAACAGAGAAAGCCGAGAGCATTTTTTCAAGTCGGCTAATAGTCGTATTTTTGCATCAGAAAAGTAAGACAATGACAGACTATAATATATTTGAGAATAAGACTTTTGCATACTATACATTGGGCTGTAAACTCAACTTTGCCGAGACATCGGCAATAGGGCGTTCGCTCATTGAGTATGGTATGCGTACAATCAAAGATGGGGAAATCCCGGATCTCTGCCTCATCAACACGTGCTCAGTGACAGAACTGGCAGACAAAAAGTGTCGGCAGACGATACGCAAGGTGCATAGAGACTTCCCCAAGGCGCGCATCATAGTGACAGGCTGTTATGCACAGCTCAAGCCGGAGGAAGTGGCAACGATAGAGGGCGTGGATATGGTCTTAGGCTCAAACGAAAAAGTCGATCTCGTCAAGTATCTTGCTCAGCTTCGCGAACCCGGTGCTTCATCACACATCCTGCATACTCCGGTCAAAGAGATTACAACCTTTGCTCCCTCGGTATCCTCAGAGGGGCGTACTCGTCACTTCCTGAAAGTACAGGATGGCTGTGACTACAATTGCTCTTACTGTACGATACCAAAGGCTCGTGGACGCAGTCGTAACGGCCGTATCGAAGAGCTTGTCGCACAAGCCCGAGGGGTAGTGACTGAGGGAGGAAGAGAGATCGTCCTCACGGGAGTCAACGTGGGAGACTTCGGACGAAGCACGGGGGAAAAGTTCATTGACTTGATCAAAGCTCTTGATGAAGTGGAAGGCATCGAGCGTTTCCGCATATCTTCGATGGAACCCAACCTTATTACGGACGAAGCCATCAAGTTTGTGGCACAATCCAAACGCTTTGCTCCACACTTCCATATCCCATTACAAAGCGGATCGGACGAGGTCCTCAAACTGATGAGGCGCCGATACAACACGACCTTATTCCGACACAAGATAGAGACCATAAAGGAACTCATCCCTCATGCTTTCATCGGTGTGGATGTGATCGTAGGGACAAGAGGAGAGAGAGACGAGTATTTTGAAGAGTGTTATGAGTTCATCAAGTCGTTGGATATTTCACAGTTGCACGTATTCAGTTATTCCGAACGCCCCGGCACAGATGCGCTCAACATCGAGTACTCCGTAGACCCTAAGGTAAAGCACCGCAGAAGCAAAAGGCTTATCGCCCTGAGCACGGAAAAGCTGACAGTGTTCTACGAAAGTCAAAAGGGGACAGTACGCCGTGCTCTATTCGAACATGGGACAGACCCGGAATATATCTACGGATTTACTGACAATTACGTACGTGTGCGTCTCCCTAAGGGCTCTGTCGCCGAAGGGGGCGTATGTAACGTGATCATCGGAGAGGTGACGAGCGAAGATGCCGAGATAATGTCTGCAACACTTGCCGAATAACACACAGAAACATGGAGATCACATTCAGTAAAAAGGATCGCATACTCGGATCGATAATCTATGGGGCAATGGCACTCATCGGAAAGTTACCCGCATGGTGGCATTACGGAGTGTCGAATATCGTAGCACTACTCCTACACAAAGTGGTAGGATACAGACTCGAGGTAGTGAGAGAACAACTCCTACGCTCCTACCCACACAAGTCGGACGAGGAGCGAGCACGGATAGAGCGAGATATCTACATCCACCTCTCCGACCTTTTTGTTGAATACTTTATGATAGCCGGTTTTGGTAGTCGTACACTTCGCAAACACGTTATCCTCAGAGGAGAAGAGCAAATCGAGGCCTTGCACGAAAAGGGACACCGCTTGGTCTACCTCACACTGGGGCACTATGGCAATTGGGAATGGTTCACAGGATTTCAAGACTTTTTGCCTTTTACACAGATGAGCGTCTTGTATAAACCCCTCAAAGGTGTCATGAACTATGTGATGTACAGGATAAGAAGCAAGTTTGGCACCAAACTCATCGACAAGACTTTTGCACCAAGAGCGATCATGGGCATGAGCAGGAGCGAGAGCAACCAACTACTGATCTTCGTAGCGGATCAGACACCTTCCCCACAAAACGTACATCTGTTCACCAACTTCCTCAACCGTGATACTGCAGTCTTTACCGGTATGGAGCGTCTCGCTCAGAAGACGAAGTCTCCAATATGCTATCTGCGTGTCGAGCGATCACGTCGTGGCCGATATGTCTGCACCGTAGAGGTCCTCACAGAGGATGCTTCGACTCACGAATTTGGTGAACTATCAGCTCTGTTTATGCACCGCCTTGAGAACTCTATCAATGCCAATCCCGCTCTATGGTTATGGACACACAAGAGGTGGAAGTACGGAGAGAAAGAAGTTTTGGAGTTCAATCCTTACCAAGAATTCAAGAGATTATGAACGCCAACAGCCCGATGCCACCCGTAGCAGTCATCATCCTCAACTGGAACGGTGAGAAGCTCTTGAGAAAGTATCTCCCCACCGTCATTGAGCATACCCCCGCAGCCATAGGAGAAGTGATAGTAGCCGACAATGGCTCATCTGACGGTTCCATAGCCTACTGTCGGGAGATGGGTGTGTGTGTCATCGACCTCGGGCAGAATTATGGTTTTGCCGAAGGATACAACCGCTCAATAGCACAAGTAGATCACCCCTATGTCCTTCTGCTCAACAGCGACGTGAGGGTGACAGAGCATTGGCTCACCCCACTTTATAACTTCATCGACAGTCATCCCGATGTCGTTGCCGTACAACCGAAATTACGTTGGGAGAAGTCTCCGGAGTCCTTCGAGTACGCAGGTGCTCAAGGTGGATACATGGATAGGCTCGGATACCCGTTCTGCCGCGGGAGGATATTCGCAACCATAGAAAAGGATCGAGGGCAGTACGGAACGACACCCCAAGAAGTCTTCTGGACCACGGGAGCCGCAATGCTCGTGAGGAGAGAAGCCTACCTTACCGCAGGAGGTTTGGACAGCACGTTCTTTGCCCACCAAGAGGAGATAGATCTGTGCTGGCGTTGGAAGTCCATGGGTCACAAACTCTTCGTCGTTCCTTCCGGTGTTGTCTATCACGAAGGCGGTGCTTCTCTCTCAGCGGAAAATCCTCGAAAGACACACCTCAATTTCCGCAACAACCTCCGTATGCTTTATCGCAACCTGCCGGACTCTCGACTCCGAGAGGTTCTCTTCCTACGCTTTTTCCTCGATATGCTTGCCTCTCTGGTCTTTCTCCTCTCCGGGAAGCCCAAAGATGCCTTTGCCGTACTGCGCGCATGGAGAGATTTTCAGGCATCCAAACCTCAGCGCATGGATATCGGAGACAGAGAAAAAGCGTACAAAGAACTATACCAACACAGTCTTTTGGTACGTTACCACATATACAATGAAAAAACGTTTTCTTCCCTAAAACGATAATTGTCATGAAAAAAGTATTTATCCTCATCCTCCTCGGGCTGGCAGCCTGCACATCAAGCGAAGAAAAAAAGGCCAATTTGCTGATCTCCGAAGCAGAAAGCCATATCTCCGAACAACGCTACGAACAAGCTCTGACTCTGCTCGACAGCCTCAACAAGAGTTTTCCCACAGCCGTCAAAGCACGCCGGCAGGCATTTGACCTCATCCGTCAGGTACGACTGCTCCAGTCCCGGCGCGACAGCCTCTTCCTCGCTCCCATGATAGACTCTCTGCTCATACGCGAAGCAAAGGCATTGGAGCTCTTTGAGGTCATCAAGTCCGAAGAGATCGAAGGGCACAGCATCACAAGATACAAAGACTACAATCCCGCCGAGTCCCAACCACAATCATCATTCCTTGATGTCTACTTCAACAACGAAGGTCTCCTTGAGATCGTGGCAGGGACTTCGGGAGCACCGGCTCCGGAGTCCATGAGTGTCACGATCAAAGACAAAGCATCGGATACATTTGTCACTTCTGACACCATTCCTTACGACGGCGGGACCAACTACCGCTACGATATCGACGGTCGAAAGTATGAGCGTCTGACCTTTACCCACGCCAATGCCGAAGAACTTGCAGCCTTTGTATTCAACATGGGCGGGACAAGCAAACTTCAGGTCGAGATCAACGGAGCAAAAGAGAAAAAAAGGACATTTGATCTCCCTACTCCTGCGATCCGGGCCATCCAAGCAAGCTACGAACTGCACCGTATCAAAACCGAGATACAAAAAGGAAAAGATCAACTGAACCGACACGAGCGTCGGAACTCTCTCTACCAAAAGGAGAAATAAAAAATAACGAAAGCCCTACTTTTGACGATATGACAAAAGTGGGGCTTTCCGTATCTACCCGTTGATATACTCATAATCAAACATAACAAGCACTCTTTTTATAGCAGGAAGGCATAAGAAAAGGCAGTCTTGATTATCGATAATGAAGAGGGATATTTTAGAGGGTTGAGATCTGCTGAAAAAAGGTTGTCTAACTTGACGAATGAAGTTGTCTAACTTAATTCATCAAGTTAGACACATCGATTTCGACAGATGTATATCTTTCGATCCAAACACCCGAAATGCGGGAACATAGCACGAAAACGGCGAGGGTCTGACACAGGCAATCTGTATCAGACCCTCGCCATTTATTTTTAGCAAAAAGGCCTACTCAGTCTTAAAGGCTGAGGAAAAGAGGATGATCCGAAGGCAGGGCATACACATGGCGGTAAAGATCGGACGCCGGAGAGTCTGTCATCGGATAATCGCCCCGGACCATGAGTCTGAGTTCGACCGAGTCAGCATCGTCATGATAAGGAGGTTGGATGTAGGGGGTATCTATGAGCGAGAAACCATTGCGACGATAGAAGGCTATACGACGATCCGCCCAATCGTTGGAGAACGGTGGTTCGGCTTCGAGAACGAGAGCCTTGCCCGTAAGGTTAGAGATTTCGTCCAACACCTTTGCCCCAAGCCCTCCGCTACGCCTGCGTGCAGGGACACAGAGGTACTCTATATACTCAAAGGTCGGCAGGCTGTGAAGAACTGCAAATGCAGCCAAGCCTCCGTCCGATTCGTCGACAAAAAAGAGGATGTAAAAAGCACTACCCTCGCGATCAAGGAGCGCACGGATACTCTCTCCCGCCCGCCTCTCTGCATAGGGGAATGACTCCTTATATTCAGTCCAAAACTCGGCAGCAAGGGCAGAATACCTGTCCAGATCATTTATACTGCAGATCAAAATATGCTTCATACTCAATACAATATTACTATAAAGACTAAGCCTCCGAAACACTCTCCAAGTCTGACTGCGCCTGCTCCCACTCCTCCATCAGAGTGGCATAGCTACGCTGGAGAGTGTCGTAACGGGTAATAAGTTCGGAGGCAGTATTACCCTGCGACATTTGTTCCTCGATGTCTGCGATTTCCTGCTCGACCTCAGCGATTTTGGTCTCACAGCGTTCGACCTGCTGTTGGAGCTTGCGCAGCTGTTTTTGCTGCTCCTTCTGACGGGCATAGTCCATCTTGCCGGTACTCTCTTCGGTTGCCACCGTCTGTTTGGTCACAGATATGGCATTTATCTCATCATTGCGCTGAGCAAGAGCTCGCAAATAATCGGGCATACCTCCGAGATGGTTGATGATCTTTTTGTCCCTGAACTCTATGACCTTATCTACCAATCCGTCGAGAAAATCCCGGTCGTGAGAGACGATGAGCACCGTACCCTCATAGTTGCTTATAGCCTCTTTGAGCACTTCCTTGCTACTGATATCAAGGTGGTTGGTAGGCTCATCGAGAATGAGTACATTGGACGGAGCGAGGAGGAGACGGATCATTGCCAAACGGCTGCGCTCGCCACCGGAGAGGACTTGCACCTTTTTCTCCGCAATCTCCCCACCAAACATAAAAGCCCCCAGTATATCATTGATACGTGTGCGTATCTCACCCACAGCCACATCATCGATAGTCTGGAAAATAGTCTTGGTCGGATCGAGAAGGGAAGCCTGATTCTGAGCGAAATAACTAATCTTTACCTGATGTCCCTCCTTTATCATACCATCGTAAGGCAGTTCGCCCATGAGGGCACGGACAAAGGTCGTCTTACCCGAACCATTTTTCCCCACGAGAGCAATCTTGTCTCCCCTCTCGATAGTGAGATCGATGCCGGAGAGTACATTGAGATCTCCATAGGACACCGATAAGCCCTCGACAATCACCGGATATGCTCCCGAAGGCACTGCCATAGGGAAACGGAAGTGGATATGCCGACGATCGAGGTCTTCGATCTCGACACGCTCGATCTTTTCGAGCTGTTTGATACGAGACTGCACTTGTACCGACTTTGTTGCCTTGTAACGAAAACGTTCGATGAAGTCTTCGGTATCTTTGATCATCTTCTGCTGGTTGTCATAGGCGCGGAGCTGTTGTTGGTATCGCTCCTCACGCAAAGTGACATAGTGAGAGTAGGATGCCTTGTAGTCGTAGGCCCTGCCCAGCGAAAGCTCTATGGTACGAGTAGTGGTGTTGTCGAGGAACTTGCGGTCGTGAGACACCATGACGACAGCAGCCGAAGTGGACTTGAGGAACGTCTCGAGCCAAATGATCGACTCCATATCTAGATGGTTGGTAGGCTCATCGAGGAGCAAGAGATCGGGACGACTCAATAGCATCTTGGCCAGCTCTATGCGCATACGCCAACCTCCGCTGAACTCCGAAGTCTGTCGGTCAAAGTCCGTGTCTACAAAACCCAACCCCTTCAGCGTCTTTTCGATCTCAGCCTCCCTGTGGTCAGAGCCATAGATAGCAAGTAGTTCGGTATAGTTCGCCAACCTCCGGACAACCTCCATGTAGTCTTCGCTGTCGTAATCGGTACGGGTCGACAATTCATCCGTGAGCGCATCGAGGGTACGCTTGATCTCCAACTCACGCCCAAAAGCCAGCCGCACCTCCTCTCTCACCGTTCTTTCGTCCTTTGTCAGGAGATGCTGAGGCAGGTAGCCTATCGTCATGTCCGAAGGATGCGACACCGAGCCCTCCGTAGGTGTTATCCTTTTGGAGATGATGTTGAGCATGGTGGTCTTTCCGGCACCATTGCGACCGGCCAAGGCCACGCGCTCCTTGGGATTTATCCTCAGGGTGATATCTGAAAAGAGGCACTCGGCACCGAAGTATACCGAGACATTGTTGAGTGCAAGCATCTGAAAATTCTTTATATTAGACCGCAAAGTTACTCATTTCCGATCAGTATAATGCAAATGAAAGAAGTCCGGGAGTTGTTGGGAAAAGAGGTCTCTCTGTCACGGACATAGAGCAAACCAAATAATGCGAAATAAGTATTAAAGAAAAATATTGCGGGTTCAGATATTTTGGGTAACTTTGGCTGTCTCATATACCGATATATCTGCTCTTTAGCAGAGATAGAGGCAACCTTTTCAAGTTTATGCTGTACAAGAGTGTACGAACCGGGTAAAAGCTAAAAAGGGTGAGATATGTAACACATTTTTTGAAGAAATCGCACAGATACTCACTGTCGCAGCAACGTGACAAGGTATCGCTGATCAAAAGTGGCATAGAATATACTCAGAATACAAAAAACGCGGAGGAAAACCTAAGCTAACGTAGACAACGGCTATTGATAGACACCACCATATCCCATATGTCTCATCAGGCAACCATGCCCCCTTGTCTGAGATTGGAGCAGTGCGAACCAGATATCAGGAATCAAAAAATTAGAGTTAATACTTTTTATTCAAAACATCACTAAAGAGAGACTATGGATTTTTCTAAAACTCCACAAGAAGAGCTTTTCTTGCAGATGATTACAGCTTTTGCTGAAAAGGAAGTAAAACACCTTGCAGCAGAAATTGATGAGCAAGAGCGCTTCCCTATCGAGACCGTAAAGAAGATGGCCAAACTCGGCATCATGGGTATCCCTATCCCCACTCAATACGGTGGCGCAGGAGGTACAAATCAAATGTACTCCATGTGCGTCGAAGAGCTTAGCCGCGTGTGTGCTACTACAGGCGTTGTAGTATCTGCACATACATCTCTATGCTGTGCTCCGATCCTGGAACATGGTACAGAAGAGCAAAAGATGAAGTATCTCCCAAAACTTGCTTCCGGAGAGTGGATCGGAGCATTCGGCCTTACAGAGCCTAATGCAGGTACCGATGCGTCTTCTCAGCAGACAACTGCCGTCGATGCAGGTGACCACTGGATCCTCAATGGTAACAAGATCTTTATCACCAACGCCGAGTACGCTCACGTCTACATCATCTTCGCAATGACAGACAAGAGTCTCGGCAACAAGGGTATCACGGCCTTCATCGTAGAGAAGGATATGCCCGGCTTCAGCGTAGGTAAAAAGGAGCTCAAGATGGGTATCCGCGGATCAGCTACTTGTGAGCTTATCATGGAAAACTGTATCGTACCTAAAGAAAACCTCCTCGGCAAGATCGGCGGCGGTTTCAAGGTTGCGATGAAGACCCTCGATGGCGGTCGTATCGGTATCGCTTCTCAAGCCCTCGGTATCGCTCGCGGTGCGATGGATGAGACAGTGAAGTATACCAAGGAACGTAAGCAGTTCGGCCGCAGCTTGTCACAATTCCAAAACACACAGTTCCAGCTTGCAGACCTCAAGGCTCGTATCGACGCAGGATCACTCCTCGTGCGTATCGCAGCATGGAAAAAGGACAAGGGAATGCCTTACTCTCTCGAAGCAGCAGAGGCAAAACTATTCTGCGCAGAGACAGCTATGGACATGACCACAAAGGCTGTACAGTTCCACGGAGGTTACGGTTATACCCGCGAATATCCTGTCGAACGCATGATGCGTGACGCTAAGATCACTGAGATTTACGAAGGTACCAGCGAAGTACAGCGTATGGTAATTGCTGCTAACCTATTTAAGTAATTTAGGAGGAAAAGACAATGAAAATAGTTGTTTGTATCAAACAAGTCCCTGATACTACAGAGATCAAACTTGACCCGGTCAAAGGTACTCTCATCCGTGACGGTGTACCGAGCATCATGAACCCAGATGACAAGGGCGCACTAGAACAAGCCCTTCTCTTCAAGGACAAGTACGGAGCAGAGGTTACTGTCATCACCATGGGTCCTCCCCAAGCAGCAGCAATCATCCGCGAAGCTTACGCTATGGGTGTAGACAAAGGTATCCTCGTATCTGACCGTCGCTTCGGTGGCGCAGATACCCTCGCAACAAGCTACACGCTCTCTCAAGCGCTCAAAAACATGGAGTACGACATCATCCTCGCAGGTCGTCAGGCTATCGACGGTGACACTGCACAGGTAGGTCCTCAGATCGCTGAGCAGCTTGATCTCCCACAAATCACTTATGTGGAAGATGTAGAGTTTGATGGTAAGAAGACCCTCGTAGTACGTCGTAACGTCGAAGAAGGTCACGAAGAGCTCGAAGTAGAACTCCCATGTATGCTTACATTCTTGGCATCGGCTTACGAGCCACGCTACATGAATGTCCACGACATCATGACCACTTTCGACAAGGAAATCATCGAGTGGAACGCTGATAGCTTCCCCGTGGATCCTGACTGCCTCGGTCTCAAGGGTTCGCCAACAAGCGTGAAGAAGTCATTTACCAAGGGTGCTAAGGCTATGGGTAAGCTCTACGATGACATTACTCCTGAAGAAGCTGCTGATATCATCCTTGAAAAACTCAAAGAAAAATTCATCATCTGATCTTACTATGGACAAAGAACAATATAAAGGCATACAAGTCTTTGCCGAGCAACGCGAAGGTGTTATACAAAATGTAGCGTTCGAACTCCTTGGTAAAGCACGCGAACTCGCAGACGGCATCAACGAAAAAGTAACCGCAATCCTCTGTGGTCACAACGTCGGTCACCTTACTCAAGATCTTATCGAAGCAGGTGCTGACCGTGTGCTCGTCGTAGATGATGAGATGCTCAAGGACTACCTCACTGAGCCTTATGCTCAAGCAGTGGTACACGTCCTACGTACATACAAGCCTGAGATCCTCCTCCTTGGTGCAACTACTATCGGTCGTGACCTCGGTCCTCGTATCTCTGCACGTATGCGTACAGGTCTTACAGCAGACTGTACTTCTCTTGAGATCGCTGACGATCGCAACCTCATGATGACTCGTCCTGCATTTGGTGGTAACCTCATGGCAACCATCGTATGTAAGGATCACCGCCCTCAGATGTCTACAGTACGTCCGGGCGTGATGCGTCGTAAGCCTGCAGATCCTACTCGCAAGGGCGAAGTGGAGAAGGTAGCTGTACCATTTGATAAGAGCAAGAGCCGTGTCCGTCTCATCAAGAAGATCCGCGAAGAGAAGAACATGGTGGACATCACCGAAGCACACATCCTCGTATCGGGTGGTCGTGGTGTCGGTTCACAAGACGGATTTAGCAAGCTCCGCAGCCTCGCACACACCATCAACGCAGAAGTTGCTTCTTCTCGTGCAATGGTCGATGCCGGCCTTATCGAGCACGAACGCCAAGTAGGTCAGACAGGTAAGACCGTACGTCCTGACATCTACTTTGCTATCGGTATCTCGGGAGCTATCCAGCACCTTGCAGGTATGGAAGAGTCTGAGTACATCATCGCCATCAACAAGGATAAGTTCGCTCCTATCTTCCAGGTTGCTGACCTCGGTGTCGTAGGCGACCTCCACAAGGTAGTACCTATCCTTAACGAAAAGCTCAAAGCTGAAAAGGCTAAGAACAACTAATATCGACAACGATATAATCCCAAACGGCTGTGATACTGATGTATCACAGCCGTTTTTTTCACCCCCGCAACCCTATCCGCAACTCATACCCAAGACTACCACATGTAAAAAGAGCCCTTCATCAAGGTGAACACTTATATGCATCAAAGTAGACAGATTGGAATCGAACCCAAACAGGATTCAACCTCCTAAAAATTTAGAAAAACAACCCATACAACGCAGACATTAAACACATTTATAAAAAACAACAAGCAAATAGGAGAATACTTAATAAAGTAAAAATAGCATTCTCAAATAAATCACTAAATTTACGAGTATGTATGGAGGCACATCAGTCTTGGATGCCTCAACAATGGAATATACTATCAGATACTGAACAGAATGAAAATCGGACTATTTATCCCATGCTATATCAATGCCGTTTATCCTAAGGTCGGTATTGCTTGTTACAAGCTACTGAAGGGACTGGGATTAGATGTGGACTACCCGTTGGATCAGACATGTTGTGGCCAACCCATGGCCAATGCAGGATTTGAAAATGAAGCTGCAGGCCTGGCAAAGCGTTTCGAGAAGCTATTTAAGGATTATGACTACATCGTGGGACCATCCGCGAGTTGTGTGGCATTCGTCAAAGAGAATCATCCACGCATCCTCGGAGCTCACCGGTACGAGTGTACGACAGAGAAGCGCATCTATGATATCACGGAATTTGTCCACGATATCATCAAGCCCCAACAGCTACCCGGAGTCTTCCCTCATAAAGTCAGTATACACAACAGCTGTCACGGAGTGCGCGAACTTGGACTCTCCTCTCCGTCAGAACTCACCGAGCCTTACTTCAACAAGATACGTGCTCTACTCGAACGAGTGCAAGGTATCGAAGTCCTCGAGCCCTCTCGTATCGACGAGTGTTGTGGCTTCGGGGGGATGTTTTCGGTTGAAGAGCCCGAAGTGTCGGCATGTATGGGACAAGACAAGGTCAAGGATCACATGGCAACAGGAGCGGAGTACATCACGGGAGCTGATAGTTCGTGCCTCATGCACATGCAGGGAGTAATAGACAGGGACAAACTCCCAATCCGGACGATCCATTTCTTAAAAATCTTAGCAGGAGAATGATATGAGCACGACACATTCCAAGGCTGCACGCCGTTTTTTGACAAACAAAGAGAACGCTACCTGGCATGACCAGACGCTCTGGCTGGTTCGTGCCAAAAGAGACAGGCTGAGCAAAAACATCCCGGAGTGGGAAGAGCTACGACACACTGCCAGAGATCTCAAGATGTACAGCACTTCGCATCTCGCAGACCTCATAGAGGAGTTTGAGTGCAATGCTCGTGCCAACGGCTGTCATGTCCACTACGCAAAGGATGCCGATGAGTACTGTGCCATCATAGAGAAGATACTCCGTGACCACGATGCAAAAAAGCTCGTCAAGAGCAAGTCTATGCTCTCGGAGGAGTGCGATCTCGACGAGTACCTCATCCACAAGGGTTTCGACATCGTAGAGACAGACCTTGGCGAACGCATACTCCAACTCCTTGAGGCCAAACCCAGTCATATCGTCATGCCTGCGATACACGTCAAACGCCAAACGGTGTCAGATCTATTTGCAGACAAACTGGGCTCTGAACGTGGGAATTATGACCCGACTTACCTGACTCATCAGGCTCGTAAAGCCTTGCGTGAAGACTTCCTCAATGCCGATGCAGGGATGACGGGAGGAAACTTTGCAGTCGCATCGACCGGAGAGGTCGTAGTCTGCACGAACGAAGGTAATGCCGACATGGGTATGGCTTGCCAGAAACTCAATATCACAGCCTTCGGGATAGACAAGATCATTCCTGACCTCGAGAGTCTCTCGGTCTTCACTCGCCTGCTTGCCCGATCTGCCACAGGCCAACCCATCACTACATATACTTCACACTTCGGGCATCCGCACGAGGGAGGAGAGCAACACTTCATCATCGTGGACAACGGTCGAAGCACAATCCTTGGTGAGAGCCAACACCGCAAGACTCTCAACTGTATCCGTTGCGGAGCCTGTATGAATACTTGTCCCGTTTACCGCCGCAGTGGTGGATACTCATACAGTTACTTCATCCCCGGACCTATCGGTATCAATCTTGGTATGCTCAAGAACCCACTCAAGTACAGTGGTAACGTATCTGCATGCTCACTCTGCATGTCTTGTTCCAACGTATGTCCCGTCATGGTCGATCTTGGCGAGCAGATATACGTGTGGCGTCAAAAGCTCGATGGCTTCGGACGTGCAAGCAAAGAGAAGAAGCTCATGAGCTACGGCATGAAGGTACTGATGGAGAGTCCTACCCTATTTTATTCAGCACTGAAGTTGGCACCTCTCACCAATTCGATGCCACGCCCGCTTATCTACAATGGGTTCAATGCTTGGGGCAAGAATAGAGAACTACCGAAGTTTGCAAAAGAGTCGTTCAACACCTGGTGGAAGAAAAACCACAAGAAACAATAAGCATATGGACAGTAAACAATATATTCTCGACAGCATCCGTCGCAACACCAAAGAAGTTTTCCCTCGTCCCAAAGTCGACATCGGCCACATGGTCTTTGAGGACAAGATACAGCAGTTCAAGAGTATCATCGAGGGTGTGGGAGGTCTGGCTTACGAACTCGCAGAGGGCGAGACAGTCTCTGAAGTGGTAACCCGTCTCTTTCCTGATGCCAAACGGATTGCGAGCAATCTTACCGAGATCACCTGCGCCACATTCAATCCCGATGATGCAGGGGAGCCTCGAGAACTCAATGGCACGGATCTCGTAGTCTTCAGAGGGCACTTGGGCGTCTGCGAAAATGGAGCTGTCTACTATGAGCAAGAGTACAAACACCGCGCCATATACTTTATTTCCGAAGCTATCTGTGTAGTTCTCGACAAAACAAAACTTGTGGACACGATGCATGATGCCTACCGTCTCATAGGAGATAAGAGCGATCGAGAGTTCCGAGGCTTTATCTCCGGACCATCGAAGACGGCGGATATAGAGCAATCACTCGTCATGGGGGCGCACGGAGCACGACAATGTGTCATCATCCTTGTCTGAGGACAAGAGTACTACCGACAGAGATTTTTCCTAAACTATAATACTAATCCATGAGAGTCTGCCCGAGTCAACCGGCTTTTCCTGCCGATCACCCTTCCGAGAGCAAGGATAGATCCGGCAACACAGAAGGGAAGCACCCGAGGTAGGGACAGAGGAAAAGGTATTTTTCCGACACCGGACTCTCACAATTTATTACCCGTATGTCAGTTATTCTGTCAATCTTTCCGATCCTGCTGCTTTTCGTCCTCATGCTTGGACTGAAGATGCCGGGACACAAGAGCGCACTCATCACACTGATAGCCACCCTTGCTATCGCGTACCTGGCCCCTTCCCATATTTGGGAAGCACCCGCAGACTACTACAGATTGGGCGTCGGTTGGGCTCTTGTTGAAGGGCTGCTCAAAGCCACCTTCCCCATCCTTATCATCATCCTCATGGCTATATACAGCTACAATGTGTTGCTTGAGAGCGGAGAGATAGAGGTCATCAAGAAACAGTTTACCTCCCTCACTGACGACCGCAGCGCAATGGTCTTGCTCCTCGTGTGGGGTTTTGGCGGGCTCCTCGAAGGGATGGCAGGCTTCGGTACAGCTGTAGCGATACCGGCGGCAATACTCATCTCACTGGGATTCAAGCCCGGATTCAGCGCACTCGTATCACTCATTGCCAATAGCGTACCCACGGGATTTGGAGCTGTCGGAGTCCCCGTAATCACTCTTGCCAACGAAGTTGCGCCATCAGGGACTGCCACTCCCGAAGCCATCAGCGATATTTCGGCCAAGGTAGTGTTGCAGCTCTCACCACTCATGCTTATCATACCATTTATCATACTCATGCTCACCGATCGTAGTGTGAAGTCAATAGTCAAAAACATCCTCCTCTCTATATGGGTGGGAGGCATATCCTTTGCCGTCCAATACCTCGTGGCTCGCTATCTCGGAGCCGAAGCCCCTGCCATCCTCGGAAGTATCGCAGCGATCATTGCAATCATCACGTACACAAAAGTATTTGCACCCAAGGCTAAAGAGGGCGAAAATTTTACCCCGGGCAGACTCTTCAAGGCATGGAGCGTTTACCTCTTCATCCTCCTTTTCATACTGTTCTCAGGGCCACTTGTCAAGCCACTCAATGAGTTTTTACGCAGCACTTTGGTGAGCAAGGTACACCTACCCATCTATGCAGAGGGCAAGTTCTTCACTTTCGGATGGCTCTCCAATGCAGGCCTTATGCTCTTCCTCGGTACCGTCATCGGCGGACTCATTCAGGGGCTGAGCTTCAGACGTCTGATGGTGATCCTCGCAAGGACCGTCATCAATCTTCGCAAGACCGTCATCACCATACTCAGTCTCGTATCCATAGCATCGGTGATGAACTATGCCGGCATGATCCTTGTCATAGCCTCTGCCCTCGCATCCGCAACAGGCATCTTCTATCCTCTCTTTGCCCCATTGATCGGAGCGATAGGGACCTTCGTTACGGGTAGCGACACCTCGTCCAATATACTTTTCGGGAAACTCCAAAACAATGTTGCTGCTCAACTCGGATATCCCGATCCCAACTGGCTCGTAGCATCCAATACGACAGGAGCCACCGGAGGCAAGATCATCTCTCCACAGAGTATAGCCATCGCCACAGCATCATGCAATATGCCCGGCAAAGACGGAGAGATACTCCGCTCCGCACTGCCATACGCACTGCTATACATCACACTCGGAGGGTTGATGGTCTTCTTTGCAGTTTAACGAAGTAGCTCAAGAACACATATGGACAGAGGGCGTATCGGACATGATCCGATACGCCCTCTGCATTTATGTCATCGCGCGATATTCTATGGATGTTTCTCACTATCCTCACCCTTGAGGGTCGGCAAACTGAGATGGAACTTTGCCGCAAGGATGCGACAGATGATGACACTGATGGCAGATGTGAGTTGGGCTACCCCTTGAGGGATAGGAAGGTTGTACAAGATCGTGTAGATAAGTCCCCCGATAACACAAGCCAACGCGTATATATCCTTACGAAAGATGAGAGGGATCTCTTGCAAGAAGATATCTCTGATGAGCCCGCCAAACGAACCCGTGATCACACCCATGACGATGGCCACCCACGCAGGATAACCTTGGGAAAAGGCCTTGTCCATACCCACGATGACAAAAAGGCCAAGTCCGATGGCATCGAAGATAAAGACGGTAGGACTCATACGTATGACCGTCTTCCTGAAGATCGCGACATACAGCAGCGCAATAAATGTGATGATGAGGTACGAAGGTTGAGTCATCCAAAACGGATTGAGCCCGAGGAAAAGATCTCTCAGCGTACCACCTCCGACAGCAGTAGTCAGACCGATCACGTATGCACCGAAGAGGTCTATCTGCTTGCTCGAAGCCAGGCGGATCCCCGACACTGCAAAAGCGAACGTACCGAGATAGTCACAAAGGGTGATGAAGTCTATCATATCAAAAATATATCAGGCAAGTGAATTAGAGTAAAAATGGAGCCCAAAAGGATGAGAGAGACAACTTAGGGTAATCAGTACTGTTCGCTCTCGTTAGGGAAATCGAGCGACTTGACATCGGAGACATACTGATTGACAGCCCCCTTGATCTCTTCTCCGAGATTGGCATATCGGCGCAAAAACTTCGGAGAAAAGCCCTCAGTGATACCCAACATATCCTGAAGGACAAGCACCTGACCATCGACCTTTTGCCCTGCACCGATACCGATGACGGGGATGGAGAGATTATTCGCCACTTCTTCGGCAAGTCGGGCAGGCACTTTTTCGAGGACAAGAGCGCAGCAACCGAGATTTTCGAGCAGTAGAGCATCTTCGCGGAGTTTACGCGCCTCAGCCTCATTTTGGGCACGCACACCGTAAGAGCCAAACTTATTGATCGACTGCGGTGTCAACCCGAGATGTGCCATGACAGGGATACCGGCACTGAGGATACGCTCGACAGACTCACGTATCTCTGCCCCACCCTCCATCTTGAGGCAGTCCGCACCTGTCTCTTTCATCACACGGACAGCAGACTTGAGGGCTTCGATAGAGTCCCCCTGATAAGTTCCGAAAGGCAGATCCACCACGACAAAAGCTCTCCGTACAGCCCTTACCACGCACTGGGCATGGTAGATCATCTGATCCAGTGTGATGGGCAAAGTGGTCACATGACCGGCCATGACATTGGCAGCCGAGTCCCCCACAAGGATGGCATCTACCATAGCAGCGTCTGCCAGACGTGCCATGGAGAAGTCATAAGAAGTTATCATGGAGATCTTCTCCTCCTTGCGCTTCATCTCCAACAGCCGTGCCGTTGTGATCTTACGAGTATCGGTGCTCAAATAGTTACTCATTGAATAATACGTATATGGGGTTAAATAGATTTGCAGTGTCAAAAAACTGTGACAAATATACAAAGACTCTCCGAAACAGAAGCACCAAGGCGAGTCAAGCCTGATCCCGGGCTCATAGTGCTCTTAGGATCAGGAGAAATGGAAGAAATCTCACCCACGCTCCCATAGGAGACAAAAGCATCGCCTATCCTTCTGTGAATGAAAGGTACCGATGCGCACAAAAAAGGTTGTCTAACTTGATGAAAAAGGTTGTCTAA